>LNEW01000176.1 GCA_001464375.1 Rhodospirillales bacterium Ga0074136 | reverse complement strand
CGTTGAACAGCGTGAGCGTCCCGTCGCGCGCCAGCGTGATGCGCATGGTGGATGGATTCGACAGCGCGGTATTGCCGCAGCCGTACCACATGCATGCGATGCCGGCGCCGAGCCGTTCGCGCGGCTGCGCCGCGTTGTGCGCGGCAACGCGTGCCAGCGCCGCATCCCAGTCCGACTTCAGCGCATCGAGGCACTCGGGAAGGCCCGCGGAGGCGTGCAGCACCTGGCCGGACGGCGTCGTGTCGCCGCGGCCGATCGCGTTCAGGCGGCGGATCGCCCAGCGGTCCAGGCCCAGCGTCTCGGCAAGGTCATCCACCAGCGCCTCGGTCGCGATCGCCGCCTGCGGCACGCCGAAGCCGCGGAAGGCGCCGGAGGGCGGCGCGTTGGTGTGCACCGCGCGCGTGCGCGCCAGCACGTTCGGCACGCGATAGGGGCCGCAGGCATGCACCGGCACGCGGTTCGCGACGGTCGGGCCCCAGGAGGCATAGGCGCCGGTGTCGAAATCGCCATCGAGCGTGAAGGCCGTGAAGCAGCCATCGGCGTCGGCCGCCATGCGCGCGTGCAGACGCGCTGGGTGGCGCTTGGTCGAGGCCGCCATGCTCTCGGTGCGCGTATAGGTCATGCGCACGGGGCGGTTCGTCACGTGCGCCGCGACGGCCAGCAGCGGCTGCACCGAAACATCCAGCTTGCCGCCGAAGCCGCCGCCGCAGCCGGTGGGAATGATGCGCACGCTCGCCTCCGGCACACCGAGCACGCGCGCGGTCTCCTCGCGGTCCATCACCGGTGCCTGGGTGCAGGCGGCGATGGTAAGGCCGCCAGCCAGCGCGTGGCCGGCCTCGGGTTCGATGTAGGCGTGTTCGACGAAGGTGGTGGTGAAGCGGCCTTCCGCGCGGGCGGCGCTGGCTGCCAGCGCGCCCTCGGCATCGCCGCTGCGCAGCTGGCCGCGGACCAGGATGTTGCCGGGCGCGTGGGCATGCAGCTGCGGCGCTTCGTCCGCAAGGGCGGCATCGACGCCCAGCAGCGGCGGCAACGGGTGCCAGATGATGGGCAGGTCGACGTCGTGTACGGTGGCGATCGCGTCGCGCGTGCCGAGCAGACCCAGCACCGCCTCACCGCGGTGGCGTACGAAATCCTCCGCGAAAACCGGTTGGTCCTTGAGGTTCGGCATGATGCCGAAGGCGTTCACACCGGGGATGTCGCGCGCCGAAAGGATGGCGACCAGGCCATGCGCGTCGCGCGCCGCATCCAGGTCCCCCAGCGTGAAGCGTGCGCTCGCGTGGGGTGAGCGCACCACGCGCAGCCAGAGCGCATCGGCCGGTGCCGCATCGGCCCCGTAGCGTTCGGTGCCCGCGACCTTGGCGGCACCGTCGAGCCGCGGCATCGCGGCGCCGACCGCGGTGCTGTCCGGCACGGCGGCGGTCGTGCCCTGCGCGGCATCCAGCACCGCGTCGATGATCTGCAGGTAGCCGGTGCAGCGGCACAGCACACCGCCGAGCGCATTCTCGACAGCCCTACGATCGGGCGCGGGGCTTCGGCGCAGCAGGTCGAGTGCCGCCATCAGCATCCCCGGCGTGCAGATGCCGCACTGCGCCGCGCCGCGCGCGAGGAAGGCGGCGCGCAGCCCATCGAGCAGCGGGTCGTCGGCTTCGATGGTGGTGATCGCCGCGCCTTCCGCCTGCGCGGTCGAGACGAGGCAGGCGCAGACCTGCGCGCCATCCATCAGGACCGTGCAGGCGCCGCAATCCCCGGCATTGCAGCCTTCCTTGGTGCCGGTCAGGCCGAGGCCCTCGCGCAGCGTGTCCGACAGGGGCGCGAAGGGGTGGGCGGCGACATCGTGGCGCGTGCCGTTGACCAGCAGCGCGATCATGCCGTGAAGCCCGCCAGCAGGTCGCGCAACAGGACCAGAACGGCGTCCGCGCGGTATTCGGCGGAGGCGCGGATATCAGCGATCGGCGCCAGCGGAGCAAGATGCGCGATGCCCGGAATGCGCGCGGCCTGCGTCAGTTCCGCGCCGCGCAGCGCCGACTCGAGCATCGGCAGGCGCCGGGCGACCGGTGAACACGCACCGACCGCGATGCGCGCGTCCAGGATGCGCGACCCGTCGCAGCGGATCACCGCCGCCGCCATGGCGATGGAAATGACCATGTAGCGCCGCGCACCGAGCTTCTCGAAGCGCCCGCGCCCGCCGTCGCAGCGCGGGACAAGCAGCGCCGTGACGATCTCGCCCGGCGCCAGCACCGTGGCGCGGTAGCCGGTGACGAAATCCGCGACGGCCAGGCGCCGCGTACCGCTGGACGATGACAGTTCCACCATCGCATCCAGCACGAGCAGGTTCGGTATGCCATCGCCGGCCGGCGAGGCGGTGACGAGGTTGCCCGCGATGGTGCCGCGGTTCTGCACCTGGCGACCGCCGACCTCGCGCGCCGCGGCGCGCAACCCGTCGAACAGCGGCGGCAGGGGGGCCTCCGCGATGGCGGTCCAGGTGGTGCGCGCGCCGATGCGCCAGCCCTGCGCCGTCTCGGTGATGCCATCGAGGCCGGGAACGGCGGAAAGGTCGAGCACCGGAATCGTCCAGGGTTCGCCCCAGGCGGCGCGCGCGGTGCGCAGCGGATGGATGTCGGTGCCGCCGGCCAGCGGCAGCGCGCCGGTCGCGGCACGGATGGCCAGCGCGTCGTCCAGCGTGCGTGGGCGGTGATACGCGCTCATGCCGCGCGCCCCCGGCGCAGCGTGGCCGTAGCGGCGGTATCGACCGCGCCGTCACGGATCGCCACGCCCCACAGCGCGGCGGCCTGCGCGACGTCGTAGTAGCCACGCCGGACATCGCGCGCGACCAGCAGTGGATCGCGCGCGAAGGGATCGCCATAGCCGCCGCCGCCGGGCGTTCTCACCTCCACGCGGTCGCCGGGCGCCAGCGCGATGCCCTGGTCCTTCGACAGGTGCAGGGGGATCGTGGTGGTGCCGCTGCGATGGATGCGCACTTCGTTCGGTGCGCCGTCGGCGCCGCCGAGGACGCCGGGCGGGCCAAAGCGGCCATGATCCATCACGAAGGATGCGCGCGCCTCGCCGCGCAGCAATGCCACCTCGTAGTGCACGCCGAAGCCCCCGCGATGCAGGCCGGCGCCGCCCGAGGCCTCGCGCAGCGCGAAGCGCGTGAACAGGATGGGGTAGTATTGCTCCATCACCTCGACAGGCGCGGTCTTGCTGATGCCGATGGTCGAACACCCGTTGCTCAGCCCGTCCTCGCGTGCATTGCCGCCGTAGCCGCCGCCGGTGATCTGGTACATCACGTAGGACGCATCGCGCGCGGGGTCGGTGCCGCCCATTGCGAAATTGCCGGAGGTCCCGGCCGGTGCCGCGGTGACCTCGTCGGGCAGCGCCTGGACCAGGCAGAGGAAGACCGCCTCGGCGATGCGCTGGCTGACCTCCGCCGCGCAGCCGGACACCGGGCGCGGATAGCGTGCGTCGAGGAACGTGCCCTCGGGGCGGAGGATGTTCAGCGGCGCGAAGGTGCCGGCATTGATCGGCACATCGGGAAAGATGTGCTTCACGCCGAGACAGACCGCGGAGAATGTCGTGGCCCAGACGGAATTCATCGGCCCAGCGCAGGGCTTCGATGATCCGGTGAAGTCGAAGGTCAGCGTGTCGCCGACCCGCGTGACGGCGAGCGCGATGCGCAGCGGTTCGTCGACCACGCCGTCGGAGTCGACGAAGGCCTCGGCGCTCCAGGTGGCCTCGGGCATGCGGCGGATCTCGGCGCGCATGCGGTCGGCGGCGCGTTCGCGGATCAGTGCGATGGCCTGCTTCAGCGTGGCGGCGCCGTAGCGCGCGACGATCTCCGACAGGCGCCTTTCGCCCACCAGCAGCGCGGCCGCCTGCGCCTTGATGTCGCCGATGCGCTGGTCGGCGACGCGGATGTTGGACTGGATGATGGACAGGATCTCGCGGTCGATTTCCCCGCGCTTGAACAGCTTCACCGGTGGCAGTCGCAGGCCTTCCTGCTCGACCTCGGTCGCATGTGCGGAGAACCCGCCGGGCACCATGCCGCCGGTGTCCGGCCAGTGGCCGGTGTTCTGCAGCCAGCAGAACAACGCGCCATCCACGAAGAAGGGGCGCGCGAAGCGCACATCCATCAGATGCGTGCCGCCGAGATACGGGTCGTTGACGATGTAGACGTCGCCGGGTTCGGGCGCCGCGACCGCGCCCTCGCGGATCAGGCGGATGATGTGTCCGGCGCTGTGCTGCATGGCGCCGACGAAGACGGGCAGGCCGCCCTCGCCCTGCGCGATCAGCGCGCCATCCTCGGCCGCGTAGATGCCATCCGATCGGTCATCGGCCTCGGCGATCACGGGGGAGAAGGCGGCACGCGAGAAGGCCAGGTCCATCTCGTTGCAGATCTGCGTGAGCGCGGCCTGGATGACGGCGAGGGTGAGGGCGTCCATCACGCGCTGATCCTGAGATTGCCGAGCGCATCGACCACCGCCGCACTGCCGGGTTCGAGGATGGTGGTCGCATCGGCCTGCTGGAGCACGGCAGGCCCGGCGATCCGCGTGCCCTCCGCGAGCGCTTCGCGCTGCCACACGGCGGCCTCGTGCCAGGCCCCATCGGCGTGCAGCCGGCGTGTGCCGATACGCGCCGCCCCAGCATGCCCGACCGCCAGCGCCCGCAGGTCGAAGGCGGGGCGCCGACCAACCACACTGGTGGCCAGGTTCACCAGCACCGCGCGGATCTCCGGAAGGCGCACCTGGAAGCGCGCAAAATAGGCGGCCTCGAAGGCGGCCTGCACTTCGCCGCGCGATGGCGCGGCAGAGGCCAGCGGCACGCGGATCAGATGCGTCTGGCCACGGAACTGCATCTCGGCGACGTGGCGTGTCTCGATCCTTTGCACCTCGGCGCCCCCGGCTTCGACCGCAGCGCGCGCGCGCGCGGCTTGCGCGGCCAGCACGCCAGCGATCTCACCTTCGGGAATGTCGTCGAGCCCGCGGTTCAGCGTGTTCACCACATCCTGCCGCAGGTCCGCCACCAGGCAGCCGAGCGCATTGGTCAATCCGGGGCGGTACGGGACGAACACCGCGGGGATGCCGATCTCGCGCGCCAGCGCGACCGCATGCAGCGGCCCCGCGCCGCCGAAGGCAAACAGCGCGAAGTCGCGCGGGTCGTGGCCGCGCGACAGCGACACCATCCGGATTGCGCCGGCCATCAGCACGTTCGCCAGCCGGATCACCGCCGCGGCCGCTTGCTCGGGCGTCATGCCGAGCGGGTCGCCGATCTCCCGCGCGAAGGCGTCGCGCACGTCATCGACATCGACGCGCCGCCCGGTCCCCAGCAGCGCATCGGGGTCGAGCCGCCCGAGCAGAAGGTTCGCATCCGTCACCGTCGGGCGCGTCCCACCGCGCCCGTAGCAGATCGGCCCAGGCGCGCTGCCCGCGCTTTCGGGCCCGACGCGCAGCATGCCGCCGCGATCGATCCAGGCGACCGACCCACCGCCCGCGCCGACCGTGCGCACATCGACCATCGGCAGGTGGATCGGCAACCCGTAGGCGATGGACAGCTCCGCCGAGACCTCCGGCACGCCGCCGGCGATCAGCGCCACATCGGTGGATGTCCCGCCCATGTCGCAGGTGATGGCGTTCACCACGCCCGACTGCACGAGCGTCGCGGCCGCAGCCATGACGCCGGAGGCCGGACCGGACATCACGGTCTTGGCCGCCTCCGCCGCCACCGCGCGTGCCGGCACGGTGCCGCCATTGCCGTTCATCACCAGCAGGTCGCGCGCGTGGCCGGCCTCAGCCAGGCGGTCCTGCAAGTGGCGGATGTAGCGGTCGAGCACCGGTTGTACGGCCGCGTTCACGCTCGCCGTGGTGCCGCGTTCGTATTCGCGGAATTCCGACAGCAGCGCGTGGCCGAGGGTGACGTAGCCATTGGGCCACAGCGCATGCGCGATCTCGCCGGCGCGCCGTTCATGCGCGGGGTTCGCGTAGGCGTGCAGGAAGTGGATGACCAGCGCCTCGCAGCCTTCGGCAAGCAGCGCGCGCACCTCGCGTTCCACCGCGGCCTCGTCCAGCGGCGTGACCACCGCGCCGCGCGCATCCATGCGCTCCGCGACTTCGCGCCGCAATTCGCGCGGCACCAGCGGCTCGAAGGACCCGGTCATGCCATAGGCGCGCGGGCGGGTGCGGCGGCCGAGCTCCAGCACGTCGCGGAATCCTGCCGTGGTGATCAGCCCGACCTTCGCCAGCTTGCGTTCCAGCACGGCGTTCGTCGTTGCCGTCGTGCCATGCACGATCAGGTCCAGCGCGGCGGGCGTGGTGCCCGCCGCCGCGATTGCCGCCAGCACGCCGCCGGCCTGGTTCGCCGCCGTGGTGGGCACCTTCGCGATGCGGATGGAGCCATCGGCATCCTGCATCACCAGGTCGGTGAAGGTGCCGCCCACGTCGATGCCGGCGATCCGCCTTGCCATGCGCGTCACACCGTCAGGTAGGCGCGGCGGACATCCTCGTCCGCTTCGAGCGTGGCGATGCTGCCCTGCCAGCGCACGCTGCCCTTCTCCAGGATCAACGCGCGGTCGGCGACGGCGGCGGCGAAGTCGAGGTTCTGTTCCGACACCAGCACGGCAATTCCCTCGGCCTTCATGCGCAGCACCGCCTCGGCCATCTGCTCCACGATCACCGGCGCCAGGCCTTCCGACGGTTCGTCCAGCAGCACCGCTTCCGGATTGCCCATCAGGGTGCGCGCGATGGTGAGCATCTGCTGTTCGCCACCCGACATTGCACCGCCGCGACGGTGGCGCATCTCGGCCAGGTTGGGAAAGATCTGGAACAGGCGTTCGGGCGTCCAGGGTGCGCGCCCGGCTGGCGCGGCGCGGCGCCCGACATCAAGGTTCTCCGCCACCGTCAGGTCGGTGAAGATGCGTCGTTCCTCCGGTACATAACCGAGGCCCATGCGTGCGATACGATACGCCGCGGCACCCGCGATCTCCTGCCCGGCGAAGCGAATGGATCCCGCGCGTGGTGGCAGCAGGCCCATGATCGCCTTCAGCGTGGTGGATTTTCCCGCGCCGTTGCGTCCCATCAGCGCCGCCACTTCGCCGCGCGCAAGGTGAAGCTCCACCCCGAACAGCACCTCGGCCGGGCCGTAGCCGGCGCGAAGCCCGGTCACCTCCAGCACGTGCTCAGCCATGGGCACGCTGCGCGCGGGCTGCGGCCCGCGTGCCGGAATGGCCGAGGTAGACGCGCTGGACTTCCGGGTCGGCACGCACCTGGTCGGGCGTGCCGCGTGCGATGATCTCGCCGCGCACCAGCACCAGGATGCGGTCGGCATGGGCGAAGACGGCGTCCATGTCGTGTTCGGTGAACAACACACCGATGCCCTGGCCCCGCGCGATGCCGGCGACCAGCGCCATCAGGGCGGTGCGCTCGGCCGGTGCCATGCCGGCGGTGGGTTCGTCCATCAGCAGCAGGCGCGGCGCCGCCGCCAGCGCGATGGCGAGTTCCACGCGCTTCACGTCGCCATAGGCGAGCTCCCCGATCGGTCGCGCCGCCTGCGCCGCCATGCCGACGCGATCCAGCAGCGCCAGCGCGTCGTCGCGATGCATCGCGGCCGCATCCGCCAGCAGCCGCCGCGTCTGGCCATGATGCGCGATCAACGCCATCTGCACGTTGCCGAGCACGGAGAAGGACAGGAAGGTCTGTGCCACCTGGAAGGTGCGGCCCACACCGAGCCGGCACACCGCGCGCGGCGCGATGCCCGTGATGTCCTGGCCGGCCAGCGTCACGCGCCCTGCATCGGGGCGCAGCTGTCCGCCCACCATGTTGAAGGTGGTGGACTTGCCCGCGCCGTTCGGGCCGATGATCGCCAGCATCTCGCCGGCTTCCAGCGCGAAGGTCACGTCCTTCGCGGCGAGCACGCCGCCGAAGCGCTTGGTCAGGCCCTCGGCCGCCAGCAGCGTCATGCCGGGCGCCTGCGCAGCGAAGCCCAGGCGCCCGCCAACCCGCGCGGGAACACCAGCACCATGGCGATGATCGACAGGCCGAGGAACAGCCGCCAGTGGTCCGTCAGCGGCATGAAGAAGTCCTTCACCGCATGGAACGCCGCAGCACCCGCGATCGGCCCCAGCACCGACTGGATGCCGCCCAGCAGCAGCATCGCCAGGAAATCCACGCTCATGGGGATGCCGAGCAGCGTCGGGTCGATCGACCCTTTCGAGAAGGCATAAAGCCCGCCCGCCAGCCCCGCCGCCGCACCCGCCAGCGTGAAGCCGAGCCAACGATGCATGCGCACATCCACGCCGATCGCATCCGCCCGCTGCGCGGAATCGCGTGCGGCGCGCAGCGTCGCGCCGAAGGGTGCGTGGATCACCCGGCGCAGGAAGATGATGGCGGCGATCGTCACCGCCGCGACGATGTAGTGATACACCTCCCGCGACGCCGCCCAGCGCGAGGGCCATACCCCGACCAGGCCGTTGTCGCCGCCGGTCACCTCGACCCACTGGAACACCACGGCATAGGCGATCTGCGCGAAGGCCAGCGTCAGCATCGCCAGGTAGATGCCCGACAGACGCACCACGAAGAAGCCGAACAGCGCCGCGAAGGCCCCTCCCGCAAGGGGTGCGGCCAGGAGCGAGGCTTCCATCGGCACGCCGCCCCGCACCACCAGCAGCCCCGCCCCGTAGGCGCCGAGACCGAAATAGGCCGCATGCCCGAAGGAGACGATGCCGCCATTGCCGACCAGGAAGTTCAGCGAGAAGGCGGCCAGCGCGAGGATCAACACCTCGGTCCCGACCTTCACGGCGTAGGCATCCAGCAGGGGCAGCGCCAGCACGCCGGCCAGTGCCAGCGCCGCCAGCGCCTTGCCCGCGCCATCCAGCCGCCCGGGGTCGAGAATTCCCTCCGGCAGCACCGCGCGTCCCGCGACGGCTTCCGGGCGCCCCAGCAATCCCCAGGGCTTCACCACCAGCACCGCCGCCATCAGCAGGAACACCAGCACCAGCGTGATCTTCGGAAACACCAGCACGCCGAAGGCCTGCAACAACCCGATCAGCACCGCCGCGATGAAGGCGCCCGGCACCGATCCCATGCCGCCGATCACCGTCACGACGAAAGCCTCGGTGATGATCGACAGGTCCATCTGCCCATTGGCGCTGGCGCGCGGGATCTGCAGTGCGCCGCCCAACCCCGCGAGCGCGGCGCCAAGAAAGAGCGTGCCGGTGAACAGCATCGCCTGGTTCACCCCAAGCGCCCCCACCATCTCACGGTCCTGCGTCGCGGCGCGGATCAGGACGCCGAAGCGGGTGCGGTGCATCAGCAGCCATAGCAGGCCCAGCACCGCCGGCCCCACGAAGATCAGGAACAGCTCATAGGCTGGGAAGCGTTGGCCCAGGATCTCGACGCCATGGCGCAGCCCCGGTGCGCGCGGCCCAGGGATGTCCACCGGCCCCCAGACCAGCAGCACCACATCCTGCACGATCAGCACCACGCCGAAGGTCGCCAGCAATTGGAAGAGTTCCGGCACGCGGTAGATGCGCCGCAGCAGCAGCACCTCCATCACCACGCCGAGTGCACCGACCACCAGCGCCGACACCAGCACACCCGCGAAGAACAGCCAGGGCGATCGTTCGATCTCCAGCAGCCAGGGCACCACCGTCACGGCCACATAGGCGCCGAGCATGTAGAAGGACCCGTGCGCGAAATTCACGATGCGCGTCACGCCGAACACGATCGTCAGGCCCGAGGCGATGACGAACAGCGATGATGCGCTGGCCAGCCCGGACAGGGCCTGGACCAGCAGGAACTCCCATTCCATCAGGCCTGACCGCCGGCCGTCATGCTGCGCTCCCCGAAGCGGTGCCGAGCATCCCGCGTGGTCGGGCGCGGGTCCAGCCGCAAATCGCCGTCTGTACGCTGCCGCACAGCGCCGGCGCGTGGCGTGGCCGCAGTCTGACGACGGATTGGCATAGGGGAGAAGCCGTCATGGGCGATTGGCTCGGCGACCGCCTGTTCGACGCGGCGGGCAGCGTGATCGATGGCTGGGCCTGGCTGTCGGGCAAGGCCAGCGCGGCGGTGGTGAACCGCGCGGTCGGCACCACCCGCAACCGCCCGCATCCCTGGAGCAGCGTGTCCGACTACACGTCCTGGCAGGGGCTGACCGACCGCAGCTACCTCGCACGGCATTTGCCGCCGGTGGACGTGCCGGTGCAGCCGGCGCCGGACACGGTGCGCGCGGTCTTCGCGCGCCAGGCCGGCAAGGCGCTGATCTCGCCGAAATCCACCTGCCTGTTCCCGGCCTTCGCGCAATACCTGACCGACGGCTTCCTGCGGACCCGGCCCGACAACGTGGCGCGCACCACTTCGAACCACGAGATCGACCTGTGCACGCTGTATGGCCGCACGCCGGAACAGGCGCTCGCGCTGCGGCTGCGTGCGGAGGCGCCGGGCCAGAAGGGACGGCTGAAAAGCCGGATCGCGGGTGGCGAGGAATTCTCGCCCTTCCTCTACAAGCCCGGCACGAAGGAATTGTCGGACCCCGCCTTCGCCGCGCTCGACCCGCCGCTGGTCGATGAGAACCTGCCGCCGGCGAAACGCGACACGCTGTTCGCCGTGGGCGGGGACCGCGTGAACTCCACCCCGCACACCGCCATGATGAACACGTTGTTCCTGCGCGAGCACAACCGCATCGCCGGTGAGCTCGAAGCGCGCAACCCGGCATGGGACGACGAGCGCGTCTTCCAGGTGGCGCGCAACATCACCATCCCGATCTTCATCAAGATCGTGGTCGAGCACTACATCAACCACATCACGCCGCTGCCCTTCGCGCTGCGCGCCGACCCGTCCGTCGCGTGGGACGCGCCGTGGAACCGGCCGAACTGGATGACGGTGGAATTCAGCCTGCTGTACCGCTGGCATTCGCTGATGCCCGATGCCATCGCCTGGCCGGCGGGCCAGCTGGCGCCCGCGCACGCCATCCCGCTGGGCGACTTCCTGCAGAACAACCGGCCGCTGCTGGAGGTCGGGCTCGATGCCGCCTTCTCCGGCGCGGCCTCCCAGGCGGCGGGGGAACTGGGCGCGCTCAACACCAGCCCGGCGCTGATCCATATCGAGGATCGCGCGGTTCTTCAGGCGCGCAAGAATCGCCTCGCCACCTACAACGCCTATCGCGAGGCCTTCGGCATGGACCGCGCCATCAGCTTCGATGACATCACCAGCAACCCGGCGCTCGCGGCGCTGCTGGAGGACCTGTACGGCGAGCCCGACCATGTCGAATTCTACCCCGGGCTCATGGCCGAGGATCGCGTCGAGGATTCACCGCTGCCCGGCCTGCTGCTGCGCATGGTCGCGGTCGATGCGTTCAGCCAGGCGCTGACCAACCCGCTGCTGTCCGAGCACGTCTGGAACGAGCGCACCTTCACCCCCTGGGGCTTCGCGCTGATCGGCGCGACCAGCAAGCTCGGCGACATCCTGGCGCGCAACGTCCAGCAGCGCGGGCCAACGCCGATCGAGATGACGCGGCCCGGCTGGCGCTATTCCGATGCCTGATGGTCAGGTGGACCGCCGCGCGGCGCGGACCTCGTCGGGCGGGAACATGAAGTCGGCGCCATCGGCGTAGCGGCTGTTCTTCATGGCGCCCTGGCGGCCGCGCAGCGTCGTCTCGCCCACCCAGGTGCCGAGCGTGCCCTGGTGGTCGATGCCGCGCATCACCACCGGCCCCACGATGCTGTCGGTGCGCAGGTCGGCCAGCGCATCGACCAGCGCCTCGGTCTCGAGCGTACCGGCCTTGTTCAGCAGCGTGGCGATGATCTGCACGGTCACGTAGCCGAGCAGCGAGCCCTTGCGCGGCGTGTCGTTGAAGCGGGCGCGGTAGCCCTCCACGAAGGCCTGGTGTGCCGGCAGCCCGGTCACCTGTTCCCAGGGATAGCCGGTGACGATCCAGCCTTCCGGCGTCTCCTCGCCGAGCGGGATCAGGTATTCGGGTTCGCCGGTCAGCAGCGACACCACGGTACGGCGTTCGAACAGCCCGCGCGTGTTGCCCTCGCGCACGAAGGCCGTCAGGTCGGCGCCGAACAGCACGTTGAAGATGCCATCCGGGCGCGACTGGCCGAGCGCGCCGACGGTGGCACCGGCATCGACGCGGCCGAGTGCCGGGAACTGCTCCGCCACGATCTCCGCCCCCGGGATGGCGGCGGGCAGCAGGCGCTTGAAGTTCGCCGCCGCCGACTGGCCGTATTCGTAGTTGGGCGCGACGATTGCCCAGCGCTTCACATCCTTGCCGCGGATGGCGTCCACCAGCATGCGCGTCTGCATGAAGGTGGAAGGCCGCACCCGCCATGTGTAGCGGTTGCCCTGCGCCATGGTGATGGCATCGGTCAGCGGTTCGGTCGCCAGGAACAGCCGCTTGCGCTGGTTGGCGAAATCCGCCACCGCGAGGCCGACATTCGACAGGAAGGTGCCGGCCAGGAACGACACGTTCTCGCGCGTCAGCAATTCCTCGGCCACGCGCACGGCGTCGCCGGGCGTCGAGCCATCGTCGCGGAAGACGAATTCGATGCGCCGCCCGCCCATCACGCCGCCGGCGGCGTTGATCGCGTCCTGCGCCTGCTGCATGGCGTTGCGGTAGGGCACCGCGAAGGCCGCCATGCGGGCGTAGGAATTGAGCTCGCCGATGCGGATCGGCGCGGGCTGCGCGAAGGCGGGCGCGGCCAAGGGTGCCAGGGCGGTGGCGCCGAGCGCGCGGCGGGAAAGGGTGAAGCGCTGCATCCGAAGGCCTCCTGCGTCCGTAGAAGGGGTGATGATCACGATCGCCCGCGCTTCCTGCAATGGGTCGTTTCGCTTGACCGAGGCGGGGGAGCCATGGCCACTTCGGACCTGACCATGCGTGCTGACGACGACCTGCCCCGATTGCTCGCCGCCGTGGCCAATGGCGACCAGGCGGCCCTGCGTTCCGTGTATGAACGGCAGTCTGTTCGCCTGTTTGGTGTGGCCAACGCCATCCTGCGTGACCGCGACGTGGCGGCCGATGCGGTGCAGGACGCCTTCCTGAAGATCAGTCGCCGTGCCGGGCAGTTCGACCCGGCGCGCGGCCATGCCGAGGCCTGGCTTGCCGGCATCGTGCGCCATGCCGCGCTCGACATCATTCGCGCCCGCGGGCGCGAGATGCCGACCGACGACCCCGCGCTTGGCGACGTGGCCGTCGCACCGGAAGCCGAGGAACGCCTGGCCGCCAGTGCGGAAGGACGGCGCCTGCGCGACTGCCTGGCCGGGCTGGAGCCGAAGAACCGCGAGGGGATCATCCTGGCCTTCGTGCACGGGTTGTCGCATCCGCAGGTGGCGGAGCGCCTGGGCACGCCGCTCGGCACCGTGAAGTCCTGGATTAGGCGCGGGCTGCTGGCGTTGCGGGAGTGCCTGGCATGATCCCGACCGATCCCGCCGAACGCGATGCCATGGCCGGCGAATACGTGCTCGGCACGCTCGACACCCACGACGCGCGGGAGGTGGAGCGCGCCATGGCGAGCGACCCCGACCTGCGCGCCGCGGTCGAGGCCTGGGAGGCGCGGCTGGCACCACTGACCGCGTTGGCGCTGCCGGAGGCGCCGCCGCCGGGCCTGTGGGACCGGATCGAGGCGGCGCTGAAGGGCGAGCGTCCGGCCGCGCCGCCACCGGCCGTGAAGCCCTCCGGCTTCTGGCGGTTCTGGGCGCTGGGTGCTTCTGTGGTGGCGGCGGGGCTGGCGGTGTTCCTGGTGATGCGCCCGGTGCCTCAGCCGCCGCTGATGACCGTGCTGCTGACCCAGCAGGACCAGCCGGCCTGGCTGGTGGAAGCCGATGGCGGCGCGCTGCGCCTGGCGGCGCTGAACCCGCAGCCTCTGCCGCCGGACCGCGTCATGCAGTTGTGGGCGCTGCCGCAGGGGGCCACGGCGCCGACATCGCTGGGGCTGATTCCGCCGCAGGGGCGGCTGACGGTGACGCCTGCGACGATTCGGCCGGAGCCGGGGATGCTGATCGAGATCACGCTGGAACCGCCGGGCGGGT
This sequence comes from Rhodospirillales bacterium Ga0074136, assembly GCA_001464375.1. GTDB lineage: Bacteria > Pseudomonadota > Alphaproteobacteria > Acetobacterales > Acetobacteraceae > Neoroseomonas. The sequence continues at coordinate 12,799 of LNEW01000176.1, read as the reverse complement.
CGCCGACCGGTCGGCCGACCGGGCCGATCCTGTTCATCGGGCGGCTGCTGCCGGCGCGCGGGGCCTGACGGTCAGGCCAGCACGCGGCCGGCGACGACGTCCAGCTTCGCCAGCAGGTCCGGGTCGCGCTTCTCGGGCGCGGTGATCAGCGCGTGGTCCAGCGCTCGGTCGCAGCCGGCGGGGCAGGGGCCGCGGTCCGCGCCCAGCATCGGCACCACCGCCTGCACCACGGCGCGCGCGCGGTCGGCGTTGGAGAACAGCACCTTCACCACCTGCTCGACCGTGACGGCGTCGTGGTCGGGGTGCCAGCAGTCGAAATCGGTCACCATGGCCATGGTCGCGTAGCAAAGCTCCGCCTCGCGGGCCAACTTCGCCTCGGGCATGTTGGTCATGCCGATCACGGCGCAGCCCCATTGGCGATAGAGCAGGCTCTCGGCCTTGGTGCTGAACTGCGGGCCTTCCATGACCAGGTACGTGCCGCCGCGGGTATGCGGCAGGCCGATCTCCTTCGCCGCGCCTTCCAGCGCATCGCCCAGGCGCGGGCAGACCGGGTGCGCGACCGAGACATGCGCCACGCAGCCCGTGCCGAAGAACGACTTCTCGCGCGCGAAGGTGCGGTCGATGAACTGGTCGACGATGACGAAGTGGCCCGGCGGCAGGTCCTCGCGCAACGAGCCCACGGCGGAGAGCGAGATCAGCTCCGTGCACCCGATCCGTTTCATGGCGTCGATATTGGCGCGGTAGTTGAGCGCCGAGGGCGGCGTCGGGTGCCCGCGCCCGTGCCGCGGCAGGAACGCCACGCGCACGCCGTGCAGGCGGCCGGTGAGGATCTCGTCCGACGGGTCGCCCCAGGGGGTGCGGATTTTCACCCAGGCGCGGTCCTCCAGGCCGTCGAGGTCATAGACGCCGGAACCGCCGATGAAGCCGATCATGGGGGTGATGGTGTCGGGCATGCGGGGGGACTTTCTGCGGGTCTCGGAGCAGGGCGTGTGTAGCGCGGGGCGTGGCGCGTGCTAAGCCGGGGGGATGATGCGTGTTGTGATGTTGCTGCCCTTGTTGGTGATCCTGGTCCTCGCTGCTTGTGGCGACAGGCAGCAGGAGCGAGGCGGGTTGGGGCCGAGGGGGACGGCGCTGCCGCCGCCGGACATGGCGGCGGGGGCGGGACAGTCGCCATCATCCACACGTTGATCCGTCATGCCCCGCCGCCCGGCGCTCCCATGCGCCTGGGGCGTAGCGATCCTACTCGATCCGTACGTCAGTGAGCCGCGCACCGCGGAGGTCATGCAGGGTCAAAGGCGAGCCCTGAGTGCCGGTCTCCGTCCGGTACACGCGGGCGTCCCTGAACGTAATGTCGCGGAGGTCGGTGTGCTCAAAATCCGGGTTCACGATGAAGGCCTCGGTGATGCGTAGCGAAGTTAGGCGCGCACCCGCGAGGCGCGTATCGCCGATGAGGGGCGCCACGAACCGGCTTTCCAAAACGGTGGCGCCTTCGAGATTGGCGTCACGGAAGCTCTGAAACGGTGGAAAACTGACCCGTTCAAGCCGTGCACGCCGCAGATCGGCTCCACGGATTTCGGGAAACCCGATCGAGGCGGTGAAGACTGAGTCTTGCAGGTCCGCACGCTCCATGTATGCGCCGGCGAAGCGCGTTCCATCGAACCGCGCGCCACGAAGATTGCTGCCGTTGAAGCGCACGCGGGTCAGAAACGCGCCGGTGAAGTTGGCTCCGCGCAGATCGTGTCCCGAGAAGTCGACATCGGTCAGGTCCGCATCGCGGAAATCGACATTCGCGAGATCGGCAAAGTCTCCGGCATTGATGCGTGCAATTCGTGCGACTGCAAGGAGTTCGGGCCGCTCCCCAAGGCGTGCACGCGCCTCGTCGAGAACCGCCGCAGCCTCGTCGGATCGCCCTTGCGCGGCCAGCACGCGTGCAATGCCGGTGTGCGGCTCGACGAGCTCGGGCGCGCGCGCAGCGACGTCGCGATAGGCCGCAAGCGCACGCTCGTGATCGCGCCAGAATCGTAGAAGCCGCGCCCGTGCCAACAACGGTGCGAGGGCGCCGGGCGCAGCCTGGATGGCGGTTTCCGCCGCATGCAGGTCTTGCGAGAAACGGGCGAGCAAGGGCTCAACGCGCCGACCAGCACCCAAGCTGCAGCCGTTTGTCGAGAGCCGCCCCGTAGGCTCGGGGTGAAGCAGGAACACGTGAACGTCACCTGCGCGAAGCGATACGCCGCAAGCGCCGTTCGGGCCGCCAGCGTGGATGGCCACCTGACCGGATAGGTTGCCCTTCCAAGTCTCGATGACATCGACGGTCGCCAGCTGCCGTGGTTCAGCCCGCTGGTCCAGGTTCTCCACAGAAGCGACGCGGCCACGGAACGCAAGCGGCGCGCGATAGAATGAGAATTCGGCCGCGCCGGGCGGCGCGCATGAACAGGCCCATGCGCCAGGCGACAACGACGCGACCAGGATGAGCGTCAACGCAGATAGCACGCCGAGCGTTACCAGACGGGTCGCGACGCGCACTCCATCCCGCACGTGACATACTCCTTCCAACCTGACCAGATCGCCGGCACGCATTCAGCATCCTGTCGATGTCGGATCGCACTCTCAAGCATGCCGTGGCTGCGGCGCCGGGGTGCGTTAGGGATCGCCTCACCCATCCAGCACATCATCCTCCGGCTGTCGCCGCGCCCTGTGCCGGTCGATCCACCCCGCGACCGGCCGCAGCAGCACGTTCACCGTCAGCACCAGCGCCGTCACCACCAGCGCCGCGGCGAATTCGCGCGTGCCGATCAGCACGCCCAGGATCGCCACGCACCAAATGGTCGCCGCATCGCCCAGCCCCGTGACGCTGCGCCCCGCCTTGATGATCGCCCCGGGTCGCCACCGCCCCGAAGGCATGGCCCCAGGCGGCATCCGGCAGCCGCGACACCACCATGGAGGCGAAGCCGGCCGAGGCCAGCGCCACCAGCGTGCAAGTGCGGATGCCGACCGCGCTGGTGCTGACGCCGCGCTCGATGCCGATCGCCACGCCGACCACGAAGGCGGTGAACAGCACGATCGCCGTGCCGGCCTCCGGCCCCAGCCCGTTCAGCCAGGCATCGACTGCCCCGTTCACACGTTGAAGCGGAACAGCAGCACGTCGCCATCCTTCACGACGTACTCCTTGCCTTCCACCCGCATCTTGCCGGCTTCCTTCGCACCCTGTTCGCCATTCAGCGCGATGTAGTCATCATAGGCGATGGTCTCGGACGCGATGAACCCGCGTTCGAAGTCGCCATGGATCACGCCGGCGGCCTGCGGTGCCTTCATCCCCTTCAGGATGGTCCAGGCCCGCGTCTCCTTCGGCCCCACCGTGAAGTACGTGATCAGGCCGAGCAGCGCGTAGCCGGCGCGGATGATGCGATCCAACCCGGAATCCTCAAGCCCGAGCGAGCCCAGGAATTCCGCCCGGTCGCCTTCCGGCATCTGGCTGATCTCGGCCTCGATGGCCGCCGAGACCACCACCGCCAGCGCACCCTCCGCCTTCGCCTTCTCGAACACCCGCGCCGAGAACGCATTGCCCGTGGCGGCCGAGGCTTCCTCGACATTCGCCACATACAGCACGGGCTTCGTCGTCATCAGCTGCAGCTTCGCCGCGGCCGCTTCCTCGCCCTTGGGCACCGCCGTGCGCGCGGGCCTGCCGGCTTCCAGCGCCGCCTTCAGCGGGTCGATCAGCGCCATCTGCGCCTGCGCTTCCTTGTCCCCGCCGCGCGCGCGCTTCACCAGGCCGAAAGCGCGCTTCTCCAGGCTGTCGAGGTCGGCCAGCATCAGCTCCGTCTCGACCGTCTCGGCATCGCGCACCGGGTCGACGCTGCCTTCGACATGCGTGACGTCGCTGTCCTCGAAGCAGCGCAGCACATGGACGATGGCGTCCACCTCGCGGATATTCGCCAGGAACTGGTTGCCCAGCCCCTCGCCCTTCGACGCACCGCGCACCAGGCCTGCGATGTCCACGAATTCCAGGCTGGTCGGGATGATCTTCGCCGACTTGCCGATGCGCGACAGCGCGTCCAGCCGCGGGTCCGGCACCGCCACGCGTCCCACATTCGGCTCGATGGTGCAGAAGGGGTAATTCGCCGCCTGCGCCGCCGCCGTCTGCGTCAGCGCATTGAACAGCGTGGACTTGCCGACATTCGGCAGGCCCACGATCCCGCAGTTAAATCCCATTGTTCATCCCCTTGCCGCCAATCGGCGGAGCGGCCTTCTGCCAGGCCGCGTCGAATTCCTCGGCGAAGGTCTCGGCGATGGTCGCCGCCGCGATCCGCGCCGCGCCATCATCGGTCACCGGCGCCAGCGCGGCCGCGCGCAGATGCCCCACGATCTCCCCGATCGAAAGCGACCCACGCGGCAGCCGCCCCACCGTCTCATGCGCCGCGCGCACCGGGTCCCCGGTGCAGCGCAGCAATTGCCGCGCGGCCAGCAGCAGCGCGCCGGCCAGTGCCGCGCCCTCGCGCGTGCCCTCGCGCATGATGCGGCGGTCCTCCGCCTCGGGCGAGAAGCCATCGAGGGTGAACAGGTCCAGCGTGGCGTGCAGCCCCGCCGCGGCACGGGCCAGGCTCTCGGCCTCCCGCACCAGCGCCGAGGCGAGGATGGCCGTGCCATTGGCGAAGTCCTGCGGGCTCGGGCCGCCATAGGACATCTCGAGCGATGCTTCGTCTTCCATCACCCCTCCTGCGTCAGCAGAGCGACGCGCGTCATGAAGTCCTCGGCCTTGCCCTCGGCCAGCAGCGGGGCGCAATCGGCCACCGCCTCCAGCAGGCGCGCCAGCCAGGCCTGGTCCTGCTTGGCGAAGGTGCCGAGCACATGGCCGGTCACCGCATCCTTGTGGCCGGGATGGCCGATGCCCAGGCGCACGCGCCAGAACTCCGCACTGGCGAAGGCGCGGCGCATGTCGCGCAACCCGTTGTGGCCGGCCACGCCGCCACCCTTCTTCACCCGCACCTTGCCCGGCGCCAGGTCCAGCTCGTCATGGAAGGCCGTGATGCCGTCCACGGGAATCTTGAGGAAGGCCGCGGCCGGCTGCACCGCATCGCCGCTGGCATTCATGTAGGTGAGCGGCTTCAGCGCCAGCACACGGCGTCCGGCGACCACGCCCTCGGCCACCTCGCCCTTGAAGCGCTTGCGCCAGGGGGTGAAGCGATGGCGCCGGGCGATCTCGTCCAGCGCCATGAAGCCGATATTGTGGCGCTGGCGGGCATGCTCGGCGCCCGGATTGCCGAGGCCGACCCACAGCAGGGGTCCGTCGGTCATGACAACAAACTCGGGGGAGCGAACTCCCCCGAACCCCCTTCTTTTTCCGGGACCTGGGGACTGACGGCCATCGGCAGTCCCCAAGCGACCGGATTACTTCTTCTTCTTCGCGTCCTTCGCCGGCGCGGCGGCCGCGGCGGCAGGGGCCTTCTGCTTGATCGCCTCGACCGGGCCGGCAGCGGCGGCCGGCGCGGCGTCATCCACCACGGTCGGCGCGGCGATCGACGCCACCATGAAGTCGCGGCCGACGATCACCGGCTTCGCACCCTGCTGGTCCTTCACGGCAGACCAGCGCAGGCCGTCGCCGATCGCAGCCTCGGCCAGGTCGATCTCGAACTTCTCGGGCACGTTCTCGGGGTCGGCCATGACCTCGATATCGCGGCGCACGACGTTCAGCACGCCGCCGGCCTTGAGCCCCGGGCAGGTTTCCTCGTTGAGGAAGGTCACCGCGACCTTGATGCGGATGCGCGACCCGGCGGCGAGCCGCTGGAAGTCCACATGCAGCGGGCGGTCGGTGACCGGGTGGAACTGCACGTCGCGCATCAGGCAGCGCTCTGTGGCGCCACCCTTCACCGCGACTTCGTAAAGGTGCGACTGCCAGCCGCCCTTGTGCAGTTCCTTCATCACGTCGCGCGGGTCCAGGGCCGCGAGCGTCGCGTCCTTCTTGGCACCGTAGATGACAGCGGGGACGAGCCCCTGACGCCGGGTTGCGCGGGCTGCCCCCTTACCTGCCTGCTCGCGCGCCTCGGCCTCGATCCGGATGGTCTGGACCATGGTCGTTGCTCCTTCAGGTGAATGCTGTCGCCGGACCGGGAACCCCGGAACGACAAGCGCCGGCCTCCAGGGGTGCCGGCGCGAGCGCGTTCTAGGTGAAGCGCTTCAGTGGCGCAAGCGCGGCGGCCTTGACGGGCGGGGCGCGGGCAGAGAAGCGTTACGCGGATGGAAGGCCTTCTGCTCCTCCTCGCGCTGTTCTTCTTCGGTGGCTGGATCTTCGGCATCGCCGGGTTTGCCCGCGCAGGGGCGGCACGACGTGAGGCGCGGGCCTTGCGCGCGGAGGTCACGGCCCTGCGCGGCGAGGTCGGCGGCATGGCCGGCGCGCTGGTCGCCGCCGGCTTCCGCCCGCCCGAGACCGCCGCCCCCGCGCCCACCGCCGAAGCCCCCATGCCGGCCGCGGCGCGCCCGCCCTGGGGCGGCGCGGCGGAGGCTCCGCCTGCCACGCCAACCAGGCCGCGCCCGAACCGGCTCCCGATGGCGCGACCCCGCCCTGGGGCACCGCGCGCGACGACCGCCCGCGCCAGAGCCTCGAGGAACTGATCACCCAGCGCTGGGGCGTCTGGCTCGGCGCCGGCGCGCTCATGCTGGCCGCCGTCTTCCTGATCCGCTTCGCGGTCGAGGAAGGCTGGCTTGGCCCGGCCGCGCGCAGCGCCGCGGCGGCCATGCTCGGCGTCGCGCTGATCGTGGCGGGCGAATGGCTCGCGCGCCGCCCGGCCGGGTCCGCGAGCGCGCTGCCGGACCTGGCGCCGGCGGCGCTGGCGGCGGGCGGCGTCGCCGCGCTGTTCGGCGCCGCTTTCGCGGCCACCGCCATGTACGGCCTGCTGCCGCCGCTGGTCGGCTTCGCCGCCATGGCGGCGGCCGGCGTCTTCGGCCTGGTGCTCTCGCTGCGCCGAGGGCCTCTGGTGGCGATGGTCGGGCTGGCGGGTGCCTATGTGTCGCCGGCCTTGGTCCAGACACCCGATCCCTCGGTGCCTGGGCTGTTCGCCTATCTGCTGGTGGTGACGGTCGCGGCCATGCTGGTGGTGCGCGCCACCGCCTGGGGCTGGCTCGGCTGGTGCGCCATGGCGGCCGGGACAGCCTGGGTCCTGGTCGGCTCGGTGGTCGCCACCGGGCTCGACCTCTGGGCGCTGGCCGTCTTCGTGGTGCTGGCGGCAGCGTCCTTCCTGTTCCTGCTGCCGCGCGAGGCCTTGGGTACGACTCTCGGCCGGCGGCTGGCGCATGTGCCGCCGCTTGTGCCGGGCCTTGCCCTGCTGCCGATCGCTGCCGCCGAGCCGGCGCTGGCCCCTGCCGCAGGGATCCTGCTGCTGGCGCCGGTCGCCATCCTGGCGGCGCTGCGCGATGCGCGGCTGCAACGCCTGCCCTGGCTGGCCGCGGGCCTCGGCCTGGTGCTGCTGCTGGTCTGGGCGGTGCCGAACTGGGTGCCGACCGCCGAGCCCATCACCGTCGAGGGCGCGGTGCAGCACGTGATCCCTGGCGCCTGGGTGCCGGAGGCGTTGACGCGCTTCCTGGCGATCTGCCTCGCCTTCGGGCTGCTGCATCTGCTGGCCGGGCTGGCGCTTGAGGCCCGCGGGGGAATGGCCTGGGCCGGGCTCGCGGCGACGGTCCCCGTGCTGACGCTGCTGGTGGCCTATGCGCGGGCGCGCGGGCTGGCCACCGACCCGTTCTGGGCGCTGGCCACCTGTGCGCTGGCGGCGGTGCATGTGGGGGCGGCCGCGCGGGGGCTGCGGGCGGGCGATGCCGGGCGCGCCGGGGCGCATGCGGCCGGTGCGACGGCGGCGCTGGCTCTCGGTGTCGCGATGGTGCTGCGCGACCAGTGGCTGACGCTGGCGGTCGCTATCTTCCTGCCGCCGCTGGCGATGATCGCGCGGCGGCTGGGGCTGGACCCGCTGCGCCGCGTGGCGGCGGCGGTGGCGGCGGTGGTGCTGGTGCGCCTGGTGCTGAACCGCTTCGCGCTTGGCTACGATTGGGGCGGGATGCCGGTGCTCAACGGGCTGCTGCTGGCCTATGGGGTGCCGGCCGCCTGCTTCTGGTGGGCGGCGCGCATCTTCCTGAGCCAGCGCGACGGTCCCGTGGTGCGACTGCTGGAAGCGGGCGCGGCGCTGTTCGCCACGCTGCTGGTGCTGCTGGAAATCCGCCATTGGGTGCAGGGCGGCGCTATCGGCGCGGGACGCTGGGATTTCGCCGAGGCCGCCTTGCAGACCACCGCGCTGTTCGCCTGCGCCTGGGTGGCGCTGCTGGTGCACCGGGGCGGTGGGCGGGCGGCCATGCTGTGGGCCGCGCGTGCGGCGGGTGCGGCCGGCCTGGTGCTGGGCGCGATGCTGATGGCGGTCAATCCCTGGACCGCCAACGAGGCAATCGCCGGGCCGCTGGTGCTGAACGCGCTGCTGCCGGCCTACGCGCTGCCGGCGCTGCTGGTGGCGCTGGCGGTGGCGCGGGCGCCCGAGGCGCGCGTGCCGCAGGGCCTGGCGCTGCTGCTCTCGGCCTATGCGCTGGCCGCCGGCTTCGCCTACGTGACGCTGGAGGTCCGCCGCGCCTTCCACCCCACCGACATCGGCTGGGCGCGGATCGAGGAAGCGGAGATGTACGCCTATTCCGGCGCCTGGCTGCTGCTGGGCGCGCTGCTGCTCGCCATCGGCATCCGCAGCGGGCGCAAGGAGATCCGCCTGGCCGCGCTTGGGGTGATCGCGCTGACCACGCTGAAGGTCTTCCTGTTCGACATGGGCGCGCTGGTCGGGCTGTGGCGCGTGCTGTCGTTCCTGGGGCTGGGGTTGGCGTTGATCGCGCTGGGGGCGATCTACCGGCGCTTCGTCGTGGTGCCCGCAGCGCCAGCCGCGCCCGCTACGCCGGCAGGTGCGGCAGCGCCGCCGGCGTGATCTCCCACACAAGGCCGCTGGCCGGCGGGGCGCACCAGGTCGGCAGGGCGTTGGGCGTGCGGACGTTGGGCTCGTGGCCCAGCGCCAGGCGCAGCGCGCGGAACAGCGCGCCATGCGCGACAACCAGCACCGGGCCGGGCTGCGCGGTGGCGCGGTTGATCGCCTCGATGGCGCGGTCGTGCAGCGCCTGGAAGGTCTCGGCACCCTCGGGCGTGAAGGTGCCGGCGATCCAGTCGTCGTACCAATCGCCCATCGGCTGGCCTTCCTCGACGCCGAAGCCGACCTCCATCAGGCCGGGGTCGGTCGCGACGGGCAGGTTCAGCGCTTCCGCCACGATCTCGGCCGTGCGCAACGCGCGCGACAGCGGCGAGGCGACGATGGTGACGATGCCGCGATCCACCAGCGCCATCGCCGCGCGGCGCGCCTGCGCGACACCCACGGTGTTGAGCGGGATGTCGGTATGGCCCTGGCTGCGGCCCTCGGCGTTCCAGTCGGTCTCGCCGTGGCGGAGGAACCAGAACGGGATGGGGGTAAGCGCGATGGTCATCCGACCTCCTGTTCGCGGGCCATGGCGGTGGCGATGGCCGGATGCGCGGCGACCTTCGCAGCCAGCGCCTGCAGATGCACCAGGTCATCGGTGGCGATGCCGAGGAAGCCCGCGAAGTTCAGCAGCGCAGCGAGGAAGATGTCCGGCGCGGTGATGCCGGCGGTGCCCAGCAGCGTGCCATTCGCCATGCGGCCCAGCGCGGCATCGGCGAAGGCCAGCGTTTCGCGCCCGCGCGTCACGGTGGAGGCGCGCAGCGTGGCGGTCATGGCCTCGTCGCCGCCGGCCAGGCGCTTGGCCTGGAAGGCGATGAAGAAGACGTTCGCCATGCGGAAATGGCACCAGCACAGCCATTCCATCCCCTTCGCGCGGCCGATGGCGTCGCGCGGCAGCAGGCCGGACTCCGGCGCCGCTTCCGCCAGCCATAGCGCCATGGCGGGGATCTCGGTGATGGTGACGCCTGCGTCGGGCAGTTGCAGCGCCGCGACTTCGCCCTTCGGGTTGATGGCGAGGAAGTCGGGCGTCTTGTGGTCACCGTTGCGCAGGCTGATGAAGCGCACGTCGATGTCGAGGCCCGCCGCGGCGGCCATCGAATGCACGATGGTCCCGCTGGTTTTCGTCGAGGTCCAGAGGATCGGCCTGGTCATGCGCTCTATCCGGCCAGCGCGATGCAGGCGAAGGCGACCTTGGCATCGGTCGGCACGCCGAAGCGCGCGGTGTGGCGCGCCGGCAGGCCGCCCGGAAAGTGCTTCACGTATTCCGCGTTGCACTCCGCGTAGTCGGCCGGGTCGGTGATGAGCATGGTCACCTGCACGGCGCGGTCGAGGCTGCTGCCGGCCTCGTGCAGGATGGACTGCACCATCGCCAGCGCCGCGCGCGTCTGCTCGGTGGCGGTGGCGCCGCGCTGGATGCCGCGGGCCGGGTCGTGCGGCGCCGAATGGCCCGAGACGAAGACCAGCCCGCCGGCGCGCGTCGCGCGGCTGAAGGGCCGCGCCTCGCCAGGTGCGGGATGGCCGATGATGTCGAAACTCACGTGGGCAGGCCTTCGAGTTCCAGCGTGCGGCGCACCGCCGGGCGCGCCAGCATGGCCGCGAAATGCGCCGCGAGCCGCGGCGGCAGCGGGATGCCGAAGCGCCGCGCGGCCCAGTGCTCGATGAAGAACAGCGCGCTGTCTGCGATGGAGTAGCCCGAGGGCAGCACCCAGGTCTCGCCGCGCCAGCCGGCATCGATGACGCCCAGGTACTTCACCGCCAGCTCGCGTCCCTGCGCGACGATGGCGGGTTCGTCCTCCGACCGCAGCGCGAAGCGGCCCGGGCGCGACTGCCGGGTGAAGGCCTGCGGATGCACGGTGCCGCAGACGTAGTCGAGGAACTCGGCGCAGCGCGTCTGGCCCTCGAGGTCGGTCGGCACCAACCCGGCCTCGGGGTTGCTGCGCGCCAGCCACATCGCGATCACCGGGTATTCGGTCAGCAGCGTCCCGTCGTCGCGCAGCAGCGCCGGCACCTTCGACTTCGGGTTGATGGCGACATAGGCGGGTTCGTATTGGGCGTTGTTCTTGAAGTCGAGCGGCGCGGGTTCGTATGGCTTGCCGATCTCCTCCAGCACCACGTGGATGCCGATGGAGCACGCATTCGGCGCATAGAAGAACCGCATCACGCGAGGCCTTCGGCCGCCATCACCCGCTGTACGGCGCCGCGCGCCTTCATGCGGGCGAAATGCTCCGCGACGTTGGCCGGCAGGTCCTTGTTCAGCCGCGCATTCCACCAGAAGCACAGGTAGAACAGCGCGGAATCGGCGAAGGAATAGGAGCCGACGAGCCAGTCCTGCCCCTCCAGCGCCTTGTCCATCAGCGCCAGGCCCTTCCCGAAGATCTCGGCGCCGCGCGCCTTCACCGCTTCGTGGTCGGCCTCGGTCGGCGCGAAATTGGCCGGGCGGAACATGCGCGAGAAGCCCTGCATGTGCATGGTCGCCACGCCGTAATCCGTGAATTCCAGCGCGCGGGCCTGGGCCTCCATGCCCATCGGCATCAGTCCGGCGGTCGGGAAGCGCGATGCGAGCCAGAAGGCGATGGCCGGATATTCCGTCAGCACCGTCCCGTCGTCGCGCTCCAGCGTCGGCACCTTGGACTTCGGGTTCACGCCGGTGAACTCGGGCTTGAACTGCGCGCCTTCCCGCAGGTTGACCAGCACGGCCTCGTATGGCGCGCCGATTTCCTCGAGCAGGACATGGATGCCGACGGAGCAGGCTCCGGGCGCGTAGTACAGCTTCATGGGGGAGGTCCTTCCGAACAGGGCGGCCGGAGGATCGGGCGGGCCGGCGGGAATGGCAAGCGGCGACCTGGCGGCGATCACGTTTGCGTCGCCGCTGGCGGCGCCTACACAGAAAGAGCCGCTGGCGGCGCCTACACAGAAGGCCCTTGGCGGCGCGACCACAGAAGCCGCTGCCGGCGCCACCACACAAATGCGCCTGGCGCAGTTCCCCAAAGCACCAGGGGCAGTACGGCAACCAAATCACCCCGACCACGTTCACGCCACAGTCGCGCCCATGTTGGGCGCCACGATCGAAGGAAGAACGAACATGGTGGACAAGGACCGTATCGCGGGTGCCGCGAAGCAGGTGAAGGGCGCCGTGAAGGATGCCGCCGGCAAGGTCACGGGCGATGCCAAGCTCCAGGCCGAAGGCAAGGCCGACAAGGTCGAGGGCAAGGTGCAGAACGCCGTGGGTGGCGCCAAGGATGCCGTGCGCGACGCGGCGCGCGACAAGTGAGCGCCGTCTACGCCAGCGACGCGGCGCTGCGGGACCCCGATGTCATGGCCTCGCGCGATGGCCGTCGGGCGCACCCGCTCGGCGCCGTCGTGATCGGCACCGCCGTGGCCCTTGCGGCCGGGGCGGCGATCACCGCCCTCGGCGTGGCGATCGGTGCCGGCACGGTCGATGCGGTGGCGCGTGACACGCCCGACGCATCGTCCTTCGCCATGGCGGGCGGCGCGTGGGTCACGGTCGCGCAGGTCGTCGCGGTGGCGGCCGGTGCCTTCGTGGCCGGCCGGCTGGGCTATGCCGGCATGCGTGATCGCGGCGGCTTCCACGGCCTCGGCGTCTGGGCCTTCACGGTGGTGGTGACGCTGTCGCTGCTCGGTGGCGCGGTGGCCGGTGTGGGCAGCGCGGTGAGCAGCGCCATCGGCGGCGCGGCGCAGACCGTGGCGTCGGGTGCCGGCGCGGCGGCCGGTGCGATGGCGCCGTCGCTCGACCCGGCGGCGGCGGTCGATCGCGTGCGGTCAGCACTCTCGGCACCGCAGGACCCTGCGCAGATGTCCAC
>LNEW01000175.1 GCA_001464375.1 Rhodospirillales bacterium Ga0074136 | reverse complement strand
CGCGTGGCGGTGGAGAAGGGGATCGAGGCGTTCCTCGCGCTCGACCTGCCAGGCACCAAGGTGGTGGTTGGGGACGGGCCGGCGCGTGCGGGGCTGATGCAGCGCTTTCCGGGCGTGCATTTCACCGGCTATCGCGACAACGGGATGTTGGCGCGGTCCTATGCCGGGGCGGATGTGTTCGTGTTTCCGTCGCGCACCGACACCTTCGGCCTGGTGCTGCTGGAGGCGCTGGCGTCGGGCACGCCGGTGGCGGCGTTTCCGGTGACCGGGCCGCGGGACGTCATCACGGACCCGCGGATCGGAGCGCTGGATGACGACCTGCGCGCGGCCTGCCTGCGCGCGCTTGATGCCGACCGGGCGGCGTCCCGCGCGCATGCGGAACGGTGGTCCTGGGAAGCCTGCGCCGCGCAGTTCCGCGCCGCGCTGGTGCCGGTGACATGACGCTGCGCGCGTTCACTGGATGCGGATGTTCGCCTCGCGCACGACGCGCGCCCAGGTCGCCATCTCCTCGGCGAGCACGGCGGCGAAGGTGGGTTGCGGCTCGCCGCCCGGCTCGGTGCCGGAAGCCAGGATCAGAGCGCGCAGGTCGGGTGCGGCCAGCGCCTGCGCTATGGCGCCATGCAGTCGCGCCACCACCTGTGCGGGCGTGCGCGCAGGCAGAAAGGCCGCGACCCAGGTATCGCTTGTGTAGCCGGGCAGCGTCTCTGCCACTGTCGGCACATCGGGGAAGGCGTCGACTCGGCTCGGCGAGGTCACGGCGATGGCGCGGATCAAGCCCCCGCGGACCAGCGGCGCGGCAGACGTCATGGAATCGAAGCCGAGTTGAACGTCACCGGCGGCCAGCGCCTGCAGGCCTGGGCCTGAGCCGCGATAGGGCACGTACTGCATGTCGATCCCGGCGGTGAGCTTGAACAGTTCCGCCGCCATGTGCGGCCCGCCTCCCGGCGACCCCGCCGTGTAGTTCAACCGCCCTGGATTGGCGCGGGCCTGAGCCAACAAGTCGGCGATGCCATGGATCGGCACGCTCGGCGTGACCGTGACCAGCAGCGGCGTGCGGCCGAGCATGGTGACCGGAATGAAGGCGTCTGCGACGTCATAGGTGATCTGACCGCGATGCGTCGCAGGCAGCACTGAATGTGCGGAGGCGTTGATGAGGACCGTGAACCCGTCGGGTGCGGCGCGTGCGACCTCGCCCATGCCAATCAGGCCGGAGCCGCCGCCGCGATTCTCCACCACGACGGTCCATCCCTGCTGCTCGGTGACCTTGCGGGCAACCATGCGGCCAAGGATGTCGGTCGGCCCGCCAGGCGGGAACGCGACGACGAAGCGGACCGGCGTGCTGCCAGGCCAGGCCGGCTGGGCTTTCGGCCGGCCAGGTGCGGATAAGGTGACGAGTGAAGCGAGGCTGGCGCGGCGTGACAGGCGCATGGCAGTCGGCTCCTATCCTCGGGCCGGCGGCGCGTTCACGCCGCGGCGACCATGGAGGATAGGCAGCTTTGGCGCGTCCGGGCGAGCGGGCGCTCCGGCGACGGGACTATTCCCCGATCGCCCCCGAGATCCAGGCCTTCAGCGCGCCCTTCGGCATCGCGCCCACCTTGGTCTCGACCGGCTTGCCGTCCTTGAACAGGATCAGCGTCGGTATCCCGCGCACCGCGTATTCGTTGGGCGTCATCGGGTTGTCGTCGATGTTCACCTTCGCGATGGTCAGCTTGCCGGCGTATTCGGCGGCGATCTCGTCGAGCATGGGCGCCACCATGCGGCACGGTCCGCACCATTCGGCCCAGAAATCCACCAGCACCGGGCCCGAGGCTTCCAGCACGTCCTGCTTGAAGGTGTCGTCGGAGACGGGCTTGGTCATGTCACCCATGGGGGGTCTCCATCAGGAAGCGGAGACGGAAGGTCCCCGCGGTTGGAACAGAAATCGTGCGCCGCAGGCACGGGGTCAAGCGTGGGGGGCACCGGCGGCCGGTTTGGTCCGGAAGATCCTGCCCTTGATGCGTTCGCGCAGCGTCTGGAACACCACATAGAGCATTGGGATCATGAAGATGCCGATGGAGGACGCCGCCAGCATCCCCCAGAAGACGGGGGTGCCGACGGCGCGGCGGCTGATCTCGGAGGCGCCCTCGGCCACCACCAGCGGAAACAAGCCGAGGATGAAGGCGAAGGACGTCATCATCACCGCGCGGAAGCGGAGTTTCGCTCCCAGGATGGCGGCCTCGATGATCGATTTGCCCTGGTTCTCGCGCTGGTCCTTGGCGAATTCGATGATGAGGATGCCGTTCTTCGCCGCGAGCGCGATCAGCACCACGATGCCGACCTGCGCATAGAGGTCGAGCGACAGCCCCGCCGGCCCGATCGCCGCCATGGCGCCCAGCACGCCGACCGACACCGACAACAGAACCGGCACCGGGATGGTCCAGGATTCGTACAGCCCGACCAGGAACAGGAAGGCGAACAGCACGGCCAGCGCCAGGATGGTGCCGGTCTGCCCGGAGGCTGCTTTTTCCTGGAAGGCCGTGCCCGTCCATTCGAAGGCATAGCCCGCCGGCAGCGTGGCCCGGGCGACGCGTTCCATGGCCGCGAGGCCATCGCCCGAGGACCGCCCGGGCGCCGATTCGCCATTGATCGTCAGGCTGCGGACGTTGTTGTAGCGGATGATGGATTGCGGGCCGAACTCGATCCGCGCCTCGGCCAGGGCCCGCAGCGGGATCATCTGCCCTTCGGCGTTGCGCACGTTCACGCGGTAGATGTCGGGGATGCCGGCGCGGTCGGCCTGTTCGGCCTGCAGGCTGACCTTCCAGGTGCGGCCGAACAGGTTGAAGTCGTTCACATAGGCCCCGCCCATGGCGGAGGCCACCGTCGAGAAGATGTCGTTCAGCGACACCCCGAGCACCTGCGCGCGGTCGCGGTCGATGTCGAGGAACACCGACGGATTCCCCGCCGAGAATGTGGAGAACACGCGCGTCAGCGACTCGTCCTGGTTGGCCGCCAGCACCAGCGCGCGCATCACCGCCGCCATCTCGCCGACCGGGCGGCCCTCCAGGTTCTGCAACTGGAACTCGAAGCCGCCGGCGGTGCCCAGGCCGATGATGGGCGGCAGGTTGAACGGAATGACCTGCGCCGGCACCTCGGCGGTCGCCCGCGCGATGGCGGCGATGATGCCGTTCACGCCCAGTGCCGGCGTGGTGCGTTCGTCGAAGGGCTTCAGCGTGACGATCAGGAAGCCGCTGTTGGACTGCGCCAGGCCGTTCAGCATCGAATATCCGGTGATGGTGATGACGTCCTGCACGCCGGCGAGGTTGCGCGCCGCCGCCTCCACCTGCTTCGCGACATCGAGCGTGCGGTTGAGGCTGGCACCCTCGGGCAGGCGGAGTTCGACGAAGAAGGCGCCCTGGTCTTCCTGCGGCAGGAAGCCGGTGGGCGTGCGGCTACCCACGCCGATGATGCCGGCGACGAACACCGCCAGCAGGATGATCGAGATGAAGGCCTTGCGCACCAGCCGCGTGACGATGCCCGCATACCCGTCCCGCACGGTGTCGATGGCGCGCGAGACGCGCCCCATGATCCCGGTCTTGGGGCCGTGATGCGCCGAGAGCAGCACTGCGCACAACGCCGGCGACAGCGACAGCGCGTTGATCGCCGAGAAGAACATGCCGACCGAGACGGTCACCGCGAATTGCCGGAACAATTCGCCCGAGATGCCCGGAATGAACGCGAGCGGGACGAAGACCGACAGCAGCACCAGCGTGATGGCGATGATCGGCGCGGTGATGCCCTCCATCGCGACCTTGGTGGCGTCGGCCACCGACAGCGATGGGTCTTCCTCCATCTTCGCCTCGACCGCCTCGACCACCACGATGGCGTCGTCCACCACGATGCCGATGGCCAGCACCATGGCCAGCAGGGAGACGGTATTGGCCGAATACCCCATCGCGTTCAGCACGACGAAGGTGGCGATGAGGCTGACCGGCACCGCCACCAGCGGGATCAGCGTGGCGCGGAACGACCCCAGGAACAGGAAGACCACCAGCACCACCAGGATGAAGGCTTCGATCAGGGTGTGGATCACCACCTCGATGGTCAGCTTCACGAAGCCGGTGGTGTCGTAGTTGACGGCGTATTCCAGGCCTGCCGGGAAGCGCGCGGCCAGCGCACGCATCGCCTTCGCGACCTCGTCGGCGGTGCCTACCGCATTGGCGCCGGGTGCGAGGTAGATCTGGATGCCGATGGCGTCCTGGCCGTTCAGCCGGGTTGCGATATCCTCGTTCCAGGCGCCCAGTTCGATGCGCGCCACGTCGCGCACGCGCAGCGCCGAGCCGTCGGCATTCGCGCGCACCACGATGTTGCCGAACTGGTCGGTGTTCTCCAGCCGCCCGGTGGTGCGGATGTTGAGCTGGTAGGAGGTGTCGGTGCTGGCCGGCTGCGCGCCGATGCGCCCGAGCGGGGCCACCTGGTTCTGCGCCTGGATGGCGTTGACGATGTCGCTGGGCGTGAGGTTCAGCGCGGTCAGCCGGTCGGTCTCGAACCAGATGCGCATGGAATAGTCGCGCGCGCCGAACATGATGGCGTCGCCCACGCCGGGCACGCGCTTGAGCACATCCATGATGTTGATGGTGGCGTAGTTCGACAGGAACAGCGTGTCCTGCGCGCCGGTGGTCGACCGCAGCGTGATGACCTGCAGCAGCGCCGACGACTTCTTGCGAACGGACAGCCCCTGGCGCTGCACCTGGTCGGGCAGCTGCGCCAGGGCCAGCTGCACACGGTTGTTCACATTGGTGGTGTTCTGGTCGGGGTCGGTGCCCACGCGGAAGGACACCGTCAGCGTATAGGACCCGTCATTGCCGCTGGTGGACCGCATGTAGATCATGTTGTCCACGCCGTTGACCTGGCTCTCGATCGGCTGGGCAACGGTGGCTTCCACCACCTCGGCCGAGGCGCCCGGGTAGTTCGCCGTGACGGTCACCTGCGGCGGCACGATGTCGGGGAACTGCGCGACCGGGATCTGCATCAGCGAGACGATGCCCGCGATGGTCATGACGATGGCGATGACGACCGCGAGGCGCGGCCGGTCGACGAAGACCTTGCTGATCATGGGTTCAGCCGCCGCGCGGGGGGTTCGCGGGCACGGCGCCGGTGGGCGGCGCCTCCTGCTGGCGGGGCGTCACCGGTTGCCCGGGGCGGGCGCGCTGCGATCCCTCGATGATGATGAGTTGGCCGGGCTCGAGGCCTTCGGTCACCACGGTCTGGCCATCCGGGCCGGGGGTGGTGCGCACGCGCTTCACCTCGACCTTGTTCTCGGCCCCGACCACCAGCACGAACGTGCCCTGCTGGTCGATCTGCAGCGCCGATTGCGGGATCACGATGGCCTGCTGGGGCTGCGCGGCGCGCACCACCACCGCGACCGCCTGGCCGTCGGTGAGCAGGTGCTGCGCATTGGGCACCTGTGCGACCACCTGCACGCTGTCGGTCGAACGGTTGGCGGTGACGTCGATGAAGTCGATCCGCCCGGCGGTGTCCAGCAGCGTGCCGTCGGGCAGGCGCACCAGCACCTGCACGGCATCGGCGCCGGACTGGCCGCCGGCGCGGCGGAAGCGCAGCAATTCGCGCTGTGTCACCGGGAAGGTCACGCGGATCGGGTCGTCGCGCACCACCGTGACCAGGATGCCGGTATCGGGCCCCACCACGTTGCCGGGGCTGAGCGGCGAGCGCCCCGCGCGACCGTCGAAGGCGGCGCGAATGGTGGTGTAGCCGTACTGGATCTCGGCCTGTTCCAGCTGGGCCTTGGCCGAACTGAGCGCGGCCTGGGACGCCGCCTGCACGGTGATGCGGTCGTCCACGGTGGATTGCGGGATGGCATTGGTGCGCAGCAGTTCCTGGCCGCGCTCGACCTGCAGGGTGGCGTTGCGCAGCTCGGCCTCGGCGCGGTCCACCGCAGCCTGGCGCAGCGCCACCTCGGCGGCGAAGGGCGCCTGTTCGATGGTGAACAGCAGGTCGTTCGCCTTGACCTGGGCGCCTTCCTCGAAATGCCGGGCATAAAGGAAGCCGGTGACGCGGGCGCGCACATCCATCTTGTCGATCGCCTCGACCCGGCCGATGAACTCGGCGCCCTGGCTGATCGACTGGCGTTCCACGCGCGCCACCACCACCGCCGGCGGCGCGGCGGTCTGTTGCGCGGGCGGGGCCGAGTCCTTGCAGCCCGCCAGCACCATCATTGGCAGGCCCGCCAGCAGCAGGGCCATGCGCATGCGTCGCGCGGCGGAACCTTGGAACGCCCGGACCCACACCATGCCGTATCACCTTCGAATCATCGACCGCCGCGATCCTGCCACGCCGCCGTGCCTTTGCGAAACCTCCGCAAGGTGGCGCCGCTTCGCCGGTGCCGCCGGGCGTGCTAGGGCCGCTGCGTGACAATTCCGTGCCGCAGGCCCCGATGGCGAAGCGCCTGATCCGCCACCCCGCCGTCCAGGGCATGCTGGCGTGGCTGGTCGCGCTGTATCTCCGCCTGGTCTGGGCCACCACGCGCTGGACCCTGGTGGGCGAGGAGCATGCCCATGCCTTTGCCGACCGCCCGATGATCCTGGCCTTCTGGCACGAACGCCTGCCGCTGGCGGCCCTCGGCTGGCGGCTGCTGGCGCGGCGCGTGCCACAGGGCGGCGGGCGGCGGGCGCAGGTGCTGATCTCCCGCCACCGTGACGGCCGGCTGATCGCGGCCGCGGTGCGGCCCTTCGGGATCGACGTGGTGCATGCCTCCTCCTCCAAGGGCGGGGCGACGGGGCTGCGGGGGCTGGCGCGGATCCTGTCGGGCGGCGGCGTCGCGGTGATCACGCCGGATGGGCCGCGGGGGCCGGCGCGCGTCGCCGCACCCGGCGTGGCGCAGCTGGCGGCGCTGGCCGGCGTGCCGGTGCTGCCCTGCGCGGTGGCGTCCTCCCGCATGAGGCTGGCCGGGTCGTGGGACCGGATGCGGTTCCCGCTGCCGTTTGCGCGGGGCGTGGCGGTGATGGGCGCGCCGGTCGCGGTGGCGCGGGAGGATGCGGCGACGGGTGTGGCGGCCATCGCCGCCGCGCTGAACGCGGCCTGCGCGCAGGCTGATGCGATGGTCGGCGCGTGAGCCAGGAAGACAGAAAGGTCCGGGGTGGCAACGCCCCCGAACCCCCTGCTTCTTCTGAAACCTGGCACCGGCCGCGGCCGCCGGTCCCCGACGGCCAGCAAACGGCGGGGGACCGGGGGCGTGTCCTTCCCCGGCCTTCCGTCCTGGCGGTAGCCTGGCGCTGGACCGCCACGGCTCTATCCCCGGTCCTGCCGCTGCACCTGCGCCGCCGCGCGGCGCGCGGCAAGGAAATCGCGGCGCGCCTGCCCGAACGCTACGGCGAGGGCGCCGACCGCCCACCCGGCCGCCTGCTGTGGCTGCACGCCGCCAGCGTCGGCGAGACGGTGTCGGTGCTGCCCTTGATCGAAGCGCTGGCGCGGCGCGAACCGGACCTGCGGTTCCTGGTCACCACCGGCACGGTGACCTCGGCCGCCCTGCTGGCGGACCGCCTGTCGGCGGCGCTGGCGCCGCGCGTGGCGCATCGCTTCGTGCCGCTGGACGTGCCGGCCTGGGTGGCGCGCTTCCTCGATGGCTGGCGGCCGGATGCGGCGGTCTTCGTAGAATCGGAGCTGTGGCCGAACCTGGTTGCCGCCACCGCGGCGCGCGGCATCCCGATGGCGCTGGTCAATGCGCGCATGTCGGCGCGCGCGGCGCGGCGCTGGTCGCGCGCGCCGGGGCTCGCGCAGCGCGTGCTCTCCGCCTTCATGCTGGTGCTGGCGCAGTCCGAGGACGACGCCGCGCGCTTCCGCGCCCTGGGCGCGTCGGGCGCCACCTGCCCGGGCAACCTGAAATTCGCCGCCCCGCCGCTGCCTGCCGACGCGGCTGCGCTGGCGCGCCTGGCGGCGTTGATCGGCGACCGCCCCGCCTGGGTCGCCGCCAGCACCCATCCGGGCGAGGAGGCGCTGGTCATCGCCGCCCACCGGCGCCTGGCGGCGGCGCATCCCGGCCTGCTGACCATCATCGTGCCGCGCCACCCCGAGCGCGGGGCCGAGATCGCCGCCCTGGCCGGCGGCATTCCCCTGGCGCAGCGCGGTGCAGGGCAGGACCTGGGCGCGGATACGCAGATCCTGCTGGCGGACACGCTGGGCGAGCTCGGCCTGTGGTACCGCCTGGCGCGCCTGGCCTTCATCGGCGGGTCGCTGGTGCCGCATGGCGGGCAAAACCCGCTGGAGCCCGCCCGCCTGGGCTGCCCGGTGCTGGTCGGCCCGCATACCTGGAACTTCACCGAGATCCTGGCCCGCATGGAGGCCGCGGGTGGGCTGGTCCGTATCGATACCGAACCCAACCCGGCGGCCGCGCTGGCCGAGGCGGTGGCCGCCATGCTAACGAACCGTGATCGGGGGCAGGCGCAGGCGCGCGCCGCCGCCGTGGTGGCGGCCGAACAGGCCGGGCTGCCGGACCGGATTGCCGCGGCGCTCGCGCCACTGCTCCCCGGCCCGGATGAGAATACGGCCGCGCCGGGCGGCATGCGGGCGGCGGCGTCGGAAACATCCGGGCCGCCGGGGGAAAGGACAAAGGTGGATCGTACCTGATGCGCGCTCCCGACTTCTGGAGCGGCGGCAGCGGGGGGCTTGCGCCCATCCTGCTCTCGCCCGTCTCCGTCCTGTATGCGGCCGCGACTGCACGACGCATGGCGCGCGCCGGCTGGCAGGCGCCGGTGCCGGTGATCTGCTGCGGCAACGCGACCGCCGGCGGCGCGGGCAAGACCACCGTGGCGCTCGATATCGGCCGACGGCTCAGCAACCGGGGCATCGGCACGCATTTCCTGCTGCGCGGCTATGGTGGGCGGATCAAGCAGGCAACCCGCGTGGACCCGGCGAATCACGACAGCACCGCCGTGGGCGACGAAGCCCTGCTGCTGGCCGCGGAACGCCCGACCTGGGTGGCGGCAAACCGTGCCGCCGGCGCGCAGGCCGCCGTTGCCGGCGGCGCCCAGGCGATCGTGATGGATGACGGGCTGCAGAACCCGACGCTGGAAAAAGACCTGTCGCTGCTGGTG
Organism: Rhodospirillales bacterium Ga0074136; assembly: GCA_001464375.1. Taxonomy (GTDB): domain Bacteria; phylum Pseudomonadota; class Alphaproteobacteria; order Acetobacterales; family Acetobacteraceae; genus Neoroseomonas. Next base: position 34,145 of record LNEW01000175.1, on the reverse strand, counting down.
ATCGACGGGTCCTACGGCTTCGGCAATGGCCGCATCATCCCGGCGGGGCCGCTGCGCGAACCGGTCGCCGCCGCGGCGTCACGCTGCCGCGCCGCCGTGCTGATCGGGCCGGACGAGACCGGCGCGCTCGCCCAACTCCCCCCCGGCATGCCGGTGCTGCGCGCCAGGCTGCGACCGGGGCCGGAGGCGGAACTCCTCGCCGGGCAACCGGTGTTTGCCTTCTGCGGCATCGCCAACCCGCGCAAGTTCTTCGCCACGCTGCAGGAAGCGGGCGTGTTCCTGGCGGGGAAGCAATCCTACGCCGACCACTACCCGTTCGACGAAGGCGATTTGCGCGACCTGCTGGCGGAGGCCGAAAGCCTGCGCGCCACGCCGGTCACCACGCGCAAGGATTTCGTGCGCATTCCGCCGGCCTTCCGCAACCGGGTGACCGTCGTGACCGTACGGCTGGAATGGGAGGAACCGGCGGCGATCGAGGGGCTGCTCGATCCGCTCGCGGCCAGCGTGCCGATGCCGGCGTAAATGGCCGAGGGGCTTGGCCCCTCGGGCTGGGCGACGGCCCCCTGGACCGCGATCCTCAGGGCCAGGCAGCGGCAGGCATCGGGTCCATCGACGCCACGTCGGGGTCCAGCGACGCACCGAGGCCGACGGCATCGACCACCGAACCAAGATCCAGCGTTCCCTCGCGGATCAGCAGGCGCGGGCCATGCGGCGTGTCGGCATACAGGTCGGGGTGCGCCTCCATGAAGCGCACCGCCTCGGCCTTAGGGCGGCCGGAAAAGCCATCGACGAAGTGGTGGCCGTTGCGCTCCACATGCACCAGGCCCATCGCGGACACCAGCGCCAGGTCCTGCTGCACGCAGACGCCGGCCAGCGTGGTCAAGTCCTCGGCACTCATGAAGAAGCGCGGCTCCGGTTCGGCCGCATTCCACGCCCGGCAGCGCGCGAGATTCACCAGCGACCGCCACACGCCCTTGCACGCCTTGGACGAGATACCGGTGTAACCCAGCGCCCGCGCCTGCACGAAGGCATCGAGCGGCCCGTCGCTCTCATCCACGATCACCGGGCGCGCGGCCGCCAGCGCGCCCATCGCGCCGTCCAGCGCGCGCGCCCGCTTGACCGGCTGCTCGATGAAGGCGATCGACGCATTCAGCCGCGCCAGCCGCGGTTCCGCCTGCATGGCGTGCCACAGCGCGAGCACGCCCTCGGCATCCTCGTACTGCTCGTTGCCGTCGAGGCTGACCTGGTAGCCGTGCAGCCGATCCAGCACGGACGCGATGCGGCACAGCCGGTCCACATCGGCTGCGACATTGCCGCCGACCTTCAGCTTCCACCAGGCGTGGCGGTAGGTGGCGGCGACCTCCTCGACCGTCTCGGGCAGGCCGTCATCGACGCGGCTGTCCTGGTCGGCGGCGGTGATCGGGTCGACCAGCCCGACCGTGTGCCGCGCATGCATCCGCCGCGCGGGTGTCAGCGAACCCAGCATCGCCGCGAAGTCGAAGCCCGGCAGGTCGGGCAACACGGCATGCGGCGCCATGCCGCCGATATTGGCGCGCAGCCCGTGGGCGAAGGACAGGCGCTTCGCCTTCAGCAGCGCATCCAGCATGGCGCGGTCCAGCAACGCCCGGCCATAGGACGCGACCAGCGGGTTCAGGGCTTCGGCGCCACAGGCGGCGACATGCGCGGCATAGCCATCCGCGTAGTGCCCGAAGGCCGTGTTCGCCCCGGCCGCGAGCGTGGCGTCGCAGGCCAGTTCCAGCGCGCGGCGCAGCTGGTGCTCGTTCTGCGCATCCGACCAGCGCGGGTCCTTGTCGAACCACTTGGCCGCCAGCGTCTCGGCCGCCACGCCCCACTGTTCGGTTCCGTCATCGAGCGCGATGCGCGCGCGGATCACCGCCTGGCGGCCATGCGTGACGGTGATGACGCCGAAGCGGAACGGCATGCGCAGCCGGAACGGCCATTCGAAGCGCTGCACCTCGGTCAGGCGGAAGCGGGGGGCGGTCATGCGGCGGATTCCTGCAGCGCGCGAAGATAGCCGATGGCGCGCGCGGCGCTGGTCGGCCCGTCGGGGATGTAGTCGAAGGGCTCGACCGCGGCGAAGCCGGCGTACCCCGTGCGGCGCAGCGCATCGAGCACGGGGCCGAAGCGGTCGGCGCCCTGGCCGGGCGCGCGCTTGTTGCGGTCGTTCAGGTGGATATGCGCGATCAACCCGGACGGCATCCAGCGTTCGAGCAGCGCCGGGACGCTGTCCGCCTCGCCATTCCCGGCGGAGCAGGTGTCGAGCATCGTGCGCAGCGCGGGGTTGCCGATGCGGCGCACGATGTCCGCGCCCTGTTCGACGGTGGTGCACCAGTTGGTCTGCGCGGCATCGAGTGGTTCCAGGCAATAGGTCACGCCATGCTGCGCGGCCCAGTCGCCGGCGCGGGCCATGGCCTCCTCGGCGCGCGCGGCATCGCCGGCGGCCGCGACATGCCGCGCTCCGGGGGACCCGTGCACCAGCAGCGTCGCGCCGAGATCGGCGGCAAGGGCGACCAGCCGCTCCATCACGTCCAGGGTACGTGCGCGTATCGCTGCATCCGCGGTCGTGATCGACAGCCCCGCTGGCGCCACCAGCAGCCAGTGCAGCGACGTGATCACGGTGCCTGCGTCAGCCGCAGCCCGACGCAGCTCGATCCGGCGTGACGCCGGCAGCGCATGCGGCGCCTCCGGATCCAGCGTGAAGGGCGCCACTTCCAGCCCGTCATAGCCGAGCGTTGCCGCCAGCGCGCATTGCGCGGCGAAGTCGAGGTCGCGCACGACCTCGTTGCACAGGCTGATGCGCATCAGGCGATCTCCGTAAGCGACACGACGCGCGCTTCTGCCGCGGACAGCCGCGCCGCGTCCAGGATGCGGGCGGGGGCGAGCGCACCGTCGCGCAGGTTGGCCTCCGGCACGCGGCGCGTGCGCACCGCGTCGAGGAAGGCGGCGAGTTCGGCGGCGACCACCTGCACGGGGTCGGCGGCGGGGATGGGCGGGTCCTCGCGCGGCGCGTGCCGCGGCAGCCAGGCGCCATGGGCGGCGGGTTCATGCGTGCCGCGGCGCAGCGCGAAGGTCTCCGCCGCGAAATCCACCTCGGCCAGCGCATCGCGTCCGGCGACGACGACTTCCTTGCGCGTCTCCGCGCCTGGCACCACCGCATCGGGCCAGCGGCCGGGCAGCACGCAGCCCGCTTCGATCAGCGCCGTGAGGCCCGAGGGGAACATCATCTGGATCACCGCCAGGTCTTCCCGCCCGCGTCCCAGCGGGTCGGCCAGTGTCGCGAAGATGCGCGAGGGGGTCTCGTCAGCGATCCAGGGCAGCAGGTCGGCGAAATGCACCGCGTCGTTCAGCAGCGCGCCGGAGTCACCGCGCGCGCGCTTCACGCCGGAGAATCGCGCGGCCAGGTAATGCAGCGGGCCGAAGGCGCCCGCCGCCACCATGCGCCGCAGCGCCTGCGCCTTCGGATGGAAGCGAAAATACAGGCCGACCTGGGCGATGCGGCCCTTGCCTTCCGCAAGTGCGGCCAGCGCGGCGGCTTCGGCGGCGGTCTCGGTCGCCGGCTTTTCGAGGAACAGGTCGCGCCCCGCGCGCAGCACGGCGGTTGCCAGCGGGACGTGCGTGGCCACCGGCGTGGCGATGATGACGGCGTCGCTCGCGCCGATCCCGGCCTCGGGCGTATCCACCACGACGCAGCCTGTTGCCGCCGCCGCCGCGCGATCGGGGTCGAAGACGATCGGCGCGATGCCCAGGCCGCGAAGTGCCGCCAGGTGCACGCGCCCGAAGGCGCCGCACCCCATCAGCAGCAGGCGTGGCGTGGTGGCCGTCATGGTGCGGAGTGGGCGGGCTGCGCGCGCGCCCGTCAAGCGCTTGACGGCGGCCCGCGCGCGGCGTGGCATCGCGCGATGCGACGTCTCAGCACCGCCGACCTGCCCCGCGCCGCCGCCCTGTCGCGCCTGGTCGGCTGGAACCAGGTCCCGCGCGACTGGGCGCTGTTCATCGCCGACGGCGAGGGCCGCGCGATCGACGACGGGCAGGATGCCTTGGCGGCGACGGCTGCCGTCATCCGATACGGGTCGGACCTCGCCTGGATCTCGATGGTGCTGGTGCGGCCGGACATGCGGCGGCGGGGCCACGCGACGGCGCTGATGCGCTGGGCGATGGACTGCCTGGCCGGCACGCGCTGCGCCGCGCTGGATGCGACGCCGGCCGGGCGTGAAGTATATCGACAGCTAGGCTTCCGTGACCTCTGGGGCTTCTCGCGCTGGTCGCTGCCGGCGACGCTGCCGGATGCGCCCGGCCCGCGCCCATTGGCGCCGGGCGACTGGCCTGCCGTGCTCGCGCTGGACGCCGCCGCCTTCGGCGCGCCCCGCGAAACCCTGCTGCGCGACTTCGCGGCGCGCGCGCCGGGCTTCGTTGTCGACGGCGCGGCGGGCCTCGCGGGATTCGCGCTTGCCCGCGATGGCGCGCGCGGGCCGCAGGTCGGTCCGGTGGTGGCGCGCGAGGATGCCGCCGCCGGCGCGTTGATCGCGGCCGCGCGTGCCGCGCTGCCTGGCGCCGCAGTGATCGACCTGCCGGAGGCGCGCGCCGGCCTTGCCGCCTGGCTGGCGGCGCATGGCGGCGCGGTGCAGCGGCCCTTCACGCGCATGGCGCTGGGCGGCGACACGCCGGGCGATGCCGCGCTGCTGGCGGCCGTCGCGGGGCCGGAATTCGGGTGAGGGGCCCCCGCTGTCGCGGCCCGGCCGAACCGCGGCGATGCGGCGCGGCGGCCAGCGGCGCATCAACCCACGACCGTTGGGCGGGGTTGCTTGACGATCGCGGCGCACCCGCCGCACCATCGCGGTAACCACAAGGTTACTTCACCACGACGCCGCGACGCACGCGGTGCGCCGTCACCATGAGGGAAGGGTCGAAGACATGCTCCGCAGGCATCTGCTCGCCGCCACCGCCGCCGGCATCGCGGCGCCCACCCTGGCGACGGCGCAGGCCGCCTGGCGGCCGGACCGCCCGGTGACCATCATCGTGCCCTGGGCCGCCGGTGGGTCGACCGACCAGATGGCGCGCATCGTCGCGGCCGAGCTGGAAGGCCCGCTCGGCCAGCGCGTGGTGGTGGTGAACCAGCCAGGGGCCTCGGGGTCGATCGGCACGCGCAATGCGATGGAAGCGCCGAAGGATGGCCTGACCTGGGCCGCCGGCGCGGCGGTGGATGTCGGCTGCTACAAGGTGCTCGGCCTGCTGGACACGCAGTTGTCGGACTGGAACCTGTTCTTCGCGGTGGCGAATGTGAACGTCCTGGTGGCCAATCCGCAGGCCGGCTTCCGCGACTTCGGCGCGGCGCTGGAGGCGCTCAAGACCCGCGGCCAGGGCATCGGCGTCGCGACCGCCGGCGTGTCCTCGGCCGGGCACAACATGATGGAGGCGCTGCGCGCCGCCACGCAGCTGCAATACCGCCACGCGACGTATGATGGCGGCAACCCGGCGATGATCGCGACGGTGTCGGGCGAAACCCCGCTCGGCGCCGTGCTGCTGGTGGAAGCGGCCGAGATGATCCGCGCGCGGCGGCTGATCCCGCTCGCGGTGCAGTCGGAGAACCCGGTGACGCTCGCCGCACAGGGCAGTGCGCCGGCGATGGAGATCCCGTCCGTGCGACGCTGGCTGCCGAACATTCCGGCGCCGCTGAACTATTTCGGCATCTGGTCGGCGAAGGGCGTGCCGGAGAACGTGGTGCAGACCATGACCGGGCTGTGGACCAACACCATCGCCAATTCGCAGCGCCTGAAGGACTACGCGACGTCGCGCGCCGCGCTGTTCACGCCGCTGCACGGCCAGGCCGCGCATGACGAGGCGTGGAAGATGGTGCGCCAGACCGCCTGGCTGTATTTCGACGGCGGCAAGGCGCGCGTCTCGCCTGAAACCCTGGGTATCGCCCGGCTTTGAGCGCGCCGGCGCAGGAGGCCGATTCGCCCTTCGACGGCGGGAAGGCGCCGGCCTCCCCGCGGGCCGACCTGGTCACGGCGGCGGTGCTGTTCGCGCTCGGCGTCGCCATCATCCTCCAGGCTTGGCAGATGCCGCGCTTCGTCGAGCAATCCGGCACCGGGCTGACGGCGCCCGGCATCGTGCCGGGCTTCTACGGCGCGATGATCGCATCGCTGGCCGGTGTGCTCGGGCTACGCGCCGTGCGGCGTGGCGGTTGGGCGGTGCGCGCGCAGCGTGGGCCGGCCACCGGCGATGGGCGGCAGCTGCTGATGGCCGCCGTGCTGGGCGTGGCCTATGCCGGCGTGCTGGTCGGGCGCGTGCCGTTCTGGCTGGCCTCGGCCCTGTTCGTCTTTGCCTTCACCGCCGCCTTCGAATGGAACCAGGGGCCTGACCGCCGCGCACGCCGCATCATCGAGGCTGCGCTGATCGGGCTGGGCACGGGGCTCGCGGTGACGCTGGTGTTCGAGAAACTGTTCCTGCTGCGGCTGCCGTGACCGACGCCTTCGGCATGCTGATGGGCGGCTTCGCCCATGTGCTCGGCGGCGGCGCGGTGTGGCATGCGCTGTGGGCGGTGCTGATCGGTATCGTCATCGGCGCGCTGCCCGGACTGACGGCGACCATGGGTGTGGCGCTGCTGACCACGCTGACCTTCGGCATGGGGGCGAATGTCGCCATGCTGGTGCTGGTGTGTGTCTATGTCGGCGCGATCTATGGCGGGTCGCGCAGCGCCATCCTGCTGAACATCCCGGGCACACCGGCTTCCGCGGCCTCCACGCTCGATGGCTTTCCGCTGGCGCGGCAGGGGCTGGCCGGGCGCGCGATGGGCATCTCCACCGCGGGGTCGTGGCTCGGCACGCTGTTCGGCACGCTGATCCTGGCGCTGTTCGCGCCATCCTTCGGCGAATTCGCGCTGCAGTTCGGCTCCTACGAGATGTTCTGGGTGGCGATGTTCGGCATCATCATCGCCGGGTCGCTGTCGGGTGGGGATCCGCTGAAGGGCTACATCGCCGGCTTCCTCGGCCTGTTCGTCGCGACGATCGGGCAGGAGACCAACCACGCCTACGCCCGCTTCGCCTTCGGCAATGGCGACCTCGCCGGCGGGCTGGGCCTGCTGCCGGTGCTGGTGGGCGTGTTCGGCGTGGCGGAGGTCCTGTCGGCCATGCGCGGGCCGGCGGTGAAGGCGGCGTCGTCGAAGATCGATTCCGTCATCCCGCGCATCCGCGACATCACGATGTACTGGAAGACGATCCTGCGCTCGGGCGCGCTCGGCACCTTCATCGGCGCCATGCCGGGCCTGGGCGAGGACATCGCCGCCTGGACCTCCTACGCCGCCGCCAAGCGCGCCAGCAAGGAACGCGAGAAATACGGAAAAGGCAGCATCGAGGGCCTGATGGCCGCCGAGACCGGCGAGAGCGCCTGCGTTCCCGGCGCCATCATTCCCGTGCTGACGCTCGCGGTGCCGGGGTCCGCGCCGGCCGCCGTGCTGATGGCGGCAATGATGATCCATGGCCTGAACCCCGGGCCGATGCTGGCGATCACCTCGCCGGAGTTCATCTACCAGATCGTCGCCATGCTGGTGATCGCCGACATGGTGAAGCTGTTCTACGGGCTGATCCTGGTGCGGCCCCTGCTGTGGATCCTGCTGATCCCACGCGCGCGGCTGATGCCGGTGGTCTTCGTGCTGTGCACCGTGGGCGCCTTCGCCATCACGTCGCGGCTGTTCGACATCTGGGTGATGCTGGGCGCGGGGCTGGTCGGCTTCATCCTGCGCGAATTGCGCTTCCCGATGGCGCCGCTGGTGCTCGGCATCGTGCTGGGCGACCTGCTGGACAAGAACCTGTTGCGCGGGCTGGTGCTGTCGGGTGGCGACCTCACGCCCTTCTTCACGCGGCCGATCAGCATGGGGTTGTGCGTGCTGACGCTGGCGGCGGCGGCCTGGTCGATCCCGGGGGTGACAGGGCTGTTCCGGCGGCGCGCGGCGGCCACGCCGTAGCGGTCAGGGCGTTTCCGGCACGCCGCTGTCGGCGCTGCGCAGCCAGGCCTCGATCAGGCGCTGGACCGGCAGGCCGGTCGCCGCATCATTGGACGGCGGGCGGTCCTGCACGATGGCGTCCAGCACTTCGGTGATCATGGCGCGGTGCGGGCCGTGGTCGAAGGCCATGGGATCGGCGCCGCCGCCGCCCGCATTTCCGTGGTCGATCACCTCCGGCGCGCCTCCTGCGATGTGCAGGTCGAGCCGCTCGGCCACCAGCGCCGCGCTGCCCCGCGTGCCGGCAATCTCGATGCGTTCGGGGAAGCCCGGGCGTGCGACGGTGGTCGCGTCCACCGCGCCGATCGCGCCATTGGCGAAGCGCAGCGCGGCGGCGGCGATGTCCTCGGTGTCGATGGCGCGCAGGCCGGATGTCCGCGCGAAGCCGGTGACGCTGCGCACCGGACCGGCCAGGTGCAACAGCAGGTCGAGCGTGTGGATCGCCTGGGTCAGCAGCACGCCGCCGCCGTCGCGCGCCTTCATCCCGCGGCCGGGTGTCGCGAAATAGGCATCGTCGCGCCACCAGCGGATGGAGGCCGAGGCGGAGAGGATGTCCCCCAGCGCGCCCTCGGCCAGGGCAGCCTTCAGCCGCAGCGCGGCCGGGCGGAAGCGGTGCTGGAACACCACGGCGGCGCGACGCCCGGCGCGCGTGGCGGCATCGACCAGCGCGGCGGCGCGCGGCGCATCCCATTCGACCGGCTTCTCCACCAGCAGGTGGCAGCCCGCCGCCAGCGCCTGTTCGGCCAGCGGCAGGTGCGTGCGCGGCGGCGTCAGGATGATGACCAGGTCGAGACCGGGCGCGTGCAGCAGCGCCTCGATGCGGTCGAAGACCGGCCAGCCCCAGGCGGCGGCGAAGGCGGCACGCCGGTCGCCCGAGGGCGCGAAGCCACCCAGCACGCGCACGCGCCCCGCGGCTTCCAGGTCGCGCAGCGCCAGCGCATGCGGCTTCACCGCCATGCCCAGGCCGATGATGCCAACGCCGGTCACGCCGCGCGGACCCCGATCCGCGCGAGGCGATGCGCGGCCGCGGCATTCACCGCGTTGTCCGGCAGTTCGCCGCGTGCCAGCGCCGCGACCTGGCGCACCGTGTCCATCGCCTGGTGCTCCATGGCTTCCGGCGTCATGCCGCCGATATGCGGCGCGGCGATCACATCCGGCCGGCGCGCGAGGAAGGCCGAGGGCCGCTGGTCCTGCGCGCGGCCCACATCCATCGCCGCCGCGGCGACCTGCCCGCTGTCGAGCGCGGCTTCCAGCGCGCGTTCGTCGACCAGCTCCCCGCGCGAGAGGTTGATGAAGCGCGCGCCGCGCTTCATGCGGGCGAAGGCTGCGGCGTCGAACAGGTCACGGGTGGTGGCGTCCGAGATCGCCAGGCACACCACGAAGTCGCCCGCCGCCAGCGCCTCGGTGAAGGGCAGGTGCGTGATGCGCGGATCGTCGGGCGTCGCGAAGGGGTCGCTCACCACCACGCGCATGCCGAGCGCCAGCACCACCTCCGCCAGCCGCCGCGCGATGCGCCCGTAGCCGATGATGGATAGCGTCGCCGCCGAGAGTTGCAGCCCCATGCTGCCCATCGGTTCCTCGCCACGCCGATAGGCCTGCACATGGCCCGACACGCCGCGTGCGAGGTCGACCATGAAGCCCAGTGCGAGTTCCGTCACACTGTCCACGAAGCCCGGCGTGGCGCGGGTGACGAGAACGCCGGCGGTGCTCGCCGCCGCGACGTCGATGGTGCTGATGTCGACCGCCACGCGCAGGAACGCCACCAGGTCCGGCGCGGCGGCGAAGGTCTGTTCCGTGCCGGGCGTGGCGCGGTCGGCGACGATCGCCTGGCAGCCGCGCGCGGCATCGGCCAGCGCGGCGCCGTACAGCACCGCATCGCCGGGGTTGCGCACCACTTCCGCGTGCGCGCGCAGCGCGGCCAGCGCGCGGTCGCCGTAGTAGCCGGCGAACATCTCCGGCGTATGCGCGAGGAATACCTTCATCATGGCCGCGTCCTTCCCGATGCGCGCAGCCTATCGCGCCGCGCCCCGTGCGACCACGCCGCAGCGTAAAGTCTTTGCAGATCCGCATGCGCGGCTGTCGAGGGCTTCACGGCCTCACGCACGACGCCTGCGATTCACCCTGCAAAAGCGGCGGATCCATCGGCACATCGGCGTCCTGACCCCGAGGAGGACCGCATGACGATGCTGACCCGCCGCGCCGGCGAGCTACGTCGGCCTGTGGCGGCGCCAGCCCTGGAGAGCGTAGGTCCCTGCATCCCGAAGCGCTCGGCGCCGGCATGCGCCGGCGTGGTTTGCGCGCCATGCTCCGGCGCATGGGGGGCGATGCGCAGGCCGGGCGCGGCCGCACGGGGCGCCCCCGTGTGCGCGGTCCGAAACGCTGGTCATCGGGGCGGGGAGGGCGCGCCCTGCATCTGCCATTCCCGCACCGCCTCCAGCGGCCAGACCAGCATCAGCACGTTCATCAGCAGGTTGTCGCGGATCACCCAGGCGGCCAGTGCCTCCATGCCCACCACGATCAGCACGGATGCCACCACCGGCAGCCGCGCCGCGAGGAAGAAACCCACCAGCATCGCCACGCCATCGCCGAAGGAATTCACGATGCTGTCGCCGAAATAGTCGAGCGACGCCGTCACCTCGCGATACCGGTCGATGATGAGGGAGGTGTTCTCCACCACCTCCCACGCGCCTTCCAGCAACAACGCCGCCACCGCGCGCCACGCCACGCTCCAGCGTGGCGCGACGAAGCGCAGCGCGGCGTAGAAGATGAAGCCATGCGCCAGGTGCGACAGCGTGTACCAGTCGGTCAGGTGCTGCGAATTGCCCGACGACCACACATCGCCATGCCAGATCGAGACATACCCGCAGGCGCAGATCCACAGCCGGCCGATGGCGAACTGGATGCCCGCCACGCCGGCCAGGATCGCCGCCATCGCCGCCCAGGGCAGCCACCGCGCATTCATGCCCGCCACCGCGCCAGCACCATCATCGCCCCCCCTGCCAACAGACCCCAGAACGCCCCGCCGATGCCCAGAAAGGCGACACCCGATGCGGTGACGACGAAGCAGACAAGCGCCGCCTCCCGCCCCTGCGGCGCATGCACCGCGCCCAGCATTGCGCCGCCGAAGGGGCCGAGCAACGCAAGGCCCGCCACCGCCTGGATCAGCACCGGCGGCGCCGCCGCCACGAAGGCCGTCACCGCCCCGGCCAGCAGCCCGAACGCGACATAGACCGCGCCCGCCACCACCGCCGCCACCCAGCGCCTGGCCGGGTCGGGCCCCGCGCCTTCGCCGGCGCACAGCGCCGCCGTGATGGCCGCGAGGTTCACCGCATGGCTGCCGAAGGGCGCTGCCGCCACGCTGAACAGGCCCGTGGTGGTGAACAGCGGCCCGGCATCGGGACGATAGCCATTGGCCGACAACACCGCGAGGCCGGGAATGTTCTGCGAGGCCATGGTCACGATGAACAGCGGCAGCGCGATGCCCGTGACCGCCGCCAGCGAAAACCCCGGCAGCACGAATTCCGGCTGCGGCAGCCAGCCTGCCGTCGGCAGCGGCGCCGACGCCGCGATCACGCCGACCGCCACCGCCACCGCCGCCGGCACCGCCAGCAGCCGGTTGACCCGCGCCATCACCGCCCAGGCCAGCACGATCGCCAGCCCCGCCACCGGCTGTTCCGCCACCGCGCGCACCGGCGCGAGGCACAGCACGAACAGGATGCCCGCCAGCATGGCGTTCGCGAGCGGCGCAGGTATCGCCGCCACCGCGCGCCCCAGCGGCTTCCAAAGCCCCGCCATCGTCAGCAGCACGCCGCAGATCACGAAGGCGCCGACAGCCTCGGGGAAGCCGCCTGCGGGCGCCGCGGTCGCCGCCAGCAGCGCCGCCCCGGGCGTGGACCACGCCACGCTGATCGGCAGCCGCAGCCGCAGTGACAGCAGGATGCCCGCGAGCCCCATCGCCACCGACAGCGCCATCAGCCCCGACGCCGCCTGCGCCGGCGAGGCCCCAACCGCCACCAGCCCCTGCAACACGACCGCGAAGGAGGAAGCGAAGCCGACGAATCCCGCCAGCAGCCCAGCCGAGACGGCCTGCATCACCGCCTGCCCTTCGGCAGGCGGTCCAGCACCGCGCCGATCGCCAAGGCTGCCTCCGGCGTCAGGGAGCGGACCTCGCGCGCCAGGCGGTTCGCCAGGTCCGTCACCTCCGGCGCCAGGCCCGAGGTGTCCAGCACGGCGCGCGGATGGGATTGCCGCGCCAGCCGGTTCAGCTCCTCGGCATCGTCCCAGATCAGGCCGAAATACTCGTTCATCTGGTGCACCAGCCCGGCGGAAGGCCGCCCGCGCCGGCCGTGTTCGAGCGCGGAGAGATAGGCCGCCGAGACCTGCACCGCTGCCGCCAGGTCCTTCAGCGTGACGCCACGCTGGGTGCGCAATTCGCGCAGCCGTGCGCCGAAGGGAGTCATCGCCGCCGGCGCAGCAGCAGGTGCACCGCCCCGGTATTCGCGCTGTGCGGATGCGCCGCCCCCAGCAGGATGCGCCGCAGGTCCGGCGCGTTCAGCCAATGCGGCAATTCCCGCCGCAGCACGCCGCCCTCGGCCGAGGAGCCGCGCCCGGTGATCACCGCCACGCAGTGCAGGCCATCGGCATAGGCATCGGCCAGGAAGGACCGCACGGCGCCATGCGCTTCCTGCGCACGGCGGCCATGCAGGTCGATGCTGCGCTCGGGGCGGATGCGCCCGCGCCGCAGGTCGCGCCAGCGGCGGTCGTCGAGCCCCGATGGCGGCGTGTTCAGCGCGATGTCGGGCGGGGACCAGCGCGGCGCGGGGGCCGGGGCCGCCGGCGGCGGCGCGGGCGCGGGCACCACGGGGGCGGGCGGTGGGGGCGGCGCAGGCGGCAATTCGCGTCCCGGCAGCGGTGCGATCTCGGCGGCATAGGCGCGCCACAGCGCGCGGTCGGCCTCCGTCAGGCCGCGGAGGCGCCGGCGGGACATGGTTCAGGCGGCCGGCGGCGCGGCGGGATCGTCCGCGCCATGCGCGGCGGGATCATCATCGACCAGCACGATGTGCAGCCGCCGCGGCCCATGCGCGCCCAGTTCCAGCGTCTGCTCGATATCCGCGCTGCGTGACGGGCCGGTCACCAGCATGACGTTGCGCGGCATGAAGCCGCCGGTCACCGCGTCCGTGCGTTCGCGCCGCAGCGTATCCCAGGCTTCCTCATAGGCGCCGACGATGCGGCTGGTGCGCAGCACGACGATCTCGGTCTCGGCCAGGATGTTGAGCGTGGTGGGGCGCTGCGCGTCCGAGGGCAGCATCAGCGTGCCGGTCTCGGCGATGGCGGCGAAGCCGTGCTGGACGGAGACGGCGTCGGTCGCCTCGGCGCGCCGCGCCTCGAATTCGAGCAGCGGCCTGTCGGCCCAGGGCAATGCCGCAAGATCAGGGTGCGGTGCGAGCACGAAGCGTGGGGCGAGGTTCTGCGCGGCCAGGTAGTCGGCGATGGCGGCGGGGATTTCGGTGGCGTCGGCGACGCGCGCGACGGTGCCGAATTCCTTCTCGACATTGCGGATGAACAGCGCGACCTGCTCAGGCCGCGGCACGCGCGATCGCGCCGGGATCAGGTGGCGTGGATGCGTTGCCAGCCGGCCGTCCAGCATGGCGCGCTGGTCGGCCGGCAGCGGGCCGCGCTTCAGGCCGCGGCGGATGGCGGTGAGGATGGCGTCCTTGCTCATGGCCTCACCGCTTCCGCTGCTGCTGCGCGTAGCGCGCCATGAAGGTGCCGCCCTCGGGCACCGGCAGGTCGCGCCCCGCGGTCCAGCCCCCGGCCAATGGCAGCGACCGGAAGGCCCCGCGCCCACGCCCCAGCAGCCGCAGCCCGCCGATCGCCGCACGCGTGGCCAGCCGGTACGCCTGGGGCCGCTTGGCGAACCAGGCCCAGAGCCCCAGCCCGCGCCGCATCGCGGCGGGCGTCAAATGCCGTTCGAATTCCCGTTCGCGCCAATGCCGCATTAGGTTGGGCAGCGGGATCTTCACCGGGCAGACGCTCTCGCACTTGCCGCAGAAGGTCGATGCGTTGGGCAGGTGCGCCGCCTTGTCCACGCCGACCAGCGAGGGCGTGAGCACGCTGCCCATCGGCCCCGGATAGACCCAGCCATAGGCATGCCCGCCGGTCGCGCCATAGACCGGGCAGTGGTTCATGCAGGCCGCACAGCGGATGCAGCGCAGCATGTCCTGGAACTCGGACCCGATCATGTTGGACCGGCCATTGTCGATCAGGACGACGTGGTATTCCTCCGGCCCATCGAGATCCGTCGGTCGCCGGGCGCCCGTGCTGAAGGTGGTGTAGACCGAGAAATCCTGGCCCGTGGCGGACCGCGCCAGCAGGCGCAGCAGCGATGTCGCGTCCTCGAGCGTCGGCACCACCTTCTCGATGCTGGCAAGCGCGATATGCACGCGCGGCAGCGTCTGCGTGAGGTCGCCATTGCCTTCGTTGGTGACGATGACGGAGGAGCCGGTCTCGGCGATCAGGAAATTCGCGCCGGTGATGCCGACATCGGCGGCGAGGAAGCGCGAGCGGAGTTTCGTGCGCGCCTCGGCCAGGATGTCGCGGCGTTCGTTGAACACGCGGTTCGGGTCGAGGTCGGTGTGCATGCGGCGAAAATCCGCCTCCCAATCCTCGCGGTTGAGGTGGAAGGCGGGCGCGATGATGTGGGACGGGTGCTCGCGCCGCAGTTGGATGATGTATTCGCCGAGGTCGGTCTCGACCGGCTCGATGCCGTGCGTCTCCAGGTGGTCGTTGATGCTGATCTCCTCGGAGATCATCGACTTGCCCTTGGTGACGGTGCGCGCGCCCGCGCGCCGGCAGATCGCCAGCACCGCCGCGCGCGCCTCATCGGCGGTCGAGCACCAATGCACCGTGCCGCCGGCGCGCTCGACGTTCGCGGCGTAGGTCTCGAGGTAGAAATCCAGATTCGCCAGCGTGTGGTTCTTGATGTCGCGGCCGATGTCGCGCAGCGCCTCGAATTCCGGCAGGCGGGCCACCGCTTCGGCGCGGCGCTGCAGGAAGGCGCCCTTCGCCTTGCCCAGCGCCTTCTGCAGGCCGGTATCGGCCAGCGCGCGTGCGGCATTCTGCTTGAAGGCGGGGGAGGTGACCTGGACCAAGGCGGGGAGTTTCCTGCAAAGGGCGCGACCGCGCCATAACGAAGGGCGCGACCGCGCGGCCATAAAGGGCGCGACCGCGCTGCAATGTAGCGCGAAAGCCCCGGCCTGACAGGGCGTGTGCGGCGGGGCTTGCCCTATGCCCCACGGAGCGCGAAAAGGCCGCGACCCCCGGTGGGGGCCGATTCGCGCCCTTGCAAGGAGAAGCGCCGGTGATCACGCGTCGTTCCTTTTTCGCCGCCGGCGGCGGAGCCCTGGCCCTGGCCGGCTGCGCAACGGAGCAGGTCACGGCCGATGGCCGTTTCCCGATCACGAGCGTGCTCGGCATCCTGCCCGAGGTGTCGGAGTTCCGGGCCGCCCTGCGCAGCGCCGGCCTGGCCGACATGCTGAGCGGTGCCGAGACCTTCACTGTCTTCGCGCCGACCAACCTGGCCTGGGGCGCGGCGCCGGCCGAATTCCGCAACGGCGGCGCGGCGTCCCTGCGCAGCCTGATCGCCGGCGGCCGGCTGCGCCTGCCCGACATCCAGGCGCGCGGCGGGCGCGTGCGCATGCTGAGCGGCATCGACCTGCGCGTGGTCGGCGGCACGCCCGCCGAACCGCGGGTGCAGGCGGCGCGGGCCAATGCCGCACCGTCGGGTGCCTCGGCATCGATCGTGCGGCCGAACCTCCTGTGCAGCAACGGCGTGATCCACATCCTGCAGGGCGTGCTGATCCCCGCTTGATCGCGGCGGAGCCGCGATCGGTGCTTGCCGTTTTTTGTGCCCTCAGGCGGCGGGCGCCGGCCATTCGGCCGGCTTGCCTTCGCGCCATGGACTGGCGCGCCCGGCGCAACGGTTGGCCTGGGCGCGGTGCGCTGTGCGCTCCCGGATTGCGCGTCGTGCAATCCGCATTGGTCCTGGGTTCCGGTCGGCGGGCTTCCTTCGCGATGCGCTGGCGCGCCGGAGATCATCGTGCATGCGCACGATCCGAAGGTCCGGTGGCTGTCTTCAGCCCGGCGGGGCGCCGCGCTTCCAGGTCAGTACCAGCACGTCGCGGCAGGATGGCAGCGTGTCATCCACCGGCGCCACGGGCGTCACGCCGTGGCGCACCCGCGGGTCGTCCAGCAGCGCGGTGTCCAGCGGGTCGCGCAGCACGAACTGCGCCAGGCGCCCGCCGTCGTCATCCTCGATCACCGTCTCCCCGCCACGCAGGTTGGTGCGGGCGATCATGGCGATCAGCACGACATCCACGCCGTCATGGTGCACGCCCTCGGGTGTGGGGAAGCCGGGTGCGCCGGCGGCCGCCTCGATACGGAACTGGTGCGCCTCGACGAACCAGGGCTGCGCGCCGTGCAGCGCATCCGCCATGGCGCGGCCGAGCTCCATCATCGCGGCCAGCGGTGAGCCGGCGGCGACGCCATCCTCCATGGCCGCGAACCACCGGTCGACGCCGCCATTCAGCGCGTTATGGACCACCGCCTGGAAATGCGGGCGGTGCGGCCCGCGGCGATGGCCGGGCACGCCGGGTTCGGCGGTGAAATTGGCGATGCGGCGGCGGCGATAGCGCCCGCCATCGCGCATGAACGCATCGGTCTCGAGCCGGTTCCACGAGTCGAAGAAAGGCGCCAGGGCCTCGGCCCGTCCGCCTGCGTTCATCAACGCCATCATCTGGGCGCCGGTCACGCGGGCGAAGCCCCGCGCGGCCAGTTCGGCAAAGGGTCCCGCGGGCAGCGTCATGGCGACCCTGCCTCGCCGATCGGCGGTACCTCCCGCGTCAGGCCGGCCAGCACCTCGGCCACGTGACGCACCTGCACGGGGCTGCCTTCGCGCCGCAGGCGCCCGGCCATGTTCAGCAGGCAGCCCATGTCGCCGGCCAGGACCGTGCCGGCTCCGGTGGCCGCGATATCGCGGCACTTGTCGGTCACCATGCGCACCGAGATGTCGGGATACTTGACGCAGAAGGTGCCGCCGAAGCCGCAGCAGATCTCGGGATCGGCCATCTCGGTGAGGGTCAGCCCCGCGACGCCACCGAGCAGCGCGCGCGGCTGCGCCTTGATGCCCATCTCGCGCAGGCCGGCGCAGGAATCATGGTAGGTGACCGTGCCATCGAAGCGCGCATCCACCCGCTCCACGCCCATCACGTCGCGCAGGAAGGACACCAGTTCATGCGTGCGCGCGGCCAGGTCCTCGGCCTTGGCGCGATACTGCGGGTCGTCGTCGAACAGCGTGGGCAGGTGGTGCGCGATCATCCCCGTGCAGGACCCCGAGGGCGCCACGACATGGTCATAGCCGGCGAAGGCATCGACCAGCCCGCGCGCCAGGTCGCGCGCGGTGGCGCGGTCGCCGGCGTTGAAGGCGGGCTGGCCGCAGCAGGTCTGCGTCGGTGGCACCTCGACCAGGCAGCCCGCCTGTTCCAGCAGGCGGATCGCGGCGAAGCCCACGCTCGGTCGATAGAGATCGACCAGGCAGGTGACGAAAAGCGCGACGCGCGGCTTGGGCTCGGACATGCGCTGAGAATAGGCACCACCCCGGCAGGCGCACAGCCCCCTACGCCCCGCGCCGCGCGCCGGCCTGCCATTCCGCTCGCGGCAGGACGCCAGGTCACCCCTGCCCGTCGGCATTGCGGACCATGCGTCCGCACGATCCGGGGGCGCATGGCGCGACCGGACCGGCACTTGCCGCCAGCGCTGCAGGGCATGGCGCGAAGCGAAGCCGCCGGTGCCCGTCTAATGAGGGTGCAACATGAACCCGTCAGTTCAAGCGCTGACGCAGCTCCTCGGCCAGGGAACGGATGCGCGCCGCGGCCTCGCCGTCGGGCACCAGCACCAGGAAGCGGTCGAGGCACACCAGCGCGGCGCCGATCCGGTCCAGCCGCTGGTTCATCAGCCCGGCCTCCCGCCACAGCGCCGCGGCATCGGGTGCCAGGCGCAGCATATCCTCGGTGCAGGCCAGGGCGCCGTCCAGCGCGCCGGCGCGCAGCCGGCGCAGCTTGATGTTGTTCTGCAGGCGCAGCAGCACCTCGCGCTTGCCCATCGGGCGCAGCACGCCGGGGCGCAACTCGGCCGCCTCCCCCTCGACGCGCTTGAGCAGCCCGCGCAACGCGGGCGCTTCCAGCGCGGTGCCGCCGGCGAAGACATCGACCAGCGCCTGGCTGCGCGGCCCTTCCAGCGCGATCAGGAAATGCCCCGGGAAATCGACGCCGTGGGCGGCCCAGCCGGCGGCCTCGGCGGCATGCAGCCACAGGATGCCGAGCGCGACGGGCAGGCCGCGCCGGCGCTCGAGCACGCGGATGAGGTTGGCATTGGCCGGGTCGTCATAGGTCTCGGTGTCGCCGGCCAGGCCGAATTCGCCGTGCAGCACGGCCAGCAGGCGTTCGCGCCGCGCCTGCGGGTCGCCGGCATCGGCCGCGCGGTCGGCGGCGGCGGCGCCGACCGCGGCGCGGGCGATGGCGGTCAGCGTGGCCGCGGCCTCGCGCCAGTCGGCCTCGGGCGCATCCACCCGCGCGAATTGCAGCGCGGTGGCGGCCAGGTCGATCTCGGCATCCGGCAGCTGGCCGGCTGCCTCGATGGCGGCGCGGGCCTCGGCCCCGGCGGAGGACTGCATGGCGGGCGGCATGGAGAGAGTGTCGCGGGGCCGGGCGGCGACATCAAGGCGCCGTGGGGGGGCGAGGGTCCGACACTCCGGTGCAGCCTCGACGTCCCCTTGAGCGGCGGCATGGGCGAGCCCGTTGGCTGGGGCATCAGGTCGCAGCGCACGCGTCTCGTGAATCACAAAATTTCTTCTTTTAGAGAGGTTCACGTTTTGTTAAGGTCCGCCTTGGCGGTGCCAGGCGGCTCATTCCGGTCGTCGCACAAGACAATCGCCGACCTCGGAGGATTCCATGCGGCACCCCTTTTCCAGCCTGCGCAGAACCGTGCCGGCCGCCGGCGCACTGCTCGGCCTGCTGGCGCTCGCCGGCTGCGGCAGCGCCATGTCTGACGGCTCGGCGCTCGGCGGGGAGGCGCGCCCGGCGCCCTATCCAGGCCGCATCACGCTCAATTCCCAGCCGGTCGGCGCGCGCTGCGTCCTGACCAACACCGCCGATGGCAGCCGCCTTGGCGAGGTCACCACCCCCGCCCAGGTGCCGCTGCCCCGCGGCACCGCCATCATCGAAGCGGTCTGCACCGCCGCCGGCCACGCCGAGACCACCATCGCCCTGCGCCCGGTGCGCGACTTCGCCGAGGGCATCCACCATCCGCAGCCGATCGGCACCGGCGCCATCCAGAACGCCGCGGTGGTGCGCAGCGGCAGCACGCGCCGCTACAACGACACGACCGTGATGCTCCCGCCGCAGCCCTTCCCCTCGGCCGAGGCACGCGACGCCTGGTTCGCCGATCGCGCCACGGCCATCCGTGCCGCAGCAGCACCCAGTATCGCCCGCGCGCAGCGCGCATCGAACGCGACGATCGACACCGCGCAGGTGCTGCAGGGCTACCTCGCGGCCGACCTGGCGGCGCTCGACCGGCAGAAGGCGGCGGCGACGGTGGCCGCGCCGGAACCGCAGCCGGAAACGCCGGCGCGGCGGCGGCGGTAAGGTCGGTCGGGGGAGGACACCTCCCCCGAATCCCCCTCCGTTTCTTGGCCGTTGGGGACTGACGACCGCGCGAGGGTTAGCGCAGCAGCACGGGGAGCAGGGCGTCCAGGCGGACGATTCCCTCGGTGGTGGCGCGCAGCCGGCCGGCCGGCGTCCAGGCCAGGTAGCCTTCGTCCAGCAGCGCGGCGAGCATCGCCGGGTCGACCGCCTGCGCGAAGGGCAGGCCGGAGCGCGCGGCAATCCGTGCGGGATCCACGCCCTCGGCCAGGCGCAGGCCCATCAGCAGCGCCTCCCGCGCGCGGTCCTGCGGGGTCAGCACCTCCTGCTCCACCGCGGCATGGCCGTGCCGTTCGACCCGCAGGGCCCATTCTTCCGGCGCGCGGTGCCGCCGCGTGGCGACCATGCCGCCATCGGAAAGCAGGCGCTGATGCGCGCCCGGGCCGATGCCGAGGTAGTCGCCATACCGCCAATACGCCAGGTTGTGCCGGCTCTCCGCACCCGGGCGCGCGTAGTTGCTGACTTCATAGGGCAGCAGGCCGAAGCGCGCGGCTTCCTCGGCGGTCGCGTGATACAGGCGCGCGGCGTCGTCGCCCTCGGGCAGCGCGAAGTCGCCCCGCGCATGCAGGGTGGCGAACTGGGTGCCGGCTTCGATGGTCAGTTGGTACAGCGAGAGATGATCGGCGGCCAACGCGAGCGCGCGCTTGAGCTCCGCCCGCCACGCCGCCTCCGCCTGGCCGGGGCGGGCGTAGATCAGGTCGAAGGACAGGCGCGGGAAAATGGTGCGGGCCGCTTCCAGCGCGGCGATCGCCTCGCGCACATCGTGCCGGCGGCCGAGGAAGCGCAGCGCCTCCGCCTCCAGCGATTGCACGCCCAGGCTGGCACGGTTCACCCCGGCCGCGCGGAAGGCAGCCAGGCGACCGATCTCGACGCTCGTGGGATTGGCTTCGAGCGTGATCTCGATGTCCGGCGCGGCATCGAACAGCGCGCGCGCATCGGCGATCAGCGCGGCCACGGTGTCGGGCGACATGAGCGACGGCGTGCCGCCGCCGAAGAAGATGCTGGCGAGTGGTCGGCGCCCCATGCGCGCGGCCTCATGCGCCAGTTCGCGCCGCAGCGCGGCGGCGAAGCGCGCTTCGTCGATGCTGTCGCGCACATGGGAATTGAAGTCGCAATAGGGGCACTTGGCGGCGCAGAAGGGCCAGTGGATATACAATGCGAGGGGTTCGGTCACGGCGGGGATATGGCGCGCCCGGACCCACCTGTCGAACCTGGAGCAACCGCATGCCCCGCGTCACCGCCCTGTATGCCGGCCTGCTGCTGGTTGTCTTCCTGGCCGTCACGTGGCGCGCGCTGGCGGCGCGGCAGCGCAGCGGCGTGGTGCTGGGCACCGGTGGCGACCGACGCCTGGAACGCGCGGCGCGGGTTCATGCGAATTTCGTCGAATACGTGCCGCTGTTCCTCGTTGTGCTGCTGGCGGCGGAACTCTGCGGCGCGGCGGGGATCGTGCTGCACGGCGCCGGCGCGATGATGGTGGCCGGGCGTGCGCTGCACGCGGCCGGCATGTCGCGCGAGCCGGACATCGTGCCGCTGCGCGCGGCGGGGATGTTGCTGACGCTCGGGGCGCTGCTGCTGGCCACCTGGCTGGCGCTGCGCGCCGGTCTGGGCCTGTAGCGGGCGCGCGGAGGTGAGCGCGCCCTCGGTCGAACGCGTGCGCGCCGCCCTGGCCGACGCCGGCCACCCCGACACCATCGCCGCCTTTCCCGCGGGCACGCGCAGCGCCGCGGAGGCGGCCGCCGCGGTCGGCTGCGACGTGGCGCAGATCGCCAAATCCATCGTGTTCCGCGCCGGCGCGCGTGCGGTACTGGTCGTCGCCTCCGGCGCCAACCGCGTGGACATGGGCAAGGTCGGCATCGCCATCGGCCAGCCGGTCAGGCGCGCGGACGGCGGCTGGGTCCGTGACGCCACCGGCTTCGCGATCGGCGGCGTCGCACCGGTCGGGCACCTGGCGCCACCGATCCTGCTGCTGGATGCCGACCTCATGGCGCTCGGCACCGTCTGGGCAGCGGCCGGATCGCCCCAACATGTGTTCCGCACCACGCCGGCCGACCTGCTGCGGATGACCGGCGCCACGGTGGCGGACGTTCGGGAGGCTGGCTGATGCTGCAGGCGACGGGGTTGTGGGCGGCACTGCTGGCGCCCGTTTGCCTGTGGCTGTCGATCCGCGTGATCGGGTTGCGGCGGCGCCTCAAGGTGGGAATCGGCACCGGCGGGCAGCCGGCGCTGGAACGCGCCATGCGCGCCCAGGCGAATTTCGCGGAATACGTGCCCTTCGCGCTGGTACTGCTGGCCCTGGCCGAGGCCGGGGGCGCACCGGTCTGGGTCATCCACACCCTCGGCGCGACGCTGCTCGCGGGGCGCATTGCGCATGGCTGGGGGATCACGCGCGAGAGGGAAGATTTCCGGTTCCGGGTGGGCGGGATGGTCGCGACCTTCGGGGTGATCGCCTGCGCGGCAGTGGCGGCGCTGATCTGGTAGCGGCCGGCCCCTGGGGCGCCCCGTCTGGAGGCAGTGCCTCCCGGGCCTGCCGGAACTTGGTCTGGGGGCGGGCGTGTTCTACCGTCGTGGTCCAATCGCCAGGCAGGAGACGCACCGATGACACTCACCGTCCAGCAGATGCTCGCCGCCGCCGAGGCGGTGGTGCCGCGGATCGCGCCCGAGGAAGCCAAGGGCCTGGTCGGGCGCGACGACGTGGTGTTCCTCGATGTGCGGGAGCCGAACGAGGTCGCGGCCTCGGGCAAGGTGCCGGGCGCGCTGGCCATCCCGCGCGGCCTGGTGGAATTCCGCGCCGACCCGGCCTCGGCCCTGCACGATGCCAATTTCGACCGGGCCAAGACCATCGTGGCCTATTGCGCCTCGGGCGGGCGCTCGGCGCTGGTGCTGAAAACGCTGCACGACATGGGCTACGCGAACGTCCGCAACCTGGGCGGGTTCAAGGGCTGGCTCGACGCCGGGGGCGCAGTCGAAAAGGCCTGACCGGCCTCTGCCACGCAGCGCCTAGCGGGGCATGCAACGGCGCTCGGCCTCGTCGCGCAGGTCGGTTCGCCGCTCCACCTGGGCGTTCGGCCGGCCGGCGGCTGCATCGCGGGCGGCCTGCTCCAGCACGGCGTTGGACAGGTTGGACCGGACCAGCACGTCGGCGGTGCAGGTGGCAATGCGGCGCCATTCCGGCATCTCTTCCTCGGGTACCAGGGCGCGGCGCGCCTGGGCAACGACACCCTCGGCAAGGCGTTCCGCAAGGCCGGGCGGGCGTTGCGGCCGGCTCTGCGCCAGCGCCGGCAGGGCCAGCAGGACGGCCGCCATTGCGACCGCGACAGGACGGATCAACATTAGGGGCTCCCGGCTCGATCGCAACGACCAGGATTCGATATCACGCCGAAGGGGCCGGTGTCAGGCGGCCGCCGGACCGCGCTTCGCCCGCTCGCTCTCGGTCTTCAACTGCCCGCAGGCCGCCAGGATGTCCCGCCCGCGCGGCCGACGGATCGGGCTGGAATACCCCGCATCGTTCAGGATCGCGGCGAAACGCTGGATCGCCTCGGTCGTGCTGGTCTTGTAGGCGCTGCCCGGCCAGGGGTTGAACGGGATCAGGTTCACCTTCGCCGGCATCCCGCGCAGCAGGCGCACCAATTCGCGTGCCTCCGCCTCGCTGTCGTTCACGCCGCGCAGCATGACGTATTCGAAGGTGATGCGCCGCGCATTCGAGGCACCCGGATACCGCCGGCAGGCCGCCAGCAAGTCCTCGATCGGATACTTCCGGTTCAGCGGCACGATCTCGTCGCGCAATTCGTTCGTCACGGCGTGCAGCGAGACCGCCAGGCCAACGCCGAGTTCCGCCCCGCAGCGATCCATCATCGGCACCACGCCGCTCGTGCTCAGCGTGATGCGCCGGCGCGACAGGCCGATGCCCTCGTGGTCCATCACGATGCGCAGCGCGCGCGCCACGTTCTCGTAGTTATAGAGCGGCTCGCCCATGCCCATCACGACGATGTTGGACAGGTGCCGCGCCGTGCCGTCCTTCGGGCTTGGCCATTCGCCGTAGGAATCGCGCGCCGCCATGAACTGGCCGACGATCTCGGCCGCGCCCAGGTTGCGCACCAGCTTCTGCGTGCCGGTGTGGCAGAAGGTGCAGGACAGCGTGCAGCCGACCTGCGTGGAGATGCACACCGCGCCGCGGTCCTCGTCGGCCGAGGGGATGTAGACCGTCTCGATCCGCTGGGTGTCGCGGAAGGCGAACACCCATTTGCGCGTGCCGTCCGCACTGTCCTGCTGCGTCGCCACCTCGGGCCGGCCGACAACGAAGCGTTCGGCCAGCTTCGCCTGCATGGGCTTGGCGATGGTGTTCATGCGCGCGAAGTCGGTCGCGCCCTGGTGGTAGATCCAGTGCCAGAGCTGCTTGGCGCGGAACGGCTTCTCCCCGATCGCGGCCATCTCGGCCGCGAGGTCCTCGCGCGACAGGCCGACCAGGTCACGCCGGCCATCGGGCAGGGTCGCCGGCGGCGGGGCGAAGATCGCGGCCTTCGCAAGGATGCGGGCACGCTCGGCCTCCGCCAAGCCGTCAGTCGTGATGGTCATCGCCGCTGTGTGGGCGTGGGGTCCATCGCCGCGTGCCGGCGTGGGGTTCATCGGCGCGGCGCCGGGCATTCCTGGCTGATCGCGTCGTAGGCGGCCGAGAAGCCGGTCAGGCTGAAGGTGTCGGTGGCGGTGCCGCGCCCGCCGGCGCGCGGGCCGCGCGCCACGGCCGTCGCGCCGCCACGAAAGGCCGCGACGGCAGCGCGGCCATCGCGCGCGAAGGCCGACGTCCCGCCGGTGTAGAAAGCCAGATCGCGGCTGCCCACCGCGACCGTGACGGCCGCGTTGCGCGGATAGGCATAGCCCGCGGACAGCGCCACCTGGTCGCGGCTGGCGGCGCGGTGCGTGACGGTCAGGATCACGCCCTCGCGCGCCGGCTCGGACCGTGACGCGCGGGTGAAGGCATAGCAGACCTTCTGCCCTGCCTCGGTATGCACCGCGGCGATCCAGTCCTGGAAGTCGCCAAGCCGGCGCGGACCCTGGGTTTGCGCCGTGGGCGCGGGCGCGCGCTGCTGCGCGATCGCCGGCACGACGACCAGGGCGGACAGGGAGAGGCTGAGGAGGGCGGCACGCATGGGCGGTGTTCTACGAAGCCCTGGCCCCCGGGGCAACCGCGACGCTGTCTGGCCGCGCGCCGCGTCCCGGCGTAACAGGCCGGCATGACCGATGAAGCCGACGCCGCCCTGGCCGCGCAATACGAGGCCTACCCTTACCCACAGCGCGATCCGCGGGATGGGTGGGCAGCCCGTCACACCTGCGCGAGGTCGACCACTGGATCTTCGGTGCCCGTCGCTCGGCCGCGACGCCGCTGAACGCCCTGGTCGCCGGCGGCGGGTCGGGCGATGCGACGGTGATGCTGGCGCAGCAGATGGCCTCGGCCGGCCGGCCGGGCGGGGTCACCTGGCTCGACCGTTCCGCCGCCGCGCGCAAGGTGGCGGGCGCGCGCGTGGCGGCGCGCGGGCTGGGCAACGTGGCCTTCGCGGAGGCTTCGATCATCGACCTGCCGGGCAGCGGGCTCGGGCCGTTCGACTACATCGATTGCTGCGGCGTGCTGCATCACCTGCCGGACCCGCTGGCGGGGTTGCGGGCACTGGTTTCGGTGCTGGCGCCGGGCGGCGGCATGGGCCTCATGGTCTATGCGCCGCACGGGCGCACGGGCGTTTACATGCTGCAGGATGCGCTGCGTCTGATGGCACCCGCCGACCAGCCGCCGGCCCAGCGGGTGGACATCGCCAAGCGGCTCTGGCGGCAGGCGCCGGAGACTGCCTGGCTGCGCCGCAACCCCTGGATCACCGACCATGTGAAGGGCGGCGATGCGGGCATCTATGACCTGCTGCTGAACCCGCGCGACGTGGCGTTCAGCGTGCCGGCCCTGGCGGCGCTGGTGGATGGCGCGGGGCTCGAGATTCGCTGCCTGGTCGAGCCCTTCCGCTACGATCCGGACAGCTTCCTGACCGACCCGCGGCTGCGGGAACGCACCGCGCTGCTGGACCCGGTGCAGCGCGCCGCCCTGGCGGAGGCGGCCGCCGGCAACATGGGCATCCACATCGCGTATTGCGTGCGCAAGGGCGAGGCGGTGCTGCCGGACTGGACCGACGCTTGCGCGGTGCCGGTGCTGCGCGAGCTGGATGCCGCGAAATTCGCCGCCGGCATCCCCGCCGATGGCACCCTGCGCGTGGCCGCCGATGGGCTGGTCGTGCCGGTGGCGTTGCCGCGCCTGGCGGCCGCCATCATCGCGCGGGTGGACGGGCAGCGCAGCGTCGGCGAGATCGGCGACGCGCTGGCGGCGAACGGCGTCTCGCGCGAGGCCTTCGCCAAGGACTTCGCCGCGCTGGCGCGGGCGCTGGAACGCGTGAACCGGCTGCTGCTGGCGGCGGGGTAGCGATACCGCCACGCCGCACTGGCCGGCCGGCAGGTTTGCAGCCAAGATCGCCGCCTGCGGGCCAGGAGCCACATCGCATGACGGTGATCGTCGGGGTGTCCGGGAGCCTGCGCCGCGGGTCGCTCAACACCGCATTGCTGCGGGCCGCGGCGCGGTTGATGCCGCCGGATGCTCGGCTGGACGTTCAGACCATCCACGGCATCCCGCTCTATGACGGCGATGTCGAGGGCGCCGATGGCATCCCCCCGGCGGTGGCGGCGCTGAAGGACAGGATCGCTGGCGCGCAAGGGCTGCTGCTGGTCACGCCGGAATACAACAACTCGATCCCCGGCGTGTTCAAGAACGCGATCGACTGGCTGTCGCGGCCATCCTCCGATATCGGCCGGGTGTTCGGCGGCAAGACCGTCGGGCTGATCGGGGCCTCGCCGGGCGGCTTCGGCCCGCTGCTGGCGCAGAATGCCTGGCTGCCCGTGCTGCGGATGCTGGGCGCCGAGCTTTGGGCCGGCGGGCGGCTGATGGTGTCGCGCGCGGGGGGCGTGTTCGACGCGGGCGGAGCGCTGACGGACCCGGCGGTTGAAGCCCAGCTGCGTACCTACCTGCAGGGTTTCGCGGCCGCCGTTGCTGCGCGGTCGGGCTGAGCGAGCCGCGCGCGCACCACCCGCAGCGCCTCCGCGAAGGCGGCATCGGCATCGAGCGTCGTGGTGTCGATCAGGATCGCATCCTCGGCCGGGCGCAGCGGCGCGACCGGGCGGTTGGCGTCCTGCGCGTCGCGGTCGCGGATCTCGGCTTCCACCTGTGCCGGGTCGGCGGCCACGCCGCGCCCGGCCAGTTCCAGGAAGCGCCGGCGCGACCGTTCGGCGACGCTGGCGGTGACGAACAGCTTTGCCTGCGCCTGGGGGAAGACCACGGTGCCGATGTCGCGCCCATCCAGCACCGCGCCATGCGCGCGCCCGAAATCGCGCTGGAAGTCGAGCAGCGCGGCGCGCACCGCCGGGATGGCGGCGACCGCGCTGGCCGCCATGTCGGCCATCGGGCCGCGCAGGTCGGCGCGGTCCAGGTCGGCGGGCACCAGCGCGCGGGCGGCCGCCTCGGCGATGCCGGCATCGCGCGGGTCGGCTCCGGCATCCAGCACGCGCCGCCCCACCGCGCGATAGAGCAGCCCGGTATCGAGATAGGGCAGTCGCAGCGCCGCGGCCAGGCGCCGCGCCAGCGTGCCCTTGCCGGCCGCGGCGGGGCCATCGACGGCAATGACGATTCCGTTCAGCGCCATGGCGCGGTTCCCCTCGGCAGCGCGATGGCGATGCCGATCAGCGGCACGCTGTCCGGCATCAGGCGCGCCATCGCCGCCATGCCGAGCATGACCGCGACCGCGACGGTCCGCACCCGACGACAAGGCCGAACGCGGAGGCGGCCTGCGCGCACCAGGCAACCCCCGGCAGTGCAGAGGCCGGGGTGAGGCGCGCGGCCGCCACGGCGTCAGCCCGGCCCGATCGGCGTGCCACCGGCCAGACCGTTCATCAGCGCGGCGAAGCCGGGAAACGATGTGTCGATGAAGGCGGCGTCATCCACCGCGACGGGCATGCGCGCGGCCAGGCCCATCACCAGCGCGCTCATGGCGATGCGGTGGTCCATGTGGGTCTCCACCGTGCCGCCGCCGGGGATCGCGCCACCGGTGCCCTGCACGATCAGGTCATCGCCCTCGATCGCCGCGGTCACGCCGTTCACCGCCAGCAGCGCGGCGGTGGCGGACAGCCGGTCGCTCTCCTTCACACGCAGTTCCGCCAGGCCCTTCATGCGCGTGACACCGCGCGCGGCGGCGGCAGCCACCGCCAGCACGGGATATTCGTCGATCATCGAGGGCGCGCGGCCGGGCGGCACCTCGACACCCTGCAGTGCGGTGTATTCGGCGACGATGTCGCCGACCGGTTCGCCGCCGGCGATGCGTTCATTCTCGACGCGCAGCGTGGCGCCCATCTCCCGCAGCGTGGCGATGAGGCCGGTGCGCAGCAGGTTCAGGCCGACATTCTCGACCACCACCCGCGACCCGGGCACCAGCAGCGCCGCGACGATGGGAAACGCCGCCGAGGACGGGTCGCCCGGCACCACCACCGGCGCCGCCATCAGTTCCGGCTGGCCTTCCAGCGTGACCACGCGGCCCTGCGGCGTGTCGGTCACGGTCACGCGTGCGCCGAAATGGCGCAGCATGTTCTCGGTGTGATCGCGCGTGGGTTCGGGTTCCACGACGCGCGTGGTGCCCGGCGCGCACAGGCCCGCCAGCAGGCAGGCGGATTTCACCTGCGCGGAGGCCACCGGCAGCACGTAGTCGATCGGCAGCGGGTCGGCGGCGCCACGAACAGCCAGCGGCAGGCGGCCGCCCTCGCGCGTCCAGAAGGTCGCGCCGGTGGCGGACAGCGGGTCGGTCACGCGCTTCATCGGGCGGCGGCGCAGCGAGGCATCGCCGGTCATCACCGCGAAGATCGGATGGCCCGATAGCAACCCCAGCAACAGCCGCGCCGCCGTGCCGGAATTGCCCATGTCCAGCACATCGGCCGGTTCCACCAGGCCGCCCACGCCGCGCCCGGCGACCCGCCAGGCGCCCGGGCCGGTCTGCGTGACCTCTGCCCCCAGTGCGCGCATGGCGGCGGCGGTGCGCAGCACGTCCTCGCCCTCCAGCAGGCCGGTGATTTCGGTGGTGCCGACCGCCATGGCGCCGAACATCAGGGCGCGGTGGCTGATCGACTTGTCGCCTGGCACGCCGAGCCTTCCGGCCAGCGGGGCGGAGGGGGCGGCGGCACGGAGCGGGCGGGGCGTGGGATGGGACATGGCCTGCGCGTTTGACATGCCCCGGCATCGCGTGGCAATGCGCCCGACCCTTTGCAAAGCCGCGACGGACCCGGCCGCCACCCGACCCCCCCGGCCCCGTTGCGCGAGACGGATGTGATCCATGGCGAAGCCTGAACTCGGCCTGAAGCGCAGCTGCGTCTCCTGCGGCACACGGTTCTACGACCTGGCGCGCACCCCGGCTGTCTGCCCGAAATGCGGCACGGAACAGCCGGCCGAACAGCCGCGCCTGCGCCGCGCCGCGCCCACGCCAATTCCCGACGAGAAGATCAAGAAGCGCGTCGTCGCCGCCGAGACGGAGGGCGAGGAGCTGGAAGTGGAGGATGTCGAGGGCGACGAGGCGATCGAGGACGCCGAGGAGCTCGAGGACGAGGCGGACAGCATCGACGAGGCGATCGAGGTCGAGACCGAACGCGACGAGGAAACCTGACGCGCAACCCGGCCGGCGGCGGAACTGACCCGCCCCGGGTGTAACGACCAGGGCGCCGGACACGCCCACCCAGCCTGACGCGGGTGCTGCCCTGCGCGCACTGGCGCTCAGCGGCGCGGCAACTTTGCGCCGCCGGGGCGGGCGAGGCGGTCGTCCAACCCCCCCCTGGTCAGCCGGGCGATCCGGTGGCGGAAAGGGCTCGCCCCGACCAATGGTTGCCGCGCCCACGGCGCAATACCATCTGTCGGCAACAGGGAAAGGTCCCGCCATGCCCATGATGAATCGCCGTCTCCTGATGCTGGGCGCCGCCGCGCTGACGACCAAGGCCGTGGCGCCCTGGCGCGCCTCCATGGCGCAAACGCCGGCCGGCCCCTTCACCCTGCCGCCGCTGCCGTATGCGCCGAACGCGAACGAGGCGGCGATCGACGCCATGACAATGGAAATCCACCACGCGCGGCATCACGGGGCGCAGGTGGCGGGCCTGAATACGGCGGTGCAGAACCAGCCACAGCTGGCGGCCATGCAGCTCGACGAGTTGCTGATGCGGCTGTCGCAGGTGCCGGAGGCCATCCGCACCGCCGTGCGCAACAATGGCGGCGGCCATGCCAATCATTCCATGTTCTGGGAGATCATGGGCGGCCAGGGCGGCGAACCCGCCGGCGACCTCAAGGCGGCGATCGACCGCGACCTGGGCGGCATGGAGAAGTTCCGCACCGACTTCAACGCGGGCGGCATGCGCGTGTTCGGGTCGGGCTGGGTCTTCGTGACCGTGACGCCGGCCGGCGCGCTCGCCATCACCACCAGGCCCGGCCAGGACACGCCGCTGATGGACGGCGCCCGCGTGCTCATGGGCAACGACGTGTGGGAACACGCCTACTACCTGCGCTACCAGAACCGCCGGGCGGACTACCTGGCGTCGTGGTGGAACGTGCTGAACTGGGAAAAGATCGCCGCGCGCTACGCCGCCGCGCGGGATGGCACATTGCGGGTCTGATCCGCGCGGGGGCGCTCAGGCGGCCTCGCCCGCCGCCATGCCCTCGGGCAGGGTGCGGGCGCCGGCGGCGGGTGGGATCGGCACCACGCCCTGCAGGTCGCAGGCCGCGTGCCAGGCGCCCCAGGTTTCGTTGTAGTCGAGCCGCGGGGCGCTGAAGCCGAAGGCGTCGAAACCCGTCGCCGCCGCGGTGGTGAGCGAACCCGGGCGATGCAGCCCGATCGTGAGCGTCTGCGGCAGGATCGCGACGGCGTCGTTGCCCAGCACCAGCCGGGCGCGCCACAGCATCTCGCTGTCGGCGCTGAACCGCACATGGTCGAACGCCCCGAGCCGGCGCAGCGCGTCGCGACGGAACATCGCGAAGGACGGGTTGGGAAAGATCAGCCAGGCGCGGGGCGTGAAGGCCGCGCGCCCGGCCGCATCCATCCGGAACCAGCAGGAATTCACCACCGCGGTGCCGGGTCCGGCGAAGGCCGCGACCTCGGTCGCGATGCGCGCCGGGTGCATCCAGTCATCGGCATCGAGGAAGGTCACGAAGTCGCCGCGTGCGGCCGCAATGGCGCGGTTGCGCGACGCATAGGTGCCGGCGTTGCTGGCGTTGCGCAGCACGACCACGCGCCCGTCGCGCGCCGCGATCGACTCGGCCGCGGCGCCCGTGCCGTCGGTGCTGGCATCGTCGACGACGATCACCTCGAGGCTGCGCCAGGACTGCGCGAGCACGCTCGACAGCGCATCGCCGATGGTGTCCGCCGCCTCGAAGGCGCTGATCACGACGCTGACCAGCGGACCTTCGACCGGCGCGCCGGTCGCAACGACGAACCGGCCAGGCCCCGGCGTCGGTTGCGGTGCGGCGAGGCCCTGGTGGGAAAACACCGTGTCGAGCAGGCGCGCCGCCTCTGCCCGCCGCCCCTGGACCAGCGCGACGTTGCGGCGCAGCAGCGCCTCGACCAGGACAGGGTCCTCGCCCTGCAGGCCAGCCAACGACAGGCGCGGGTCGGCGGGGTCGATGCGGTCGGCCACGCGGTCTGCGAGCCAGGCGCGCAGTCGCGGATCGCCGCGCGGGGAATCGAGCATCGCCAGGCAGGTCTCCGCCGCGAGGTCCGATGGGTGCGCGCGCACCACCTCCAGCATGGTCGGCGGCGCCAAAGGTTGCAGGCGCAGCGCGTCCTCGAACAGGCGCAGCGCAGCGTCGCGCCGGCCGACCCGCAGCGCGGTATAGGCGCGCTGGGTCGCCAGCCGTGCCGCCAGGGGCGAAGGCAGGGCAAGGCCTTCGGCCGCCAGCGCATCCAGCACGTGCATGGCCGAACGCTGCATGTTCAGCGCGCCGAGCGCATTGGCCTCGGCCAGCCCCAAGGCTGTCCGGACCGCGGCGTCGCTGGCCGTCGCGCGCAGTGCCCGCGCCGCACCGACCGCCGTGAAGGGGTGCGCTTCCTGCACGGCATCGCGCAGCGCCACCCCGATGTCCCGTGCGGTGGCGCCGGCCAGCGCATCGGCCAGGCGGGTGCCGTCCTCGGACGCGCCGGGAGGAGTCCGCGTGCCCAGGCGCGACGGGCGAGACAGCGCCGCGCGGTCGATCTCGGCCTGCGCTGCACCAAGGCCCCCCGGCGCCGCGGCGAACAGCGCCAGCGCCTCCGCGCGGCGGCCGAGCCGGCGCAGCGCCTCCGCCCGGAGGGTCCCGAGCGCGGCGTCGGTGGGCCGCGCGGCCTGCGCCATGGCGAGGCACGCCAGCGCTGCATCGAAGCGCCGCGCCTGGAGCAGCGTGCGCGCTTCCTCGACCAGGACGGCGGCGGGCTGCCCGCCCTGCCCGCGCGCGGCGGCGAAGGCGGCCAGCGCCTCGTCGGTCGCGCCGCGCAGGCGCAGCGCGCGCGCAAGCTCGACAAGCGCGCGCGGATGGCCGGGCGCATGGGCCAGCGCTTCGCGGGCGGCGGCTTCGGACGCCGCGACCTCCCCGGTTTCGCGCAGCAGCACGGCACGTTCTGCCCAGACCCGGGCGTCACCCGGGTGGTCAGCGAGCACGGCATCGATCAGGCGCCGCGCCAGCGCCATGTCGCCATCCGCGCGTGCGGCATGCAGCAGCGCGAGGCGCGGCGCCGCGGCCTTCGGATCCTGCAGGATGGCCGCCTGCCACGCAGCGGCGGCTTCGGCGCGGTGGCCGGCCGCCCAATGCGCCCAGCCATGTTCGACATGCACGCCGACATCGCCCGGTCTGGCCGCCAGATAGGTCGCGAAGAATGCCGCCGCGCCGGCCTGGTCATTGGCCCGCCGCGCCGCACGGGCGGCCTTGAGCGCGCCTGCCGGGTCGGACGGTGGCCCGATGGGATGGGATCCGTGCATGGCGCGACGATGCCCGGGCGGTGGCGGCCGGTCCACCGCCGCTTGCCCTTCCCGCCCCGCCGCGCTTTATGGCCGCGGCGCCGGTCTGGCGCGGAACGGGGACGACAGATGCGCGTGAAGGACGTGAAGAAGGTTGTGCTCGCCTATTCCGGCGGGCTCGACACCAGCGTAATCCTGAAGTGGCTGCAGACCACCTATGGCTGCGAGGTGGTGACCTTCACCGCCGATCTCGGCCAGGGCGAGGAGCTGGGGCCGGCGCGCGACAAGGCGCTGCTGCTGGGCATCAAGCCAGAGAACATTTTCGTCGACGACCTGCGCGAGACCTTCGTGAAGGACTTCGTGTTCCCGATGTTCCGGGCGAACGCGCTGTACGAAGGCATGTACCTGCTCGGCACGTCCATCGCCCGCCCGCTGATCGCGCAGCGGCAGATCGAGATCGCCGAACAGATGGGTGCCGATGCCGTCGCCCACGGCGCGACCGGCAAGGGCAACGACCAGGTTCGCTTCGAACTGTCCTATTACGATCGCGCCGTGGCGCGAATGGGAACTGACGTCGCGCACCGCGCTGATCGCCTTCGCCGAGCAGCACCAGATCCCGATCGCCAAGGACAAGCGTGGCGAATCACCGTTCAGCGTGGACGCGAACCTTCTGCATTCGTCCAGCGAGGGCAAGATCCTGGAAGAACCCTGGGATGCGCCGGACGAGATGGTGTGGCAGCGCACGATCAGCCCGATGGATGCGAAGGATGAGGTCACCGAGATCACCATCGAGTTCGAGCGCGGCGACGCGGTCGGCATCAATGGCGAGCGCCTGTCGCCGGCGACGCTGCTGACGAAGCTCAATGCGCTCGGGCGCGAGAACGGCATCGGCCGGCTGGATCTGGTCGAGAACCGCTTCGTCGGCATGAAGTCCCGCGGCTGCTACGAAACACCGGGCGGCACCATCCTGTACGTGGCGCATCGCGCCATGGAATCGATCACGCTGGATCGCGAGGCCTGTCACCTCAAGGACAGCCTGAT
Source organism: Rhodospirillales bacterium Ga0074136 (assembly GCA_001464375.1). GTDB lineage: Bacteria > Pseudomonadota > Alphaproteobacteria > Acetobacterales > Acetobacteraceae > Neoroseomonas. The sequence continues at coordinate 302 of LNEW01000175.1, read as the reverse complement.
GCCGCGCTATGCCGAGATCATCTACAACGGCTTCTGGTTCGCGCCCGAGCGCCGGATGCTGCAGGCGCTGATCGACGAGAGCCAGGCCAGCGTGACCGGAACCGTCCGGCTGAAGCTGTACAAGGGCAACACCATCGTCACCGGCCGGCAGAGCCCGCACAGCCTGTATTCGATGAAGCACGTGACCTTCGAGGACGACCAGGGCGCCTACGACCAGTTCGACGCCCAGGGCTTCATCAAGCTGAACGCCCTGCGCCTGCGGCTGGGTGCGATGGCGGGTCGCCGCGGCGGCGCGCTGTAGG
>LNEW01000174.1 GCA_001464375.1 Rhodospirillales bacterium Ga0074136 | reverse complement strand
TCCCCCGATCAAGTCGAGGGGTCCAGGGGCCCTTAGGCCCTTGGCGGGTGGGGTCCGGGGAGGGCAGAGCCCTCCCCGTTCTGCCCTGGCCATGCTCACGCAAACCTCCGCAGCAGCGGCCTGAGGTCCTGGTTCAGCACTTCGGGTGTGATCGGGCCGGCGTAGCGCCAGCGGATCAGGCCTTGGCGGTCGACCAGGTAGGTTTCGGGCACGCCGTAGACGCCCCAGTCGATGGCGGTGCGGCCGGGTTCGTCGCGGCCGAGTTTGGCGAAGGGGTTGCCGTGGCGGGTGAGGAAGGCGGCGCCCGCGTCCGGGCGGTCCTTGTAGTTGATGCCGACGACGCGGATGCCCTCGCGGTGCAGCCGCATCAGTTGCGGGTGTTCGACGATGCAGGGCACGCACCACGACGCCCAGAAGTTCACCACGACGGGTGCGGGCAGCGGGCCTCGCAGGTCGGCGGCGGTGAGCGTCGGCAGGCCGGTGGCGTCGAGCGGCGGCAGGGCGAAGTCGGGCACCGGTTGGCCGAGCAGCGCCGATGGCACGCCGCGCGGGTTGTAGTCGCCGGTCTGCAGGCCGCGCAGCATGACCCAGAAGCCGGCGCCGGCCGCGGCGGCGAAGCCGAGGGGGGCGTAGAGCATCCAGCGGCGGCTGCGCGGCGCGGGCGGCGTGGCGATCGGCGGTTCGATGGCGCTCATGCGGGAGACGTCGCCCCTTTCGGGGCGGGGGCGGCCACCCGCATCCGCCGGTCGGACAAGGAAAGCCCGCCGCCGAGCGCCATGATCACCGAGCCGAACCAGATCCAGGGGGCGAGCGGATTGTGGTGCAGGCGGAGCACGCCGGCGCCGTCGCGTTCCTCGCCGAGCACGGCATACAGGTCGCGCATGGCGTTGGTGTGGATGGCGGCTTCCGTGGTGGTCTGGCGGTCCACCGGGAAGGTGCGCCGTTCGGGGGCCAGCACCGTGACCACGGCGCCGTTGCGCGAGACGGTGATGGTGGCGAGGCGCGATGTGAAGTTCGGCCCCTGCGCATCGGCGATGGAATCGAGCCGCCATTCATAGCCGGCCAGGCGCGTGCTCTCGCCGGGCTTGAGCGCGATCAGCGTATCGGTCGCCACGCCCATGCCGGCGATGCCGGCGATGGTCACGCCCATGCCGGCATGGGCGATGGCGCCACCCCAGCTGGCGCGCGGCAGGCCCTTGGCGCGCTGCCAGGCCTGGGCGGGGCGGCGGAACAGCGCGATGCGATCCGCCACATCCGCCAGCGCGCCCACGATCAGCCACGCTGCCATTCCGATGCCGATGGCCGGCCAGACCGGCAGCCCGGCCGCGACCAGCATCAGGAAGCCGATCGCGAGCGCGATGCAGGCCGCCCACCACAGGCGTTGCAGCGCGGCCCAGACGTCGCCGCGCTTCCACGGCAACATGGCGCCGATCGGCATGGCCAGCACCAGCGGGATCGCCAGCGGTGCCGTCGCCAGGTTGAAGAAGGGCGGGCCGACCGAGATCTTCGCGCCCGTCAGGATGTCGGCGAACATCGGCCACAGTGTGCCGGCCAGCACCACCGCGGCGATCGAGCACAGCAGCAGGTTGTTCAGCACCAGCGCGCCCTCGCGCGAGATCGGCGCGAAGATGCCGGTGGGTGCCAGCCGGTGCGCCCGCCAGGCGAAGATGGCGAAGGCGCCGGCCACGTAGATCATCAACAACGCCAGGATGAACACGCCGCGCGTCGGGTCATTGGCGAAGGCGTGCACGGAATTCAGCACGCCCGATCGCACCAGGAAGGTGCCGAGCAGGCTCATCGCGAAGGCCATGATCGCGAGAAGCACGGTCCAGATCTTCAGCGCGTCGCGCTTTTCGACGACGATCGCCGAATGCAGCAACGCCGTGCCCACCAGCCAGGGCAGCAGCGAGGCATTCTCCACCGGATCCCAGAACCAGTACCCGCCCCAACCGAGCTCGTAATACGCCCACCAGGACCCCAGCGCGATGCCGAGCGTGAGGAAGGACCAGGCCATCAGCGACCACGGCCGCACCCACCGCCCCCACGCCGCATCCACGCGCCCTTCGAGCAGCGCCGCCACGGCAAAGGCGAACGTCACCGCATACCCGACATAGCCGAGGTAGAGCATCGGCGGATGCAGTGCGAGGCCGATGTCCTGCAGCACCGGGTTCAGCCCCTGCCCGTCCGGTGGCGGCGGCCAGATGCGGTCGAAGGGGTTCGAGGTGAGGATGATGAACAGCAGGAAGCCCGACGCCACCCAGCCCAGCACGCCGATCACCCGCGCCTTCAGCGCCGTTGGCAGGTCGCGCCCGAACCCCGCCACCGCCGCGCCGCACAGCGCCAGGATCAGCACCCAGAGCACCATCGACCCCTCGTGGTTCCCCCAGGCGCCCGAGAACTTGTAGATCAGCGGCTTCGCCGAATGGCTGTTCTGCACGACGTTCGACACCGTCGTGTCGTTCACCGCGAACGCCCACAATAGACACCCGAACGCCACCGCCACCGACACCAGCGTCCCGGCCGCCAACGGCCCCGCCGTCGCCATCCATCGCACGTCGCGCCGCGCAGCACCGACAATCGGCAACACCGACTGCGCGACAGCCAGAACACACGCCAACGCCAACGCGAAATGACCGAGCTCGGGGATCATGCGGGGATGCTCCTGGCGGTGCGGGTGTCACCAGGGGGCGCTGCCCCCTGGACCCCCGCCGGGGAGGCAGTGCCTCCCCGGACCCCGCCGTGAATGGGGTTGGCGCGCCTGTCGCGTCAGGCGCACCGGCGAGCCCCTCCCTCGCCCCACCCCATCAAAGCCGCGGGTCTGGGAGGCCGCAGCCTCCCAGCGGGGGGTCCGGGGGGCCGGCCCCCCGGCGCGCCCGACGCGCGCAAGCGCCACCCGCATCATCCTCCGCTCCGTCCGTCGCGTGGCGCGGTGTTCCAGGTCTCGGCCGGTGGTGCGGCGCCTTGGGCGGGGTTCCAGTGGCCGGCGCGGCGGAGTGCGTCGGCGACTTCGGGGGGCATGTAGGTTTCGTCGTGGCGGGCGAGGACTTCGCTGGCGCGGAAGGTGTTGTCGGGCAGCAGGCGGCCGAGGGTGACGACGCCTTGGCCTTCGCGGAACAGGTCGGGCAGGACGCCGGTGTAGGTGACGGTGATGGCTTGGGCGCCGTCGGTGACGCGGAAGGTGGCGGCGGGTCGGCCGTCGGTGCCGGTGCCGCGTTCGACGCTGCCGGCTTCGACCAGGCCGCCGAGGCGGAAGGCGCGTTCGCCGGCGGGCCGGTTGGCCAGCACGTCGGAGGGCGAGAAGAAGAAGACGATGTTGTCCTGGAAGGCGGTCAGGGTCAGCGCCGTCGCGGTGCCGAGGCCCAGGCCCGCGAGGAGCAGCACCATCAGCCGGCGTCGTTTTTTGTGTGTCACTGGCGTGACCCCTCAGGCGCCGGGCGCCGGCCATCCGGCCGGCCTGGCTTCGCGCCACGCACGGGTGCGCTGGACGCGAAGGGCGGGTTGGGCGCGGTCGCGGTTTGCGATCCCGGATCGGGCAATGCGCGAGTTGCAGGTGGCGTAGGTAGGGGCGGGGCGCTTGTCATGCCCGTTCGCCTCGCGGGTCCAGTGTCGCCAGCAGCCGCTTCGCCGCGCGGTGGCGCAGCGCCGCGCCGACGGCCAGCGCGCCGAAGGTGCCGAGCACCAGCGCGTAGGACGCGGTGATGTGCCACCAGTGCAGCGTCATGCCACGGCGTCCTCGCGCCGCGCACGGGCGAGTTGCAGCGCGCGCACCCGGCGTTCCATCACCGCGGCGCGGGTGCGCGCCAGCACCACCGCGCCGAACAGCAGGGAAAAGCCCAGCGCGCAGACCAGCAGCGGATAGAGGATGTCGACATGCATCCCCGGCGCGTTCAGCCGCGTCACGGAGGCCGGCTGGTGCAGCGTGTTCCACCAGTCGACGCTGAACTTCACGATCGGCACGTTGACGATGCCCACCAGCGCCAGGATGGCGCCCGCCCGTGCGCCGCGTTCGGCGTCGTCGAAGGCGCGCACCAGCGCGGCGTGGCCGAGCCACAGGAAGAACAGCACCAGCACGGAGGTCAGGCGCGCGTCCCACACCCACCAGGTGCCCCACATCGGCTTGCCCCAGAGGCTGCCGGTGGCCAGGCACAGCGCGGTGGCGGCCGCGCCCACCGGCGAGAGTTCGCGCGCCGTCAGGTCGGCCAGCGGGTGGCGCCAGATCAGCGACATCACCGACAGCACGGCCAGGCCGGTGTATCCGCCCATCGCGAGCCAGGCCATCGGGACATGGACGTACATGATCCGCACCGTCTCGCCCTGCTGCCAGTCGGCCGGGGACAGCACCAGGCCCCAGACCAGGCCGAAGCCGAGCACCAGCACCGCCGCGGCCCACAGAAACGGCATGAGCCGCCCGGTCGCCCGCAGGAAGCGGCCGGGATTGGCGAATCGGTGGAGGCTCCGCGCGCCTGGTCGCGTCGCGTCGGTGGCTCCGGTGCCGGCGGTCAGGCGTCCATCCACGCTGACAAACTAGGGGATCAAGCGCGGTTGTTGAAGCGGCGCGCCGCGCGCGTTACGTGCTGTCACGAAACCGGGGGGTGGGGATGCTGTTCGCCGTGACCATCGAGGACAAGCCGGGCATGGCCGCGACCCGCCGCGCGGTGCGTGCCGCGCACCTGGATTGGCTGGAGCGCCACCGGGCGATGCTGGTCATCGCCGGGCCGATCATGGATGCGGACGGCAATTCGATCGGGTCGGTGCGCGTGGTCGAAGCCCCGGACCGCGCGGCGGTGGACGCGCTGACCGATGGCGACCCCTTCGCCCAAGCCGGCTGCTTCGCGCGCGTGGCGATCAACCCGTACCGCATCGTCTACAAGGATGGGGCACTGGCCGAATGACCACACGCCGCGAAAAGCGCCCTGCCACCGCCGCCGCCGCCAGCGCGACAGCCCGTGGCGCGAAGGCAAAGCCGGCGGATGCCGCCCGCCCGCCGTCCGAGGGCCGTACCACGCTTCGGATCGCGCCCGTGCGCGATCCGCGAGCGCACAGCGCGACCGCGCCCAACCCGCCCGCCGCCGCCAGCGCGACAGCCCGTGGCGCGAAGGCAAGGCCGGCGGATGCCGGCCGCCCGCCGTCTGAGGGACGCAACAATACCTGGCTGGTGAAATCCGAGCCCGACGCGTTCTCCTGGGATCAGCAGGTGGCGAACGGCATCGAGCCCTGGACCGGCGTGCGCAACCACATGGCCAAGGCCAACCTGATGGCCATGAAGAAGGGCGACCGCGCCTTCTTCTATCATTCGAACATCGGCAAGGAGATCGTCGGCGTGGTCGAGGTGGTCCGCGAGGCCTATCCCGACCCCAGCGCGGACCCGGGTACGCCCTGGGTCTGCGTGGACATGAAGGCGGTGGGCCCGGTGCCGAAGCCGGTAACGCTGGCGGCGGTCAAGGCCGAACCGACGCTCGAAGGCATCGCGCTGGTGCGCATGTCGCGGCTGTCGGTCATGCCGATCTCGCCCGGGCACTGGAAGATCCTGGCCAAGATGGGCGGATGGAAGGGCAAGTGACGGCTGCCGCCGCCGAACGCGTGCTGTGCTTGCTGGATGATATTCCCGACGGCGAGTCGAAGGGCTTCGCGGCCGCGCCGGGCGGCTTCACCGGGCTGTTCGCGGTGCGGCGCGGCGATCGTGTCTGGGTCTATGTGAATTCCTGCCCGCATATCGGCGTGCCCCTGGATCCCGTGCCGGACCGTTTCCTCGACCGCAAGCGCGAGCATGTCGTGTGCTCGACGCATGGCGCGCGGTTTCGCATCGAGGACGGGTTCTGCACCACCGGCCCCTGCTACGGGGAATCGCTCGAAGCCGTGCCGCACCGCGTCGATGACCAGCGGCGCGTGCTGGTGGCGCAGGATGCGGGGCTGTAGCCGCCGCGATTCCGCCACGCCTGCCGCGGCGCCGCCGCGATCGCCCCGAAACCACCTTGGCGCCGCCCTTCGCCCGACGCGCCCGCACGGTCTTCTTGTTCCTGCGTCCGGACCGACACAGGCCGGACCAACACAGGAGAACCTGATGCGCCAGATGTCCCGCACCGCCTTTCTCGCCACCGGCCTGATGCTCGTCGCGGGCGCCGGCTTCGCGCAGGGCAGCGCCCCGGCCGCGGGGGGTGCGACAGCGCCCGTCCAGGCCCAGCCCATGCGCCCCGCGACGCCCACGCCGCATGTCGCGACCACCCCGGCCGCGCAGGCCCCGCAGGCCGCGCGCCCCGCCACCCCGGCCAATCCGGCCGGCAGCACCGCCGGCGCCGCCCAGCGCCCGGCCACGCCCGCCGCGCCGCAGGCCGGCGCCCCCGCCACGCCGCGCATCGACCAGCGCAGCCAGGCCACGCCGAGCACGCCGGCGCCCGCGCGCACGAACTGACCTGCCCGATCCCGCCCAGCCTGCCCCGCCCGCCCGGCTTCCGCCGGGCGGGCGGTCCCGTTTCGCATCGCATGGCCGATGTCTTGGGCGGAAGTTGACCTGAATCAAATCGCCGCCACAAATCCCCGCCCAGAAAACACCGAGGTCAGGGAGGCCAGCCCATGGCGGACGAACTCATTGCCGTGAAGCCCGAGATTGCGGCGCAGGCGCACATCGATGCCGCGAAGCGCGAGGCGATGGTGGCGGCCGAAGCCCGCGACCCCGACGCCTTCTGGCGCACCGAGATGAACCGCATCGCCTGGATGAAGCCGCCCACGAAGATCAAGGCGGTCGACTTCACCGGCGATGTCTCGATCAAGTGGTTCGAGGATGGCGTGCTGAACGCCTCGGTCTCCTGCCTGGACCGGCACCTCGCGACGCGCGGCGACCAGGTCGCGATCATCTGGGAAGGCGACGATCCGAACACCGACGCCAAGGTGACCTACCGCCAACTCCATGCGCGCGTGTGCCAGCTGGCGAATGCCATGCGCCGCCTCGGCGTGAAGAAGGGCGACCGCGTCTGCATCTACCTGCCGATGATCGTGGAAGCGGCGGTCGCGATGCTGGCCTGCGCGCGCGTGGGCGCGATCCATTCCATCGTGTTCGGTGGCTTCTCGCCCGACAGCCTGGCCTCGCGCATCCAGGATTCCGAATGCGCCATGCTGATCACCGCCGATGAGGGCCGCCGCGGCGGGCGCAAGGTGCCCCTGAAGGCGAATGCCGACGAGGCGCTGCTGGCCTGCCCGTCCATCCGCAGCGTGATCGTGGCGAAGAACACCGGCGGCGCGGTGGACATGATGGCAGGCCGCGACCATTGGTGGGAGGCGATCACCGCCGGCGAGGGCACGACCTGCGAGCCCGAGCCGATGTCCGCCGAGGACCCCCTGTTCATCCTCTACACCAGCGGCAGCACGGGAAAGCCGAAGGGCGTGCTGCACACCACCGGCGGCTACATGGTGTGGGCGTCCTTCACGCATGAGGCCGTGTTCGACTACCGCGACGGCGAGATCTACTGGTGCACCGCCGATGTCGGCTGGGTCACCGGCCACACCTACATCGTCTATGGCCCGCTCGCGAACGGCGCGACCACGCTGATGTTCGAGGGCGTGCCGTCCTGGCCCGACAATGGCCGCTTCTGGCAGGTCTGCGCCAAGCACAAGGTCAACATCTTCTACACCGCGCCGACCGCCATCCGCGCCCTGATGCGCGACGGCGAGGCGCCGGTGAGGAAGCACGACCGCAGTTCCATCCGCATCCTGGGCAGCGTGGGCGAACCGATCAATCCGGAAGCCTGGCTGTGGTACTACCGCGTGGTCGGCGACAGCCGCTGCCCGGTCGTCGACACCTGGTGGCAGACCGAGACCGGCGGCATCCTGATCTCCCCGCTGCCCGGCGCCGTGGCGCAGAAGCCCGGCTCCGCGACGCTGCCGCTGCCCGGCGTGAAGCCCGCCATCGTCGACAACGAGGGCAACCTGCTGGAGGGCGCGGCCGAGGGGAACCTGGTGCTGCTCGACAGTTGGCCCGGCCAGATGCGCACCATCTATGGCGACCACGCCCGCTTCGGCCAGACCTACTTCGCCACCTTCAAGGGCATGTACTTCACCGGCGACGGCGCGCGCCGCGACGCCGATGGCTACTACTGGATCACCGGCCGCGTGGACGACGTGATCAACGTGGCCGGCCACCGCATGGGCACCGCCGAGGTGGAATCCGCGCTGGTGGCGCACCCCGCCGTGGCCGAGGCCGCGGTCGTGGGCATGCCGCACGACATCAAGGGCCAGGGCATCTACGCCTATGTCACGCTCAAGGCCGGCATCGACCCGACCGAAGTGCTGCGCAAGGAGCTGGTGGCCTGGGTCCGCAAGGAGATCGGGCCGATCGCAACCCCCGATGCCATCCAATGGGCGCCCGGCCTGCCCAAGACACGATCCGGCAAGATCATGCGTCGTATCCTGCGCAAGATCGCCGCGAACGAGACCGAGGGGCTGGGCGACACCTCCACCCTCGCCGATCCCGGCGTGGTGCAGGAGCTGATCGAGAACAAGGTGGGCTAGGGGCATGCGCGCAGGCCGCTTCCGGGATGTCTATATCGCCGGCCCCGACCTGGTGGCGCCGGTGCTGCGCGGCGTGATCGCACCGGTCGGGGGCGCGCCCTATCGCATCAGCCCGTTCTTCCCGCCCTCGGCGCGGGACATCTTCGCCGAGGTGGTGGAACGCATCCGCCGCGGCGCGCTGACCGGCCGGCAGACCGCGACCGCCTGCTGGTGCGCGCTGGTCTCGCCGGTCGAGATCACCGCGCTGCTCGACGATGTCTACGGCGCAACGGAGGAAGACCCACCGCCGCTGTCGGCGCTGCGCCGCTTCGTGGCCGGGTTGCCGGATGATTGCCAGTTCTCGCTGGTGGCGGCGGCGGTCTGAGGCGCGGCCGCGACGTCCCGATCGCGCCGGCCGCACTGCCGCTCAGCGATAGACGAAGGCGCTGTCGTCGAGGTCGATCGCCGGGATCGCATCCTTCTCCGCCCAGTAGTCGTGGGCGTGCTGCCATTCCGGCTTGTCGCCGCGCCGGGGCAGCAAATGCTGCCCGCGCGCGACATAGCCCGAGCTGAATTCCTCCGGGTCGATCCAGGGGCCGAGCGCCATGCCGGCATCCTCGGGCCGCAGCGCGACCTCGACCTGCCGCGCCTGGCGCGCCTGCATGTGGTTGAGCAGCCGGCAGACGAAATCCGCCACCATGTCGGCGCGCAGCGTCCAGGCAGCGCGGATGTAGCCGAACACCCAGGCCATGTTCGGCACGCCGGTGAACATCGTGCCGCGATAGGTGACCGTCGCGCCGAAATCGAGCGGCCTGCCGTCGATGGTGAAGGCGATGTCGCCCAGCACGCTCAGGTGGAAGCCCGTTGCGGTGACGATGATGTCGGCATCGAGCGTCGCGCCCGACTTCAGCAGCAGCCCGGTCCCGGTGAAGGCCGCGATCTCATCGGTCACCACGGAAGCGCGCCCCTGCGCGATGCCACGGAACAGGTCGGCATCCGGGATGAAGGCCAGGCGCTGCTGCCAGGGCCGGTAGCGCGGGGTGAAATGCGTGGCCACGTCGTAGTCCGCGCCGAGGTGGCGGCGCACCTCGCTCAGCAATTCCTCCTTCACCGTGTCGGGCTCGCTGTGCGTGCGGCCGATGAAGCGCGCCTGCTCGAACAGGATCTTCCGCCGCACGATCTCGTGGATCCATTCCTCGTTGATGCCGAGCGTGCGGAGTTCGTCGGCGATCTCGATGGCGTTGCGCCCGGTGCGGAAGAAGGTCGGCGATCGCTGCAGCATGGTGACATGCGCAGCGGTGTCGGCCATGGCGGGCACGATGGTCGCCGCCGTCGCGCCGGAGCCGATCACCACCACGCGCTTGCCGGCGTGGTCGAGGTCCTCGGGCCAGGTCTGCGGATGCACGATGCGGCCGCCGAAGCGGTCCATGCCGGGCCAGTCCGGCGTGTAGCCTTCCTCGTGCCGGTAGTAGCCCTGGCACATCCACAAAAAGGTCGCGGTGAAGCGCGCGGTGGTGCCGTCGCGCCGCTCGGCCGCGATGGTCCACAGCGCGCTGGCCGAATCCCAGGCCGCGGTGCGGATGCGGTGGCCGTAGCGGATGTGGCGGTCGAGGCCGCCCTCGGCGATCACCTCCTCCATGTACTTCAGGATCTCGGGCGCGGTGGCGATGGGCGGCCCGACCCAGGGCTTGAAGCGGTAGCCGAAGGTATAGAGGTCGCTGTCGGACCGGATGCCGGGGTAGCGATGCGTGCGCCAGGTGCCGCCGAAACCCTCCTGCGCCTCCAGCACCACGAAGGATCGGCCCGCGCATTGTTCCTGCAGGTGATGCGCGCCGCCGATGCCGGATATGCCGGCGCCGACGATCAGGACGTCGAAGTGTTCGGGCGCCCGGTGGGTCGCTTCCGACAGCGTCGCCGCGTCCGCCATGCGCCGTGCCTTCCAGGGATTCTCGCACCGAGCCTATCGGCGCCGCACGGACAGCGGAAGGTCCGGCGGCTCACCCCGGCACGGTGGGTTCGACGATCTTCCAATAGGAATCCTTCCGCGTGACGAGGCCGTCGCGGAATTCGTAGAAGTCGCAGCCCCGCACATCGACCGCCGCACCGGTTGCCGCCAGCGTTCCGGTCAGCCGCCAGCGCGACACTCCGAGGGCACCCGCCACGGCATGCTCGTCCTCGCCGTAATGGACGTCGGGGATGCCGTCGAAGCGGGATTTCAGCGCGGCGCGCACCGCGGCGGTGCCGACCGAGCGCCGGCCCCAGGGATCCGGGCCGCGCGGCATGTCCAGCACGCAATCCTCGGCGAAGAACGTCATCACCCGGTCCAGCTCGTGGGAATTGAACGCCGCGAGGATGGCCTTCAGCTGCGCAAGGGTGGCGGGGGCCGACATGCCGCATATCCCTTCCTGGACGCCGGGACGCTACGCAAGGGGGCGGCGGTGCGCAAAGGGCGGGGCGCAGACCCGCGGCCAGCCTGGGTTTCCTGATCTTGTGGCGTGCCGCGCTGCGGCGCAGCATGACCCCATGACAATCCCCGCCGCGCCAGACGACGAGCAAGCCAGCGCCGCGCGCATGCGCCGTGTCCTGGCCATGTATGGCCCCGCGGTCTTCGCCGGCGCGTTGGCGACGCGCGCGACCGATCCCGTCGTCGCCGACATCGCGCTGGATTTCGGCACCACCGCGGCCCAGGTCGCCTTGCTGGGCACCGCCTACACCCTGCCCTTCGCGCTGGTGCAGCCCATCCTGGGGCCGATCGCGGATTCCGTCGGCAAGCGGCGCGTCGTGACCATCTGCATCGGGCTGCTCGCCGGGATGCTGGTGCTCTCGGCCGTCGCCGCCTCGCTGGGCTGGCTGATGGCCTTCCGCGCGCTGTCGGGCGCGGCGGCCGGCGGGATGATGCCGCTCACCCTCGCCATCATGGCGGATGCCGTGCCGCTGAAGGACCGCCAGGTGGCGCTGTCGCGCATGTTGGTCTTCGGCATCTCGGGGCAGATCGCGGGCGGGGCCATCGCCGGGCCGGTCGCCGCGGTGTTCGGCTGGCGCGGCATGCTGTTGCTGTGCGCGCTGGCGGCGGTGGTGGGCGCGGTGGCGCTGGTGGTGGCGTCGCGCACCGCCGCGGCCGAACCGATCACGCGCTACGACCCGGTGGTCGCGGCCAAGCGCTACCGCTCGATCCTGGCCAACCCCAGCGCCATCCCCCTGTACCTGACCGTCGCCGCCGAGGGCGGGCTGGTCTTCGGGTCCTTCCCCTTCCTCGCGCCGTTGATGATCGGCCGCGGCATCGGCGGCACCACCGAGGCGGGCCTGGCGATCGGTGCCTTCGGGGTGGGCGGGCTGGCCTATGCGGCGCTGGCGCGCCCGCTGTTGGCGCGCTTCGGCCAGGCGGGGGTGGTGCGGATCGGCGGCGGCATCGGCGCGCTGGCGCTGCTGGGCTTTGCCGTGGCGCCGGCCTTCTGGGTGATGGTGGTGGCGGGTTTCCTGCTCGGGACCGCCTTCTACATGATCCACAACGCGATCCAGACGCGCGCGACGGAACTCTCCCCGCAATTCCGCGGCAGCGCGGTGTCGCTGCACGCGTTCTCCTTCTTCAGCGGCCAGTCGCTGGGGCCGATCCTGTTCGGGCTGGGGGATGTCACGGTCGGGCTGGGGGTGTCGCTGGGCGTGGCCGCGGTGCTGCTGCTGGGCCTGGCGTGGATGCTGGCGCGCCGGCCGGCCTGACCGTTTGGAACAGAAGGTGATTCTGATCGCCGATCCATGAATTTCGGCCCATGGCGAATCAAGCACTTGGTCCGAGTCGCAGGAACGAATCGCTGACGCTGCGCGGCCGATTCGCACAAGCCCCTGAAATCAATGGCTTGTGGTGCAGCTGGGCCGGCGGGCACCAGGGCGTTCGTGGTTCGTGCGGTGCGCGGTGCCCGAGTCGCGGCACCGCGCGGGACCGGCGCGCGGGCACGGCAGGGCGCGCCTGCATGGGTGCCGGCGCAGTCCCGGCCGGCCGTCAGAAGTCGCTGACGCGGCCCTTGCGTTCCCAATCCCCGAAGCGCGTCGGCTCGGGGCCGGCGGGGCCGCCGATCTCCTTCGGCAACTTGGGCGCCGGCTTGGGCGTTGGCGTCGTCCTGGGGGCGGCGTCGGTGGCGGGCGCGGGGTCGTTGTCTGGCGTCTGTGTCATGGCCATCCTCATGTAGGTGTTCGCGAGGGAGTTGGACATGGGCGGGTACATGCGCACGGCGGTTCTGCTCGCCGCACTCACCGCGGTGTTCGGCGGGCTGGGCTTCGTCATCGGCGGGCAGCAGGGCATGGTGGTGGCGCTGGTGGTTGCCGCGGGCATGAACCTATTCGCCTGGTGGAACAGCGACCGGATGGTGCTGCGCATGCAGAACGCCCAGCCGATCGGCCCGCAGGACGCGCCGCGGCTGTTCGAGATGACGGCGATGCTGGCCCAGCGCGCCGGGCTGCCCATGCCCGCGCTGTATGTGATCCACGAGGACCAGCCCAACGCCTTCGCCACCGGCCGCAGCCCGTCCAGCGCGGCGGTCGCGGTGAACACCGGGCTGCTGAACCTGATGCCCGAGAACGAGGTGGCGGGCGTGATCGCGCATGAACTGGCGCACATCAAGAACCGCGACACGCTGATCATGACGGTGACCGCCACGGTGGCCGGCGCGATCTCGATGCTGGCGAATTTCGGCATGATCTTCGGCGGCGCCAATCGCGACCGCAATGCCAGCCCCTTCGG
>LNEW01000173.1 GCA_001464375.1 Rhodospirillales bacterium Ga0074136 | reverse complement strand
TTCTAGGCCGGGCATCCCACGTCACACTTCTTTGCCGGGCCAGGCTGGCGTGGGCCTGTTGCGGTGCGTTAAGACTTTTCCGCGAGACTTCCGGTGCGCGACCTGGGCTTCGGCCCGGCCAGCGTGTCCGGCCGGCCATTCCCGGGGGACGGCATAGTGATCATGAGCCTGCGCAGCAAAATGCTACATTCCGTCGCCCTGGCCGGCGCCCTGGCCGTGCTGCCGACCACCCCGGGGTGGTCGCAGACGCTGCAGGAAGCTCTTGCGGCCGCCTACTCCGGCAATCCGCGCCTGTTGGCGGCACGCGCCGCCGCCCGCGCGGTGGACGAGAACGTGCCCCAGGCGCTGTCCGGCTGGCGGCCGACTGTCGTGATCGCCGCCGGGGCGGGCTATAGCGACACCACGACGCGGAACCAGGCCACAGTCCCACTGCAGCGCGACGCATTCGGCAACGTCGCCAACGCCGGCACGGCCGGAACGCCGTTCTCCCTGTTCACCGATTCCCCGCGCGGCACGGGCACGCTGCAGGCGACCGTCACCCAGCCGATCTATCGCGGCGGGCGCACCACCGCCCAGACCCGCCGTGCCGAGAACCAGGTCTATGCCCAGCGCGCGCGGCTGCTGATCTCCGAGCAGGAAGTGCTGTTCGAATCGGTGCGCGCCTATGTGTTCTTCATCCGCGACCAGGAGGAAGTGCGCCTCAACACCAACAATGTGCAGGTGCTGCAGCGCCAGTTGCAGGCGACGAACGAACGCTTCCGCGTGGGCGAGATCACCCGCACCGACGTCGCGCAGGCCGAATCGCGCCTCGCACTCGCGCGCTTCCAGCTCGACCAGGCGCAGGGCGTGGCGCAGAGCTCGCGCGCCAATTTCATCCGCTGGACCGGGCTCGAGCCCGTGCGCGTGATCGCGCCCCCGCCGCTTGCCGCACCGGTGCGCTCGCAGCAGGAAGCCGTGCGCTTCGCGATCGACAACAACCCGACCGTGGTCGCCACCGTGTTCGACGAATCTGCAGCGCGCGACCTCATCGACGTGCAGTTCGCCGCGCTGATGCCGCAGGTCACGGCGAATGCGTCGGCCTTTCGGCTCGACAACAACACCACGCGCGGGTCGCGCCAGACCGGCGCGCAGGTGACGATGAACCTCAATGTGCCGCTGTATCAGGGCGGCGCGGAGCATGCGCTGGTCCGGCAGGCGCGCCAGCAGGCGCAGCAGGCGCGCCAGCAGGTGGCCGATTCGCGCCGCATCGCCGCCCAGCAGGCGACCGAAGCCTGGGAGACGCTGGGCAGTTCCCGCGCCCAGGTCGAGAGCGTGCGCGCGCAGATCCGCGCGCAGGAGATCGCCCTCGATGGCGTGCAGCGCGAGGCCATCGTCGGCAGCCGCACCACGCTCGATGTGCTGAACGCCGAACAGGAACTGCTGCAGGCGCGCGTCAACCTGGTGCGTTCGCTGGCCACGCTGATCAACGCGTCCTATGCCCTGGCCAACACCATGGGCCGGCTGACGGCGCAGGACCTGGGCCTGCCGGTGCAGATCTACGACCCGCGAAACTACTACAACGCGGTGCGCGGCCGCTGGTTCGGCACCGGCGACTTCTCGGAAGGCGCCGGCGGTGCACAGCCACCCGCCGGCGTGGTGCAGGTGCAGACCCTGACGCCGGCAACAACCCCGGCACGCAGAAACCCATGAGCGGACAGACAACGCCCCCGGCCGGCGGCGCCGCGCCGGGCGTCGCCTCGGACCAGTCGATGGAGGATATCCTCGCGTCGATCCGCCGCATCCTGAACGAGGATGAGGCACCGACGACGCCCGATGCCGCCACGCCGCCCGCCGCCGAGGACGCCGCGCCAGCGCCTGCGCCCGAGGCCGCCGTTGCCGTCGTGCCAGGCGGCCCCGAACCGCTGCTGCTGACCGAGGACATGATCGTCTCCGCGCCCGCCCCGGCATCGCCGCCAGCGCCGACCCCGTCGCCGCCCTTCGTCCAGCCGGAGGCGATGGCGGCAGCGCCGCCGGGTATCGACTCCCTGCTCGCACCGGCCGTTGCCGCG
Source organism: Rhodospirillales bacterium Ga0074136 (assembly GCA_001464375.1). Taxonomy (GTDB): domain Bacteria; phylum Pseudomonadota; class Alphaproteobacteria; order Acetobacterales; family Acetobacteraceae; genus Neoroseomonas. Next base: position 16,028 of record LNEW01000173.1, on the reverse strand, counting down.
GCGGCGACCGCGTCGGTCGGGCAGTTGCTGCGCGCCGTCTCCTCGGAGCGCGGCGCGACCGTCACGCGCGGCGGCCCGTCGATCGAGGATGTGGTGCGGGAGGAACTCCGCCCGCTGCTGAAATCCTGGCTCGACCAGCACCTGCCGGGCATCGTCGAACGCCTGGTGCGCGCCGAGATCGAGCGCGTGGTCGGCCGCGCCCTGACCTGAACCGCCCGCGCTCCGGGCGCGGCGACGTTCTGCGCCCTTGACGCAGGACGCCCGGGCGGGGAAGGGATGCGGCCATGCTCGACAAGTCCTTCGACCCCGCCGCGATCGAACAGCGCCTGTACCAGGGCTGGGAGAGCGCCGGCGCCTTCTCGGCGAACCCGGCGTCGCCGGCCAAGCCCTTCACCATCATGATCCCGCCGCCCAACGTGACAGGCAGCCTGCATATCGGCCACGCGCTGGATAACACGCTCCAGGACGTGCTGATCCGCTGGCGGCGCATGCAGGGGCGCGATGCGCTGTGGCAGCCCGGCACCGACCATGCCGGCATCGCGACGCAGATGGTGGTCGAACGGCTGCTGGCTGAGCAGAAGCAGCCGGATCGGCGCGCCATGGGCCGTGACGCCTTCATCCGGCGCGTCTGGGATTGGAAGGCGGAATCCGGCGGCACCATCACGCGGCAGTTGCGCCGGCTGGGGGCGTCGCTGGATTGGCCGCGCGAACGCTTCACCATGGATGACGGCCTGTCGGATGCGGTGCGCGAGGTGTTCGTGCGGCTGTATCGCGAGGGGCTGCTGTACCGCGACAGGCGCCTGGTGAACTGGGACCCGAAATTCCTCACCGCGATCTCGGACCTCGAGGTCGAGAGCAAGGAGGTGAAGGGCCACCTGTGGCACCTGCGCTACCCGGTCGAGGGCGAGCCTGGCCGCTTCCTGGTGGTGGCCACGACGCGGCCGGAGACAATGCTGGGCGACACGGCGGTGGCCGTGCACCCGGATGACGCGCGCTTCCGCGACCTGGTCGGCAAGCGCGTGATCCTGCCGCTGGTGGGGCGGTCCATCCCGGTGGTGGCCGATGAGTATTCCGACCCGGAGAAGGGTTCGGGCGCCGTGAAGATCACGCCTGCGCACGACTTCAACGACTTCGAGCTCGGCAAGCGGCATGATTTGCCGATGCCCTCGGTGCTGGATGCCGAGGGGCGGGTGATGCTCGAGGAGATCGCGACGGCCTTCGCCGCGGTCGAGGGCGTGAGCGACCTCGATTTCGTGCGCGGCCTGGCGGGTGCGGACCGTTTCGCGGCGCGCAAGGCGATCGTCGCGCGGCTGGAAGAACTGGAACTGGTCGAGACGATCGAACCGCACACCCATGCCGTGCCGCATGGCGACCGGTCGGGCGTGCCGATCGAACCGCGCCTGACCATGCAGTGGTACGTGGATGCGAAGACGCTGGCCGCGCCCGCGATCAAGGCGGTCGAGACCGGGCAGACCGTGTTCACGCCGCGCCAGTGGGAGAACACCTTCTTCGCCTGGATGCGCGACATCCAGCCCTGGTGCGTGTCCCGCCAATTATGGTGGGGCCATCAGATCCCGGCCTGGTATGCGCCGGATGGCGAGGTCTTCGTCGCCCATACCGCGGAGGAGGCGGCGGCGCTGGCGCGGCAGAAATTCGGCCGCGACGTGGACCTGGTGCGCGACGAGGACGTGCTGGACACCTGGTTCAGCAGCGCGCTGTGGCCGTTCAGCACCATCGGCTGGCCGGAGAAGACCCCCGAACTGGCGAAGTACTACCCCGGCGACGTCCTGGTCACCGGCTTCGACATCATCTTCTTCTGGGTCGCGCGGATGATGATGATGGGCATCCATGTCATGGGCGAGACGCCCTTCAAGACGGTCTGCATCCACGGCCTGGTGCGCGACGAGAAGGGGCAGAAGATGTCGAAGTCGAAGGGGAACGTGCTCGATCCCCTGGAACTGATCGACGCCCATGGCGCCGATGCCGTGCGCTTCACGCTGTGCGCGCTGGCCGGGCCGGGGCGCGACATCAAGTTGGCCAAGCAGCGCATCGAGGGCTACCGCGCCTTCGCGACGAAAATCTGGAATGCGGCGCGCTTCTGCGAGATGAACGGGATCGCGCCGATGCCCGGCTTCGACCCGGCGACCGCCACGCTGCCGCTGTCGCGCTGGATCCTGGACGCGGCCAACACCGCGGTGGCGGAGGCGAATGCGTCGCTGGAGGCCTTCCGCTTCGACGACTACGCCGCTGCCGGCTACCGCTTCACCTGGGGCACCTTCTGCGACTGGTTCCTGGAATTCGCCAAGCCGGTGCTGCTCGGCCCCGAGGGGCCGGAGAAGGAGGAGGTGAAGGGCGCCGCGCAGCATGTGCTGGGGGTCATCCTGCGCCTGCTGCATCCGGTGATGCCGTTCATCACCGAGGAGCTGTGGCACCGCATGGGCTATGGCGCGGAATGCAGCCTGATCCGCGAGGCCTGGCCCGCGGCGGTGGTGGTCGCCGATGCCGCCGAGGCGCGCGCCGAACTGGATTGGGTGGTGCGGCTGGTGAATGAGGTGCGCACCGTGCGCTCCGAGATGAATGTCGCGCCGTCGATCACCGTGCCGCTGCTGCTCTCGGGCGCATCCGCCGAGACCATGGCGCGCGCCGGCCGGTGGTCCGATGCCATCCGCCGCATGGGCCGCGCCACCGAGATCCGCGCCCTGGAAGGCGACCCGCCGCGCGGCGTGGTGCAGGCGGTGGTGGGGGAGGCGACGATCATGCTGCCCCTGGCCGATGTGATCGACCTGTCCGCCGAACGCGCGCGCCTGTCCAAGGAGCGCGACCGCATCGGCGCCGAGGCGGCAAAGACCGATGCGAAGCTCGCCAGCGAGGTCTTCGTCTCCCGCGCGCCGGAGGAGATCGTGCAGGAGATGCGCGACCGCCTGGCCGCCCAGCACACCGAGATGGCGCGCCTGGATGCCGCGATGGCGCGCATCGCGGGCTGAACGCTGCGTGGGCAGGGTGCGATCGTCCGTGACCTGCCGGTGCGGTGCGGCTTTGCGACGCCCGTAGCGCCGGCCAAATCGGCCGCGGCGGCCGCCACGGTGACATCCCCCCGGGGAACCGCGCCCCGCCGCGCCGGTCGCGCCAGCCGGGCGGTCCCGGCGGCGGGCGGTCTTCCTGTCGTCATCAGCGGCGCGAAGCAACGCAACCCCGCCGCGGCGATGGACCTGATCGCGCGCGTCAAGGGCTGACGGCGTGAAGGCGCCCGCCCATATCTTCCGGATGATCCCGCTCTCCGTCCTCGATCTCTCCCCGATTCCCGAAGGCAGTACGCCCGGCGATGCGCTGCGGAATTCGCGCGACCTCGCCCGCCATGCCGATGCGCTGGGCTACCGGCGCTTCTGGATGGCCGAGCACCACAACATGCCCGGCATCGCGAGCGCGGCCACGGCGGTGGCACTCGCCCATGTCGCGCAGGGCACGCAGCGCATCCGCATCGGCGCCGGCGGCATCATGCTGCCCAACCACGCGCCGCTGGTCATCGCGGAGCAGTTCGGCACCCTGGCCGCGCTGTATCCGGGCCGCATCGACCTCGGCCTTGGCCGCGCGCCCGGCACCGACCAGGTGGCGGCCAGCGCGCTGCGCCGCAACCTCGCCGGCAGCGTGGACGACTTTCCGCGCGATGTGGTCGAGCTGATCGACTACTTCCGCCCGGCGGACCCGCACCAGGCGCTGCGCGCCGTGCCCGGCGCGGGGGAGGCGGTGGAGGTCTGGATCCTCGGCTCCAGCACCTTCGGCGCGCAGGTGGCGGCGTATCTCGGCCTGCCCTATGCCTTTGCGTCGCATTTCGCGCCGGCGCAGATGATGGACGCCATCGCGGTGTATCGCGACCGCTTCCGGCCTTCGGAACGGCTCGCCGCGCCGCATGTGATGCTGGGCGTCAACGTGTTTGCCGCCGAGACGAATGAGGAGGCGCGCTGGCTGTTCTCCTCGCTGCAGCAGGCCTTCGTGAATCTCCGGCGCGGCCGGCCGGGCAAGCTGCCGGCGCCGGTCGAGGGCTTCGAGGCGCAGCTCGACCGCCAGGCCCGCGCCATGCTCGACGCTGCGCTGGCGTGCTCGGTGGTCGGTTCGCGGGAGACGGTGCGGCGGGGCGTCGCGGACTTCGTCGCCCGGACGGGGGCGGATGAGCTGATGGTGACCGCGCAGATCTTCGATCCTGCCGCCCGCCTGGGTTCCTTCGCGCTGCTGGCCGAGGTGCAGGAGATGGCCGTGACGGCTTGACGCGGCCCCGCCTTCTCACGGGATATGGCGCATCACCGGAGGGGCCGGCCGCAACCGGCCTCCGTCACGCCCGAGGGAGCCCGTCCATGTCCACCACCCGCTGGGACAAGTCCCGCCTGCCGAGCCGCCACACCACCATGGGCCCGGAGCGCGCGCCGCACCGGTCCTACTACTACGCCATGGGCCTGACGAAGGAGGAGATCGAGCAGCCGCTGGTCGGCGTGGCGTCCTGCTGGAACGAGGCCGCGCCGTGCAACATCTCGCTGTCGCGCCAGGCGCAGGCGGCCAAGGTCGGCGTGAAGGCCGCCGGGGCCACGCCGCGCGAATTCACCACCATCACGGTGACCGACGGCATCGCCATGGGGCACCAGTCGATGAAGTCCTCGCTGGCCTCGCGCGAGGCGATCGCGGATTCCATCGAACTGACCATGCGCGGGCATTGCTACGATGCGCTGGTGGGCATCGCCGGCTGCGACAAGTCGCTGCCCGGCGTGATGATGTCGATGATCCGGCTGAACGTGCCGTCGGTGTTCATGTATGGCGGGTCGATCATGCCCGGGAAGCATCACGGGCGCGACGTGACGGTGCTCGATGTGTTCGAGGCGGTCGGCCAGCACGCCGCGGGCAACATGTCGGATGAGGAACTGGACGAGCTTGAACGCCATGCCTGCCCGGGCGCGGGCGCCTGCGGCGGGCAGTTCACCGCCAATACCATGGCCTGCGTGAGCGAGATGATCGGCCTGGCGCTGCCGTTCTCGGCCGGTGCGCCGGCGCCGGACGAGACGCGCGACGATCATGCCGTGGCCTCGGGCAAGGCGGTGGTCGAACTCATCCGCCGCAACCTCCGCCCGCGCGACATCGTCACGCTCGATGCGCTGCACAATGCCGCGGCGATCGTCGGGGCGACCGGCGGGTCGACCAACGCGGTGCTGCACCTGCCCGCCATGGCGCATGAGGCGGGCATCCGCTTCACCTTGCAGGATGTGGCGGAGATCATGCGCAAGACCCCGCATATCGCCGACCTCAAGCCCGGCGGGAAATACGTCGCGGCGGACGTGTTCCGCATCGGCGGCGTGCCGGTCATCATCAAGGCGCTGCTCGATGGCGGCTATGTGAAGGGGGACTGCCTGACCGTGACGGGGAAGACCGTCGCCGAGAACCACCGCAATGTCATCGTCCCGCGCGACCAGGACGTGGTGTACCCGACGTCCAGCCCGATCAGCCCGATCGGCGGCGTGGTGGCGCTGCACGGCAACCTGGCCCCCGAAGGCGGCATCGTGAAGATCGCCGGCATGACCAACCTGCGCTTCGAGGGAACGGCGCTCTGCTTCGATTGCGAGGAGGACGCCTTCGCCGCCGTCGACGCCCGCGCCTACAAGGCGGGCGACGTCATCATCGTGCGCTACGAGGGGCCGAAGGGCGGGCCGGGGATGCGCGAGATGCTCTCCACCACCAGCGCGATCTACGGGCAGGGCATGGGGGACAAGGTGGCGCTGATCACCGATGGCCGCTTCAGCGGCGCCACGCGCGGCTTCTGCGTCGGGCATGTCGGGCCGGAGGCGGCGGTCGGCGGGCCGATCGCGCTGTTGCAGAACGGCGACCGCATCATCATCGACGCCGAGGCCGGCACCATCGACATGGTCGTGCCGGAGGATGAAATCGCCCGCCGCCGCGCTGCCTGGAAGCCCCGCGCGCATGACTACAATGCCGGCGCGCTGTGGAAATACGCGCAGCTGGTCGGCCCGGCCTATCTGGGCGCGGTCACCAACCCCGGCGGCGCGGCCGAGACGCATTGCTACGCCGACCAGTAGCGTTACGTTTCGCATGCCACAGCCGTGCCATCAGTGCGGGGCAGAAACCTTTCCCGGGGACGGCGCGTTCAACCCGTCCCACGGGAGAATGCCGATGATGTTGCGCCGCATCCTGATGCCCGTCCTGGCCGGCGCTGGCCTGGCGGGTTGCGTGGCCTACCAGGAGCCGGTGGCCTATGCGCCGGCGCGCCCGGTCTACTACGCGCCGCAGCCCGGCCCGGTCTATGTCGCGCCGCGGCCCGAGCGGGTCTATGTTCAGCCGCGCGCGCGCCGGCAATGGGTGCCGCGGCGCTGCGACGGCTACGGACGGTGCGGGGGCGGCTACTGGCGCTGAACCGGCGCCATCGCGCGACGGAGGGAGCCACGATGCGCCCTGGGCCGACTGTGCTGGCCTGCATGCTGCTGCTGGGCGGCTGCGTGGTCCATCCCGATGGCAGCCTCGGGCCGGTACCGCCGCCGGGGGCGTTCATCCCGCCGCCGGCACCGCCCATCGCCTATGCGCCGCCCGTCTATGGTTACGGCTACGATGGCGGGCCCCAGCAGGGTGTGCCGATCTACGTGGTGCCGACGCCGCAGCCGCCGCCGGTCTATGTGGCGCCGTCGGTGGGCATCGGCATCGGCCTGGGATGGGGCAGGGGATATTGGGGGCCGCGGGCGGGCTATCGGGGCCGGCCGTATTACCGTCGCTGGTAGGGCGCGGTCAGCGCAGGGTGGCGATGACCGGCGTGTGGTCTGATGGCTGCGCCTCGCTGCGCGGCAGGGTATCGACCTCGCAGGCTTCAAGGCGTTCGGCGAGGTCCGGGCTCAGCAGCGCATGGTCGATGCGCAGGCCGCGGTTGGTCTCGAACGCGGCGCCGTAGTCCCAGTAGGTGAACAGCGTGTCCTTGGGGTGCAGCGCGCGCAGCGCGTCGGTCAGGCCGAGGTGGAGCAGGGCGCGGTAGCGCGCGCGGGTCTCGGGCCGCACCAGCGCGTCGGTAGGCGGCAGCGCGCCCGGGGCGAGGTCCGCATCGGTCGGGCAGACGTTGAAGTCGCCGAGCACGGCGAAGGGCGTGAAGGTGTCGAGCCGTTCCGCCGCCACCGCGCGCAGACGCTCCATCCAGGCCAGCTTGAAGGCGTAGCCGGCCTCGCCGCCGGAATTGCCGTTGGGCAGGTAGATGCCGGCGGCGTTGAGGCCCTTGGCGCGGATTTCGATGTAGCGGGCCTGGGTGTCCTCGGTGTCGCCGGGCAGGTGGTCGGCCACCACGTCGAAGGGAATGCGCGCGATCACCGCCACGCCGTTGCGCCCGCCGCCCTGGCCCACGGCGTGCGTGCGGTAGCCCAGCGCCTCGAATTCGGTGGTGGGCACCTGTTCGGCCGTGCAGCGGGTTTCCTGCAGGAACAGCAGGTCCGGCTGCGCGCGCTGGAGGAAGCGCGCGACGTGCGGTGCGCGCTGCCGGATCGAATTGACATTGAAGGTGGCGAGTTTCATGGGCCGGGCGCCAAAAGCCAAAAAACGGTGGGGGATTCGGGGGAGGTGTCCTCCCCCGACCTTTCTTTCAGCCGACCGAGAACGACGTCCCGCACCCGCAGGCGGAGACGGCCTGCGGATTGCGGATGGCGAAATGCGCCCCGATCAGCTCCTCCGCCCAATCCAGCTCGGCGCCGGCGAGAAGGTCGAGCGACACCGGATCGACGAAGACGCGCCCGGCGCCATCGCCCACCACCAGGTCGTCCTCGGCCGGCGCATCCTCCAGCCCGAACTTGTACTGGAAGCCCGAGCAGCCGCCGGCTTCGACCGCCAGGCGCAGGCCGGCGTCGGGGCGCCCTTCGCGCGCGGCGATGTCGGCGACCTGGGCGCTCGCGCGGTCGGTCACGCGGAAGGCAGGCAGGGTGGTGGTGCCGTCGGGCATGGCGGAGGACTCCTCGGACCGCCAACATAGGGGCTTCGGGGCAAGGTTCCAACGCGGCGGCGCGGTTGCCGGGGGTGGGGGCGGGTGCTACGGCCCGCGGGCCATGAGTCTCGCGCCCCACGCCGTCCGGCCCGAGACCTCCCGCGGCCGGCTGCATCCGGAAGCGGGGGGCGATGCGCGCTCGCCCTTCCAGCGCGACCGCGACCGGATCATCCACGCCACCGCGTTCCGGCGGCTGCAGTACAAGACGCAGGTCTTCGTCTATCACGAGGGCGACCATTTCCGCACCCGCCTGACCCACAGCATCGAGGTGGCGCAGATCGCGCGGTCGATCGCGCGGCTGCTGGCGCTGGACGAGGATCTGGCGGAGGCGCTGGCGCTGGCGCACGACCTGGGCCACCCGCCCTTCGGCCATGCCGGGGAGGATGCGCTGAACAGCGCGATGAAGCCCTATGGCGGGTTCGACCACAATGCTCAGTCGCTGAAGGCGGTGACGGCGCTGGAGACGCGCTACGCCGGCTTCGACGGGCTGAACCTGACCTGGGAGACGCTGGAGGGCCTGGCCAAGCACAATGGCCCGCTGCGCCGCCCGGCCCCCTACATCGCCGCCTATGACGCGCAGCATCCGCTCGACCTGGCCACGCATGCGAGCGCCGAGGCGCAGGTGGCGGCGCTGGCGGACGACATCGCCTACAACAACCACGACCTGGATGACGGGCTGCGCGCCAGGCTGTTCACGCTGGACGAGGTCGGCGCGCTGCCGCTGGCGCGCGAGGCGCTGGCCGAGGCGCGCGTCGCCGCGCCCGATGCCGGGCCGGAGCGGCTGGCGCCGGAGATGATCCGCCGCGTCATCAACCGCATGGTCGGCGACGTGGTGGCGGAATCGCGCCGGCGCATCGCCGCGCTGGCGCCGGCCACGGTGGATGACATCCGTCGCGCGCCGCGACCGGTGATCGGCTTCTCGGATGCGCTGGCGGAGGCGAACCTGCCGCTGCGCGACTTCCTGTTCACCCGCATGTACCGCCACTGGCGCGTCAACCGCACCATGGCGAAATCGAAGCGCGTGGTGCAGATGCTGTTCAGCCATTTGCATGGCGGGCCGCAGATGCTGCCGCCCATCTGGCGCGCGCGCGCCGGCGATGCGGGGTCCGCGAACTGCGCGCTGGTGGTGTGCGACTACATCGCCGGCATGACCGACCGCTACGCGCTGGTGGAACACCGGCGCCTGAACGACCCAGACATTCCAGGCTGAACACCGCATGACCGAGAACATCTTCACCCTGCTCACGCAGGAGGTGCGCGGCGCGCTGGCCGCGCTGGTTCCGGACCTGCCGCCCGAGGCGCTGGCCCGCGTGCAGGTGGAACCGCCGCGCGATGCCACGCATGGCGACATGGCGACGAATGCCGCGCTGGTGGCGGCCAAGCCCGCGCGCATGGCACCGCAGAAACTGGCCGCCGCGCTCGCCGAGAAGCTGCTCGCGCTGCCGATGGTGGTGGAAGCCACGCCGGCCGGGCCGGGCTTCGTGAACCTGCGGCTTGATGAGGATATCTGGCGCGCGCAGGTGCCGGTCGTGCTGCGTGCGGGCGAGGCCTTCGGCAACAGCACGCTCGGCGCCGGCGTGCGGGCGAATGTGGAATACGTCTCGGCGAACCCGACCGGGCCGATGCATGTCGGGCATTGCCGCGGCGCGGTGGTGGGCGATGCGCTGGCCAACCTGATGATCAAGGCGGGCTACGACGTCACCAAGGAGTACTACGTCAACGATGCCGGCAACCAGGTGCTCGCGCTCGGCTGGGCGGCGTATTGGCGCTACCTGCGCGCGGTCACGCTGGATGCCGACGAGTGGAATGCGGAAGCGACGGAGCAGCGCTTTGGCACCACGCTGCAATACCGCGGCGACTACCTGGTGGCGGTGGGCGATGCGCTGGCCGAGCGCTTCGGCGAGCAGATCATGGCGCGGCGCATCGAACCCGGGATGCTGGCGGCGGAGGAAACCGTCTCCGCCTTCGCCCCCGCACTCGAACGCGGCTGGCTGGTGCGCACCAACTGGCTGGACACAGCGCGCGAGACGGCGGTCGCGATGATGATGGCGGAGATCCGCGAGGACCTCGCGAAGCTTGGCGTCACGCACGACGTGTTCGTGAGCGAGCGCGCGCTGGTCGAAGCGGGCGGCGTCGATGCGGCGATCACGCTGCTCGGCGAGAAGGGCCTCGTGTACCAGGGCGTGCTGGAACCGCCCAAGGGCAAGACGCCGGATGACTGGGAACCGCGCGAGCAGCTGCTGTTCCGCGCAACATCCTTCGGCGACGAGGTGGACCGCCCGCTGCGCAAGTCCGACGGCACCGGCACCTACTTCGCGAACGACATCGCCAACCACCAGCACAAGGTCGACCGCGGCTTCGCGGAGCTCGTGCATGTCTGGGGCGCCGACCATGGCGGCTACGTGAAGCGCATGGCGGCGGTGGTGGCAGCGCTGTCGGATCGGCGCGTGTCGCTGGACGTGGTGCTCACGCAGATCGTGCAGGTGGTGAAGGGCGGCGAGCCGGTGCGCATGTCCAAGCGCGCAGGCACCTACGTGACGCTGAGCGACCTGATCGACGAAGTGGGCCGCGACGCGGTGCGCTTCACCATGCTGACGCGCAAGGCCGATGCGCAGATGGAATTCGACCTCGACAAGGTGGTCGAGCAGTCGCGCGACAATCCGGTGTTCTATGTGCAGTACGCCCATGCGCGCTGCCGGTCGGTGCTGCGCCAGGCGGAGGCCACCGACGCCGCGCTGGTGGCGGGACTCGACGCCGCCCCGCTCGATGCCCTGACGGATCCGGCGGAAATGGCGCTGATCCGGCGCATCGCGTCCTGGCCGCGCAGCGTGGAAGCAGCTGCAACAGCGCGTGAACCGCACCGGATCGCGTTCTTTCTCCAAGACTTGGCCTCGGACTTTCACGTATTGTGGAACCGTGGTCGCGACGATTCGACGCTCCGGTTCATCCGGGCTGAAGAACCGGAGGCGACCCGGGCCCGGCTGGCCCTCGTCGCGGCAACCGCGACGGTGATCCGCTCGGGCCTTGGCGTCATGGGGGTGACGCCGGTCGAGGAGATGCGCTGACGGAACCCGGGGGACGGGTTCCCGGGGCGTCAGGGGGGTGGGCGTGACCGATATTCCTGTGCCGTCCTATCGGATGCGGCCATCGGATGATGGCGGGCCGCCCTGGCGGTTGATCGCGATCGGCGGCGGGCTGGCGATGGCGATGCTGGTCGGCGCCGCGCTGGTCTGGGGCATGACGCGCATGGGCGGGCCGCGATCCGTGCCGCTGATCGAACCCGACCCGCGCCCCTTCAAGGTCCGCCCGGACGATCCCGGCGGGCTGCGCGTGCCCAACCAGGACGAGTTGATCTTCGAACGCAACCGCGGCCCGGCCAACAACGGCGCGGCGCGGCTGGCGCCGGAGCCCGAGGCGCCGCGGCTGGATGCGCTGCGCGCTCAGGTGGCGCAGCCGGCGCCGCGGCCGGTGCCGCCGGATGCCGCGCCGAACGCGGCGCCCGCACTGGCCGCCGCGCGGCATGGTGCGCCCGCCACAACCCCGACCGCCCCGGCGCCATCCGCCGCCGCGCCGCAGGCTGCCGTTGCGCCGCCGGCACGCCCGGCCCCCGCGCCTGGTGGCGCCATTCGGGTGCAGCTCGGTGCGCTGACGTCCGAGGACGCCGCGCGCGGCGAATGGGACCGGCTGGCGCGGCGCCACGCCGACCTGCTCGGCGCGTTCCGCCCGCAGGTGGTGCGCTTCGAACGCGAGGGGCAGGCCACGCTGTTTCGTCTGCGCACCGGCGGCTTCGCCGATGCCGCCGCCGCCGGCAGTTTCTGCGAGCAGGTGCGCGCGCGCGCCGTGCCCTGCGCCGTCATCCGCTGAACCGCCGCGCGGCATCGTGACCCCGCGCGCGGCGATCATCGGCCTGTCCGGGCCTGTCCTGACGGCGGAGGAGGCGGCGCTGCTGCGAGCCAGCCCGCCGGTCGGCGTGATCCTGTTCGCGCGCAACATCGCGGCGCCGGCACAGTTGCGCGCATTGACGGCGGCGATCCGCGACATCCTCGGCGCTGAAGCGCCGATCCTGGTGGACCAGGAGGGCGGGCGCGTCGCGCGCCTCAAGCCACCCGCCTGGGAGGCCTTCCCCGCCGCCGCCGCCTTCGAGGGTGCGCCCGAGGTCGCCGCCCATGCCAACGCGCTGCTGCTGGGCGCGACCTGCCTGGCCGAGGGCCTGGATTTGGTCTGCGCGCCCGTCCTCGATATCCGCGTGCCAGGCGCGCATGGCGTGATCGGCGACCGTGCCTTCTCGGAGGACCCGCACGAGGTCATCCGGCTCGGCACCGCCTGGGTGGCCGGGTTGCAGGCCGCGGGCGCGATCCCGGTGGTCAAGCACATCCCCGGGCATGGGCGGGCCACCGCCGACAGCCATCACGAATTGCCGCGGGTGCGGGCCTGCCCGGCGCAGCTCGCGCTGGATATCGCACCGTTCCGGGCGCTGGCGGCCTCCGGCGCCTGGGCGATGACGGCGCATGTGCTCTACGAGGCCTGGGATGCGGCGCTGCCCGCCACCATCTCACCCAGCGTGATCGGCACCATCATCCGCGGCGAGATCGGCTTCGACGGCGTGCTGGTGACGGACGACCTGGCGATGGGCGCGCTCAGCGGCGCGTCGAACGACCTGGCGGCGGCGTCGCTGGAGGCCGGCTGCGACGTGGTGCTGCATTGCACGGGGCGGATCGGCGACAGCGCGGCGCTGCTGGCGGGCTGCCCTGCGCTGACCGATCGCGCGGCGGAGCGGCTGGCGGCCGCGCGCGCGGTGCGCGATGCCTTCCACCGGCGCGAACCCGCCGCGCTGCGGGCGCTGCGCGATGCCGCGCTGGCCGCCCCGCAACTGCCCGCCGGCGCCGACCCCACCGCACGCGAGGCCTGATGCCCGATTGGCTTCCCGAAGCGGCCGCGGCGGTGCTCGCCGCCGTCTTCGCCATCACCTTCCACGAGGCCGCGCACGGCTACGCCGCGCTCGCGCTGGGCGACGACACCGCCAAGCGCGCCGGGCGCATCAGCCTGAACCCGATCCGCCATGTCGATCCGTTCGGCACGCTGCTGGTGCCGGGGCTGATGGTGCTGGGGCAGGTGCTCACCATCGGGCGGGTGGAGGCGGTGTTCGGCTGGGCCAAGCCGGTGCCGGTCGACTTCTGGGCGCTGCGCAACCCGCGCTGGGGGATGGTGCTGGTGGCGGCCGCCGGGCCGGGGATCAATGCGGTGCTGGCGTTCTGCTCGGCGCTGCTGGCCCATGCGGTGCTGGCAGGGCAGGGGCTGGTGGGGCCGGAGGTCGCGCAGTTCCTGCTGCGCTTCATCGCGCTGTCGATCCTGGCGAATCTGGTGCTGGGGCTGTTCAACCTGATGCCGCTGCCGCCGCTGGATGGCGGGCGGATCATGGTGGGGCTGCTGCCGCGCGCCCCGGCCATTGCCTTGGCGCGCGTCGAGCCCTACGGGCTGATGATCGTGATCGGCGTGCTGTTCCTCCTGCCCATGGCCGTGCCGGCCTGGGACCCGATGGCCTGGTTCGTGCGCCACATCGTGGCGCCGGCCTTCGATGTCGTGCTGCTGCTCGCCGGGCTGAATGCCGGGCGATGAGCGAATCGCTGCATCTCAGCCTGGAGGGATTCGAGGGGCCGCTCGACCTGCTGCTGGAACTGGCCCGCGCGCAGAAGGTGGATGTGGCGCGCATCTCGATCGTGGCGCTGGTGGATCAGTATTTGGCGGTGATCGAGGGGGCGCGGCGGGTGCGCCTGGAACTGGCCGCCGATTGGCTGGTCATGGCCGCCTGGCTGGCCTGGCTGAAATCCCGCCTGCTGGTGCCGCCCGACCAGGCCGAGGGCGAGGATGCCGAGCAGCTGGCGGAGCAACTCGCCGACCGGCTGGCGGAATTGCAGCGCATGCGGGCCGCCGCGCTGTGGCTGAACCGCCGGCCGTGGCTCGGGCATGACGTGTTCGCCCGCGGCGCGCCGGAAAGCCTGCGGGTCGAGGACCGGTCCGGGCTGCATGCCGACCTGCCGTCGCTGTTGCAATCCTATGTCGCGGCGCGGCGCCGTGCGCTGGCGCGCCGCCCGTATCGACCGAAGCCACGGAAGCTGTTCACGGTGCAGGAGGCGCTGGAGCGCCTGACGCGGCTGGTCGGCGCGCTGCCGTCCTGGTCGGTGCTGCAGGGGTTCCTGCCGGATACCATCCTGGACCCCCTGGAGCGCCGGGCGGCCCTTGCCAGCACGCTCGTGGCGGGGTTGGAGATGGCGCGCGGCGGCGGGATCGAGATCCGGCAGGAGGAGGCCTTCGGCCCGATCCATGTCCGCCGCCGGCCGGAGGAGGGTGCCACGGATGAGCGGACAGGCTGACGCCCCGGGCGGCGGGACTGCCAGGCCGGATGACGCCGACCGGGCCGTGGGTGGCGCGTTGACGGAGGCGGCGGTCGCCGCGCCGGGCGCGGGTGACGGCGCGAGCAAGGACGAACCGGGCGCGCCCACCGATTCCGCGGCCTTGATGAGCGACGACGCGCCGGCGGGAGATGCGGCGGCCGGCCCTGACGATGCGGAGCAGGACAGGACCGGTGCGACGGGCGATGGAGGGGCGGCGGTGCCGACCGCGGATGCCGCCCCGACGCCGGATGCCGAGGACGCCCCGCAGCCGGGCGAGGCGGCCGAAGCGCCGGCTGCCGAGCAGGCCGCCGCGGGCGTGGCCTCGCCGGCAACCGAAGGCGCCGATGCCGTCGACCCCGCCCTGCTGGCCGAGGGCGCGCGCATCGCCGAGGCGCTGATCTTTGCCTCCGACCGCCCGGTGACACCCGCCATGCTCGGCGCCGTGCTGCCGCCGGGCCTGGCACCTGACGCCGTGGTCGCCGCACTGGCGGAGGCCTGCGAGGGCCGCGGCGTGACCTTGGCCGAAGTGGCCGGCGGCTGGGCCTTCCGCACCGCGCCGGATCTCGCGCAGCGGCTGACGAAGGTGGTGCAGGCCCCACGCCGCCTGCCGCGCGCGGCGATGGAGGCGCTGTCCATCATCGCCTACCACCAGCCCTGCACGCGCGGCGAGATCGAGGAAATCCGCGGCGCCGCCCTGGCGCAGACCACGCTCGAGGCGCTGCTGGAACTCGGCCTGGTCGCCCCGCGCGGCCGCCGACCCTGTGGGGCACCACCCCGAGATTTCTCGAGCAATTCAGCCTGAAGGCGCTGGGCGACCTGCCGCGCAAGGAGGAGCTGGTGACGGCCGAGTCCGGACCATTGCTGCCGTTGGGCGGTCCCGGGGAGGCGCAGCAGGCCCAGGTCGCCGACGAGGCGCCCGCGGATGCCGACGACGCAGCCTCGGCCGACCCGGATTCGGCGCCGTCCGGAGGCGACGCCGAGCCACCGGCTGGCGACACCCCGTCCGGCACCGAGCGGTGATCCGGCCCGGGCAGTACCGCCGGCGTGCCAGCGCGGATGCGCGTGCGCTCGCGCGACCGCGCGCGGATAGCCCGGCTGTGGGCACCCACGACCGCGCCCCGTTTGGGATCACGCCTGCGCGATCCGGGAGCGCACGGCGCGACCGCGCCGAACCCGCCAGCTGCGCCCAGCGCACCAGTGCGTGGCCCGCAGCCAGGCCGGCGGATGCCGGCGCCCGGCGCCTGGGGGCTTAGAAAAGTGACACTCACCTTCCGGGGCATCCGCCACGCCTATGGCGCCACGCAGGTGCTGCGCGGCATCGACCTGTCCGTCGCACCAGGCGAGATCGTCTGCCTGCTCGGCGCCTCGGGCTGCGGCAAGACCACGCTGCTGCGCCTGGCCGCCGGGCTGGAACCCTTGCAGCACGGCGCCATCGAACTCGGCGGCCAGGTGATCGCGGAGCCCGGGCGGGATGTGCCCCCGGAACGCCGCGGCGTCGGCTTCGTGTTCCAGGACTATGCGCTGTTCCCGCACTTGACGGTCGCCGAGAACATCGCCTTCGGCCTGCGCTTCGTGCCGAAGGCCGAACGCGGCGCGCGGGTGGCGGATGCGCTGGCGCGGGTCGGGCTCGG
>LNEW01000172.1 GCA_001464375.1 Rhodospirillales bacterium Ga0074136 | reverse complement strand
CCGGGGGAGGGCAGCGCCTTCCCCCGCGCGACCGCCCCATCACGCCGCCTGCTGCTCCAGGGTCGGCGCCACGTCGGTCAGTGTCACGCGGCGCATGTCGCGCGGGTGTACGCTGTCCTCGAAGGGTCGTGCGCGGTGCAGCGTGCAGCGGTTGTCCCACATCACCAGGTCGTTCTGCGTCCAGTGGTGGCTGTGGACGAACTCGCGTTGCGTGGCGTGTTCGGTCAGGTCACGGATCATCGCCATGGCTTCGGGCGTGGGCATGCCTTCGATGCGGCCGATATGGGCCGAGAGATAGAGCGAGACGCGGCCCGATCCGGGATGCCGGCGCACCAGGCGCTGCGGCACGGGGGCAAAGGCCAGCTTTTCCTCGGCGGTGTATTCGTCGAAGCCGAGCTGGGCGCGCGAATAGATCAGCGAATGCCAGGTCGTCAGGTCCTTGATCTTGGCCTTCGTGCGGTCGGGCAGCGCGTCCCAGGCGGCGCGCATGTCGGCGAATTCCGTCTCGCCGCCTTCGGGCGGGATCACGCGGGCATGCAGCATGGAATACATCGCCGGCGTCGACTTGAACGATGAATCGCTGTGCCAAAGCCGGTTGCCCAGCGCGAACATCCTGCGCCGGTCGTCGGCGGCCAGCAGCGAGCCATCGGTGTCGAGGTTGGAGATGTCGTTCATCTCCTGGTGCTTGAGGCGATGCTTGTGCGCATCGACCACGCCGCGCGTGGCCTCCAGCGTGCCGAGCGCGCGCCCGAAATTCATCTGCTGGTCGTCGTCCAGCGCCTGGCCGGGAAAGACCAGCACACCGTAGCGATCCATGGCGTGGTGGATCTCGGCGGCCTGGGTGGGCGTGATCGGCTGGCGCAGGTCGAGGCCGGTCGCCTGCGCGACGAACAGCGGATGCAGCGGCTTGAGCGTGAGCGGCATGGGCGGCGTTCCTCGGGTGTGGCCCGGTCCGCGGGCGGTGGCCGGGCTTCGTGGGGGAAGGGTCGCGCCGCCGGGGCGCACGGGTCAAGGGCGGCGCGGCGGCGGCGGCGGCTGGCGCCGGCCGAAGGCGGGGTCGGTGCCGCGCTGGCGCAGAACGCGCCGGGCTGAGGAAAGGCCCCCATCGTCGCAGGGCACCGGCCACGCGGCACGGACACGCCTGCGCGGGCGACCGCGGTGGTGCGAAGCCCCAGCGACCTTGGCACGGGTGCCGCGTGCGTCGCGATGTCGTCCCGGGTGCAGGCCCGCCAAGGGGGGGGCGGGCGCTGGGACTACCGCCGCAACTCCATCTGGATCGGCCCCTCGCGTTCGCCGCGCGCGAACTGGTCCACCATGGCGTTCCCGGTATCCCCGAGCGCGGAAGCATGCCCGGTCCAGATGATGCGCCCCTTGTGCAGCATGGCCGCGTCATCGCCGATGCGCCGCGCGCTCGCCATGTCGTGCGTGATGGACACCGCCGTCGCGCCGAGGCGCTTCACCACATCGACGATCAGCCCGTCGATCACCGCGCCCATGATGGGGTCGAGCCCTGTCGTCGGCTCATCGAAGAAGATGATGTCGGGTTCGGCGGCGATGGCGCGCGCGAGGCCCACGCGCTTCTGCATGCCGCCGGAGAGTTCGGATGGCGAAAGGTCGCCCACGGACGCCGCCAGGCCGACCTGCGCGAGCACCTCGGCCGCCTTGTCGCGGGCCTTGCCGCGCGTGATGCGCTTCTGCGCCAGCAGCTTGAAGCACACATTCTCCCAGACCGGCAGGCTGTCGAACAGCGCGCCGTTCTGGAACAGCATGCCGATGCGGTCGTTCAGCGCCTCCCGGTCGCGCCGCGGCATGGACAGCAGGTCGCGCCCATCCACCTCGATGCTGCCGGCATCGGGTTGGATCAGCCCGAGGATGCACTTGATGGTGACCGACTTGCCCGACCCCGACCCGCCCAGGATCACCATGCCGTGGCCGGCACGGATATCGAGGTCCACGCCATCCAGCACGCGCTTTTCCCCGAACGCCTTGGACAGGCCGCGCAGGCGGATCTTCGGTGGTGCCTCGGTCATTGCGCGAAGAACAGCTCGGTCAGCATGTAGTCGAGTGCGAGGATCAGGACGGAGGACCACACCACCGCCGCCGTCGTCGCCGCCCCCACGCCCTGCGCGCCGCCGCGCGAATTGTAGCCGCACCAGCAGCCCATCAGCGTGATGACGAAGCCGAACACCGCCGCCTTCACCAGCCCCGAGACCACATCCATGACCTGCAGGAAGTCCATGGTGGCCTTCAGGTAGCCGGCCGACCCGAAGCCGAGCTTCGTGGTGCCGATCAGCCAGCCACCCATCACGCCCAGGATATCGGCCACCAGCACCAGGAAGGGCAGGGCCAGCACGCCGGCCAGCAGCCGCGGCGCGACCAGGTACTTGACCGGGTTGGTCGACAGCGTGGTCAGGGCGTCGATCTGGTCGGTCACGCGCATGGTGCCGATCTCGGCCGCGAAGGCCGCGCCGATGCGGCCCGCCACCATCAGCCCCGCGAGCACGGGGCCCAGTTCGCGCGTGATGGACAGCACCACCACATTCGCCACCGCCCCTTCCGCGTTGAAGCGCGCGAAGCCGGTATAGGATTGCAGCGCCAGCACCATGCCGGTGAAGATCGCGGTCAGCGCCACCACCGGCAGCGAGAAATACGCGATCTCCAGCAGGTGCTTGACGAACAGGCGCCCATAGAAGGGCGGGCGCAGCAGGTGCGACACGCCGGTCAGCGCGAACAGCACCACCGCGCCCACTGTGCGGCAGCCGCCGATCACGCCGCGCCCTACAGCGGCCAGCGGGTTCAGCACAAGGTCCAACCCCTCAGCCCCGGATGTAGTCGCGGTGGTAGCGCGCGCCGAGACCGGTCAGGATCTCGTAGCCGATGGTGCCCGCGCGCGCGGCCGCGTCATCGGGCGTGCAGCCAGCCCCGCCCAGCACGGTGATGCGCTGGCCCACCGCGATGTCGGGCAGGTCGGTCACGTCGAAGGTCGTCAAATCCATGGACACCCGTGCCACGAGGGGAACGGGCCGGCCCTGGTATTCACCAACGGCGCGGCCCGACAGGCTTCTCAGGTAGCCATCCGCATAGCCCACCGCAACCGTGGCGATGCGCGACGGGCGCTGCGCGACCCAGGTGGCGCCGTAGCCCACGCTGGCGCCGGCCGGGATGTCGCGGATCTGGAGCACGGGCGCGTCGAGCCGCACGACCTGGCGCATCGGGTTCGTGGCACCCGGCGTCGGGTTGATGCCGTACAGCGCGCAGCCCGGCCGTGCGAGGTCGCTGCCGAAGCCTGGCCCGAGGAACATGCCGGACGAGTTCGCCAGCGACCGGCGCATCGGCGGCAGCCCCGCGCAGGCGGCGGCGAAGCGCGCGGCCTGCCCGGCGTTCAGCGGATGCCCGGGTTCGTCCGCGCAGGCCAGGTGCGTCATCACATACAGCAGGTCGAGCCCCGCCAAGGCGCCGTGGTCGGCCACCAGGCGCGCCTGTTCCCTGGCATCGAGCCCGAGCCGCGCCATGCCGGTATCGAGGTGCAGGATCGCCCGCCGCGCCACCCCCGCGGCGCGACCCGCCGAGGCATGCGCCGTGACGTCGGCGAAGCTGTTCAGCACCGGCACCAGCGCCGCGTCGCCATCCTCCAACGGCGCAAAGCCCTCCAGCACCGCGATCATCGGACCCGCGCCGAGCGCGGCGCGCAGTGCCAGCCCCTCCGCCAGGCAGGCCAGCCGGCGGCGCGCAGCGCGCCCGCGACCTCGATGGCGCCGAGCCCGTAGCCATCCGCCTTCACCACGCCGGCCACCGCGCCGGGCGCGCCGCGTGCGGCCAGGTCGCGCCAGTTCGCAGCGATGGCGCGCAGGTCGATGGTCAGGACCGGCTGCCCGGTCTGCGGGTTCACGCCAGGTCCATGCGGTAGACGATGAAACCCGAATTGCGTGCGACGCGGTCATACAGCAGCCGCGCCGTCGCATTGCCCTCCTGCGTCTGCCAATACAGCCGCGTCGCACCCGCGCCTGTCGCGCGCGCCGCCGCCGCCTCGATCAGCGCGCGGCCGACGCCCTGGCCGCGCACGGACGGCGCGGCGAACAGGTCCTGCAGGTAGCAGGTCGGGGCCATCATGGTGGTGTTGCGGTGGAAGATGATGTGCACGAAGCCGACCAGCGCGCCGGCCCGCTCCGCGACCAGCGCCTCCATGGGTTCGGTGCCGTCGAAGAAGCGCGCCCAGGTGGTGCGCGTCATCGCCTCGCTCACCGCCGTCGGGCCGCGACGTTCGTAGAAGGCGTTGTAGCCCTCCCAGAGCGGCAGCCAGGCGTCGAAATCCTCCGGCCGCGCGGGGCGGATGGCGACGGCGTCAGTCACGCATCGGCTCCTCGTGATGGGTGTCGAGGTCGCCGAAGCGGGTGAACTCGGCCTCGAAGAACAGCTTCACCGTGCCGGTCGGGCCGTGGCGCTGCTTGGCGATGATCAGCTCCGCCTTGTTGTGCGCCATTTCCATGTCCTTCTGCCACTTGTCGACAGCGTCGTGGAACTTGTCGGGGTTGTCGAAGCCCAGCTCCTTGGGCGCGCGCTGCGCCAGGTAGTAGTCGTCGCGATAGACGAACATGACCACGTCGGCGTCCTGTTCGATCGATCCCGATTCGCGCAGGTCGCTGAGCTGCGGGCGCTTGTCCTCGCGCGATTCGACGGCGCGCGACAGCTGCGACAGCGCGATCACCGGCACGGCGAGTTCCTTCGCGATCGCCTTCAGCCCCTGCGTGATCATCGAGATTTCCAGCACCCGGTTCTCCGGCCTGGTGCCCGCCGCCGGGCGCATCAGCTGGAGGTAGTCCACGATCACCAGATCCAGCCCGCGCGTGCGCTTCAGCCGCCGGCAGCGCGTGCGCAGCGCCGAGATGGTGATGGCCGGCGTGTCGTCGATGTAGATCGGCACGGCGGCGATCTCGCGGCTGACTTCCACGAAGCGGTCGAAGTCGCGCTGGCCGATCTCGCCGCGGCGGATGCGGTCGCCGGAAATTCGCGCTTCCTCCGACAGCAGGCGCGTCGCCAGCTGGTCGGCGCTCATTTCCAGCGAAAAGATCGCCACGCCCCCCTTGGGCACGGCATTGGGGTCGGCATCGCGCGCCTCGCGCAGGATCGACTTCGCCGCGCCGAAGCCGATCTTGGTGGCGAGCGCGGTCTTGCCCATGCCTGGCCGCCCCGCGACGATCAGCAGGTCCGACCGGTGCAGCCCGCCCATCTTGGCATCGATGTCGCGCAGGCCGGTGGTCAGGCCCGACACGCCGCCGGGTGTCGAGAAGGCCTTGGCGGCGTGCTCCACAGCCACCGCCAGCGCGCGGTCGAAGGTGATCGGCCCGCCATCGCCCGCCCCGCCATCGCGCGACAGGTCGAACAGCGCCTGCTCGGCCGCCTCCAGCTGCTGCCCGGCATCGAGCTCGGCCTCGGCGCCGAAGGCGCGGTTCACCACCACCTCGCCCAGGTCGATCAGCTGGCGGCGCAGCCAGGCGTCGAACACCACGCGGCCGTATTCCCCGGCATTGATGATGCCGACCATGGCCGAGAGCAGCTGCGCCAGATAGGTCGGCCCGCCCACTTCATCGAGCAGGCCGGAATGCTCGAATTCGGCGCGCAGCGTGACCACGTCGGCCAATTGCCCGGCCTCCACCCGGCGCTGGATCGCCTGGAAGATGCGTCCATGGATCGGGTCGGCGAAATGCTCCGGCGCGAGGAACTCGCTGACCCGCTCATAGGCCTTGTTGTTGGCCAGCAGCGCGCCCAGCAGCGCCTGCTCCGCCGCCATGTTGGAGGGCGGCAGGCGCTGCGACAGGCCGAGCAGGCTGCTGCCGGCGGGATCGATCTCGTTCATGGCAGCATCCTAGACCGCCGGGCATCGCGGCGCGCGGGGTCGTGGCCTGTGGATAGGGGGGATCACGGGGATGGCTGCGCAACGCTGCGCCACGCCCCGGGGCATGCCGATCAGCCCGGCACGAGCACCAGCGCGGCGCCATCGCGCTCGATCCGCCAGGGCGGGTCGGGCACGGGCTGCCAGGTCAGCGCGGCCTCCCGTGCCATCACGGCTTCCGCGCCGGGTAGGCCCGCCGGCAGGCCGGTGATGCGACCCGCCGGCGCGAAGGCGACCGTCTCGACGGTCGCGCCGGAGTCCACCCCGCCGGGATAGCCCAAGGCGTTGCGGCGAAGCCGGGCCAAGCCGTCGGCGCCATCGAAGCGCTGCGGCCGGTCTGCCGCGCGGCGCCACTGGTTGCCCGACCCGGCCGGCAGGAAGGGCGTCTCCGCCAGGGATTTCGCACCGGAGGCCGCCTTCAGCACGAAGCGTTCGCGGCTGCGGATCGGGATATGCACCAAATGGCCGACCTCGGCCGGCGTGCCGGCGCGATCGCGCAGCCGCGCCACGTTATGACTGCCCTGCCCGATGGCGAAATCGGGCAGCAGGGCGGGCACCTGGCGGGAGATTGCGATCTTGACGGTGGCGTTGGCGTCGCGCGGAAGGGCTTCATAGTCGCGCGCCGCGTCGAACAGCGCGAAGCCGTGATCTCCCGGCGGCCAGAGGTTGCGCCAGCGCCACAGCACCGCCGCCGCGTCGTCCGGCAGGCGCGCGGCCAGGTCGTCGCGCCCCGCCACCATCGGGAACTCGTCGGCATCGAGCGGGAACACCCAGTCGGCGCCGCGCGCGAAGGCCTCGCGAGCCAGGGCCGTGACCAGCTGCGACTGCGCATAGGGGCGCTGGGCGAAGTGCCGCACCACGAGCGGCATGCGCGCCGCCGCCGCGGCCAGGATCCCGGCGGTGCCGTCGGTGGAGGCGTGATCCACCACCAGCACCTCGTCGAACAGCGCGGCGCAATGGCCAAGGAAGTCGGGCAGGATATCCGCTTCGTTGCGGATCATCGTGACGGCGGTCAGGCGCATGCGGCTCCGGCGGCAAGGGCGGGCCGGCAGGCTAGCGCATTCCTGGCCCCCGCTGGATCGGCACCGGTCCGCTCACCTGTCGGCCACCCATCGATGATACGCGCGTGGGCCGCCGGCGGAGGTGCGTCCGGGACGCCGGACGCATCGCCCAAACCATGCCGATTTGCGGGACCGTCGCCCTGCGGCGCGCCCGGCGGTTCCGGTGGCGCGAAGGTCGCCCTTCGCGCCGCCCGTGTCAGCCGCCCTCGGCCTGTCCGGCCGCGAGTTCGGCGGCGAGTTCGGCCTCGAGGCTCGCGGCCTCGGCCTCGTCCTCGGCCTCCACGCGCTCGCCGCGCGCCTGCTTCTCGGCTTCTTCGGGGGAGCGGGCGATGTTCACCACCACCGGGATCGAGACCTCGGGGTGCAGCGCGACCCGCACGGTGGTCAGGCCGACCGTCTTGATCGGCTGGCCCAGCAGCACCTGCTCGCGGTCCACCGACAGGCCGGAGGCCTTGCAGCCATCGGCGATGTCCCGGGTGGAGACCGAGCCGTACAGCGCGCCGCTCTCGCCGGCCTGGCGGATGATCATGACGGACAGGCCGGAGACGCGCTCGGCGATGCGCTCGGCTTCCTCGCGGCGCTTGAGGTTCTGCGCCACCAGCTGGGCGCGCTCGCGCTCGAAGCGCGCGAGGTTGTCCTTGTTGGCGCGGATCGCCTTGCCGGTCGGGATCAGGTGGTTGCGCGCGTAGCCGGGCTTCACCTTCACCAGCTCGCCCATCTGGCCGAGCTTGTCGACGCGCTGCATCAGGATGAGTTCGATCATGTTGTGCCTCCGGGCGGGCTCGAGCGCCGCCCCCATTGCTCGTAGAAACCGAAGGCCGTCACCGCGATCGCGGCCGGCACGCTGAGGATGACCAGCCCGGTGTAGAACACGCCGAGCATGAAGTTGCGGCCCGGCCGTCCGGCCGAGCGGCGATGCACCGCGGCGATCCCCATCAGGAACACCGGCAGCAGAAGCACCAGCAGGACCGACAGCGACACCACGTCGCCATCGCCCCCGAAGACCAGCCAGGCGCCGGCACCCACGCCGGTCAGCGGCGGATACCAGGCCGGCAGGCGCACCTCGCTCCAACGCGGGGAGGGTGCGAGCGACCAGCCCGTGCGGACCAGCGCCGATTGCGCCGCCGCGCCATTGACCGACAGCGACACCGCCGACCAGAAGCCCAGCGCGGCCGCCATCACCTGCACCAGCTGGTCGACCGGGATCTGCGCCGGGCTGGAGCCCATCCGCCGCAACCCCTGTTCGACCGCCTCGCGCATCGCGCCTTCCAGCCCGCCGGGCAGGCCCGAGAAGGCGACGCCGCAGCCCAGGATCACCACCGCCGGCCACAGGCCGAGGATGGCCAGCGGCAACGACGGGTCGATCCGCCCGTCACGGAAGCCCGTGGCGAGGATCAGCACCGCCGGAATGCCGAAGGCGATCAGGAACACCGCCATCGGCAGGATATCCGCGACCGCGACATGGATGATCGCGGCCACCCCTGCCGCGCCCGCCGCGGCCGCCGGGCCGAAGCCCAGGCCGGTGGCGAACAGCGGCAGCGGGGTCAGCCAGAAGGCGGCGAAGCCGAGCGGCAGCCCGCGCATCGCCCACAGCGACAGCACGGCGGCCGCAAGGCCCCCTGCCATCGCCGCGAGCCAGCGCGGATTGCTCAGCAGGCCGCCCATGGCGTGCTCAGTCGTTGATCACGTAGGGCAGCAGCGCCAGGAAGCGCGAGCGCTTGATGGCCTGGGCCAGTTCGCGCTGCTTCTTGCCGGACACCGCCGTGATGCGGGACGGGACGATCTTGCCGCGTTCGCTCAGGAAGCGCGACAGCAGCCGGACGTCCTTGTAGTCGATCTTCGGCGCCTGCGGGCCGGAGAACGGGCAGGACTTCTTGCGGCGATAGAAGGGGCGGCGCGCACCAACGGCGGGGCGGCGGCCGGCGGGGGTCAGGTCGTTGGAATCGGACATTACTGCTTACTCCTCGTGCCCGCCGGGGCCGTCCATCTCGTCGCGCGGGCGCGCACGGAATTCCTCGCGGTCGTCGCCGCGCTCGCGCCCGCCACCGGTGCGGCCGGAGCCGAAGCGGCCGGCCGGGCGCGGGCCACGGAAGCCGCGGTCGCGCTCGCGATCGTCGCCGCGCTTCGCCAGCACGGCGGACGGCGCCTCGTCGATCGCCTCGACCTTGATCATGAGCGACCGCAGTACGTCCTCGTTGAGGCCGAGCTGGCGCTCGACTTCCGGCAGCGCGGTGCCGGGCGCGTCGATGCCCAGGAGCATGTAGTGCCCCTTGCGGTTCTTCTTGATCTTGTAGGCGAGGCCGCGCAGGCCCCAGTATTCGCGCTTCTTGACCTCGCCACCGCCCTCGGTGATCAGCCCGGCGACCTGCTCGGCGATCGCCTCGACCTGCTGTTGGGTGATGTCATTGCGCGCGATGAACACGCATTCGTACAGTGGCATGGGAGCTCCCTATGGCTGGCTCAGCCCTGGCCCCGGGACGGGGCGCGCAAACGGGCATAGCCGGGCGATTGCCTCGCGCCCGGCAGGGGAGCGGGGCGTAGAGCACGGGGCGGGGGTCGTGCGCAAGGGCCGCGGGGGTGCGCCGCGCCCCGCTTCGTGCTGCAATCCGCTCTTCACGCCCCCGGGAGGCCCCGCATGAACCGTCGCAGCGCCCTGATCCTGCCCATCGCCGCCCTGGCCGCCCCCCGCCCGGTGGCGGCCCAGCCCGCCTGGATGCCGACGCGGCCGATCGTGCTCGTGGTGCCCTTCGCCCCCGGCGGGCCGAACGACGTGGTCGCCCGCCTGGTGGCGCCGCACCTGCAGGCGACGCTGGGCCAGAACGTGGTGGTGGAGAACCGCCCCGGCGCCACCGGCGCCATCGCCGCGCGCCATGTCGCGGCCCAGCCGGCGGATGGCCATACGCTGATCGTCGCGGCATCCGGCACCATGACCATCAACCCCGCGGTCATGCGGCAGCCGGGCTACGACCCCGAGAAGGATTTCGCCCCGGTCAGCCTGGCGATGACCGTCCCCAACATGCTGGTGGTCCACAAGGACGTCCCCGCGCGGAACGTGGCCGAGACGATCGACTGGCTGAAGCGCGAGAACGGCCGCGCCTCCTATTCCTCGGGCGGCGTCGGTTCGACCGAGCAGCTCGGCATGGAGCTGTTCCTGCGCGCGACGGGCACCCAGGCCACGCACGTGCCCTTCCCCGGCGGCGCGCCCGCCGTCACGGCGATGATCCAGGGCACGGTGCAGTGCTCGATCCTGAACGCGGCGACCGTGCGCCCGCATGTCGCCTCGGGTGCGCTGCGCGGCATCGCCATCGCCATGCCGCGGCGCTTCGAGCCGCTGCCCGACGTGCCCACCATGACCGAGGCCGGCTTCCCACAGGTGGTCTCGGCCTCCTGGTCGGCCTTCCTGGCACCGGCCGGCACGCCGGCGCCGGCAATCGCCCGGCTGCACGAGACCATCGCCGCCGCGCTGCGCCTGCCGGACGTGACCCAACGCCTGACCGCCGCCGGCTTCACCATCGATGCCAGCACGCCGGACCAGCTCGGCCAGACCATCTCGACCGAACTGGCGCGCTGGAAGCAGGTGGTGCGCGATGCCGGCATCCAGATGAACTGAGCGGCCCGGCGGACGCCTCTGCGCCGCGGCCGCGCGCATCGTTGTCCGGTTGACAAGCGCCGAGCCGCGCCGCATCCCGCGCCGGCCAGTCACACAACGGATGCGCGCAACCATGGCAACAGCCTTCGTCTTTCCCGGCCAGGGCAGCCAGGCCGTCGGCATGGGCCGCGACCTGGCCGAGGCCTTCCCCGCCGCCCGCCACGTCTTCCAGGAAGTGGACGACGCGCTGTCCCAGAAGCTGTCGAAGCTGATGTGGGAAGGCCCGCAGGAGGAGCTGACCCTCACCGCCAATGCGCAGCCCGCGCTGATGGCCCATTCCCTGGCCGTGGTGCGCGCGCTGGAGGCCGAGGGCGGCTTCGTGCTGGCCGAGCGTGTCACCCTGGTCGCTGGCCATTCGCTCGGCGAGTATTCCGCGCTGACCGCCGCCGGCGCCTTCGATGTCGCGACCGCCGCGCGCCTGCTGCGCCTGCGCGGCGATGCCATGCAGGCGGCCACGCCGCCGGGCACCGGCGCGATGGCCGCCCTGCTGGGCGCCGAGATCGACCTGGCACGCGAAATCTGCGCCGCCGCCGGCATCGACCCGGAGACGGACCAGCGCGACGTGGTCGAAGCCGCGAACGACAATGGCGGCGGCCAGGTGGTGATCTCCGGTGCCAAGGCGGCCGTCGAGCGCGCCATCGAGATCGCGAAGGAACGCGGCGTGAAGCGCGCCATGCTGCTGCCGGTCTCCGCCCCCTTCCACTGCGCGCTGATGGCGCCGGCCGCCGATGCCATGGCCGAGGCCCTGGCCGGCGCGCCGATGCGCGCGCCGCTGGTGCCGGTGGTGGCGAACGTGACCGCCGCCAAGGCCACCGACCCGGCCGAGATCCGCGACCTGCTGGTCAAGCAGGTGACCGGCACGGTGCGCTGGCGCGAATGCGTCGCCGCCATGGCCGCGATGGGCTGCGACCGCTTCGTCGAGGTCGGCGCCGGCCGCGTCCTGACCGGGCTGATGAAGCGCAACGCGCCGGAGGCGAGCGCGCTCGCGATCGGCACGCCGGCGGATGTCGAGGCCTTCCTGAAATCGGTGTGATGCCACCCGTCCGAAATCCTTCACCGCGGGGTGCGATGGCTTTGGCTAAGCCTCGCCGTGACCCGCGGCACGGCGCGGCGCGCAGGTGCGCGCGCATCGTCCGGCCGCGACAACGGAGCACGGACATGACGACCGCGGTGAATGAACCCTGGTGTACCAACAGCACGCTGCGCCAGGAGGCCGAGGGCTACCAGTGGCGCAACGCCGGCCACGGCCCGCGCCGTACCCTGGTGACCGCGCCCGACCCGAATGCGCCGGGCGGCTTTCACTACGTGCGGACCGGCGGCCTTGTCATCAAGCGCCGCCTGGTGCTGCAGAACGACATGCTCTACCGCTTCGCGGCGCGGCGCTATCTCGGCACCGGTCCGCAGGCGCTGCTGCCACTGCTCAACTCGCCCTGGTGGATGAACGACGACCGGATGGCGCTGCTGCTTTCCCGCGCGCGGTCGAGCGGCTCGCGGCTGATCGACATCGCCCGGCGGCAGCTCGCGCTGCCGGAGGACTGGACGGATTGCGACATCATCGTGCGGGCGCGGCTGAACCGCAGCACCGTGCTCGCGGCCCATGCGGGTCCTGGGCGCACCGCATCGTCGGGCGGCAGCACCTACACCATCGCGCATGAGGCGCCGCATCTGTTCATGGACCAGATCTACCTGCCCGGGCTCGGCCGGCATCCGGCGCTGGTCGGCTCGGGCGAACGGAACGCGCGCCTGTGGTTCGACCTGACCACCGCGCAGTCGTTCGATCCCAAGGCGCGCGGCTTCAACCCCTGAGCGGAGTTCCTGCATGTTCGACCTGACCGGCAAGACGGCGCTCGTCACCGGCGCCACCGGCGGCATCGGCGAGGCGATCGCCACCGCCCTGCACCGGCAGGGTGCGACCGTGGCCATCACCGGGCGGCGCGAGGCCGAGCTGGCGCGCGTGGCCGCGGCGCTGGGCGGGGCGCGGGTGATCGTGGCACCCGCCGACCTGGCCGACCCCGCCGCGCCTGCCGCGCTGGTCGAGAAGATCGAGACCGAGGCCGGCGGCCTCGACATCCTGGTCAACAATGCCGGCTTCACGCGCGACATGCTGGCGCTGCGCATGGGCGATGCCGACTGGAACGCGGTGCTTGAGGTCGACCTGACCGCGCCCTTCCGCCTGGCGCGCGCTGCACTGCGCGGGATGATGAAGAAGCGCAGCGGGCGGATCGTCTCGATCGCCTCCATCGTGGGCGTCACCGGCAATGCGGGGCAGGCGAACTACGCCGCGGCCAAGGCCGGGCTGATCGGCATGAGCAAGTCGCTGGCGCAGGAAGTGGCGACGCGCGGTGTCACGGTGAACGTCGTGGCGCCGGGCTTCGTCAAGACCGCGATGACCGATGCGCTGGGCGAGGCGCAGAAGACCGCGCTGCTGTCGCGCATTCCGACGCAGCGCATGGGCACGCCGGAGGACATCGCGGCGGCGGTGGTGTTCCTGGCGTCCGCCGAGGCGGGCTGGGTGACGGGGCAGACCATCCATGTGAATGGCGGGATGGCGATGATCTGACGCCGCGGGGGCGCTGGCGCCTCGCGGGCAAGAAGCCCAGGAGGATCCCGCCCATGCGCCTGCTCCGCCGTGCAGCCTTGCTGCTGCCGCTGCTCCTCGCCGCGCTGTCGGCGGCAGCGCAGCCCGCCCCGCGCGAGGCCACCTGGACAGCCGCCGGCTTCCGTTTCCATGACGGCCAGGCCATGGACCTGCGGATCGGCTACATCACGCTGGGCGATCCGGCGAACCCGGCAGTGCTGATCCTGCATGGCACCAACGGCACGGCGCGCGGCATGCTCTCGCCGGCCTTCGGCGGGCAGTTGTTCGGCCCCGGCCAGGCGCTGGACGCCACGCGCTTCTTCATCATCATCCCGGATTCGATCGGCACCGGAAATTCCTCGAAGCCCTCGGACGGGATGCGCGCCGCCTTCCCGCGCTACACCTACGACGACATGGTCGCGGCGCAGCACCGGCTGGTGACGGAAGGGCTGCGCATCCCGCGGCTTCGGCTGGTCCTGGGCAATTCCATGGGCGGGATGATGGCCTGGACCTGGGCCACGAACTTCCCCGACGCGATGGACGCCGTCGTGCCCATGGCGTCCCAGCCCACGGCGATGTCGGCGCGCAACTGGATGATGCGCCGCCTGATGATGGAGACGGTGCGCCGCGACCCCGGCTACAGGGGCGGCGACTACACGACGCAGCCGGCCGCGCTCGGCCTGGCCAACGTGGTCTATGGCCTCGGCACCAATGGCGGCACGTTGAACCTGCAGCGCGTGGCACCGACCCGCGAGGCCGCCGATCGCCTGGTGGACCAGCGCCTCGCCGCACCGCCGCCGCGCGATGCCAACGACTTCATCTGGCAATGGGATGCCAGCCGCGACTACGACCCGGAGCCGAAGCTCGACCGCATCCGCGCGCGCGTGCTGGTGATCAACTCCGCCGACGACGAACGCAACCCGCCTGAGACCGGCCTGACCGAGCGCGCGCTCGCGCGCATCCCGAATGCCCGCCTGCTTCTCATCCCGGCGAGTGCCGGGACGCTCGGCCACGGCACCACGGGCAATGCGCGCTTTTGGCGGGAGGACCTCGCGCGCTTCCTCGCGACGCTGCCCTGAGGGCGCGGCGCCGTGCCGATGGTCCCCCATCGGCACGCAGCGGCCGCGTCTATTCCGCGCGGATGCCGAGCTGCTCGATCACCGGGCGGAAGGTCGCCCAATCGCGCCGCAGCCGGGCGGCGAATTCGTCCGGCCCGCTCACGCCGGTCACCGCCATGCCGATATTGGCGAAGCGATCGCGCAGGTCGGCGCCGGTGAAGCCCTCGACGATCGCGGCATGCAGCCGGTCGATGATCGGCCGCGGCGTGCCGGTCTGCACCATGACGGACGACCAGGAATCGACATGATAGTCGGCGGGCCCGCCGGCCTGCGCGATGGGCAGCACGCCGGGCACGAGTGGGGAGGGACGGGAGGTAGTCACCGCCAGCGCGCGCAACTGCCCGGCCGTGACCAGCCGCATCGCCGCCGCCGGCGTGTCGAAGCCGAAATCCACCTGGCCGCCGAGCAGCGCCGCCAGCGCCGCGCCGCTGCCCTGGAAGGGGACGTGCAGCGCCTCCAGCCCTGCCTTGGCCAGGAAAAGCGCCGCCACCAGGTGCTGCGCGCCCGCCACGCCCGAGGAATTGTAGGTGTGGTGGCCCGGCCGCGCCTTCAGCATGGCGATCAGGCCATTGAGGTCGCGCGCCGGCGATTCCGGCTTCACCAGCACGACGAAGGGCGCCTCGCCATACATCGCGACGGGGGCGAGGTCGCGCTCCACATCGTAGGGCGGGCGGGTGACCAGCGGGCCGAAGGTGATCGGGCCAAGCGAGCCGGCCAGCAGCGTGTAGCCATCCGGCGTGCCGCGCGCGACGATGTTGGTGCCGATCTGCCCGCCCGCGCCGGGCCGGTTGTCCGGCACCACCGGCTGGCCCAGCCGTTCGGTCAGCATCTGGGCCACCAGGCGCCCGGCGACATCGGTCTGCTGGCCCGGGGGCCAGGGGATGACCATGCGCAGCGGGCGGTTCGGCCAGGTTCCTGTGGCTTGGGTCTGCGCGCTGGCGAGGCGCGGCGCGGCGAGGGCGGCGACCGGCAGGGCCAGCAGCGGGCGGCGGCGGATCATGGAACGTCTCCGGTGGTTCATTCTTGGTGCGCGATCATGGCGTGCTTGCGCGGCCGCGTCACGCTCACCGGGGGGCGGCCGGCCAACGGGCGCCGGCGCGCCGAAGCGTTCGATACGTTCGGCCCCGGGCGCGGCGCTGTCGTCCAGGGCGCGGCCGGGCCTCGCGCGGCTGCGCGCGCGGGCAGCAACCGGCGCGCGCCGGGATGCAGCGCCGTTCCGGATACGCCTCGCGCAGGGAGCCATGTGGCTGGCCCCGGCGCGGCCGCGGCGAGGGTTGAGCTGCCCGGCCACGACCGCCATGCTCCGGCCGCCGAGGGCCGCGGCAACGCCAGGGGGACCGCCACGCGCATGACAGACACGCCACCGATCGCCCTCGCGCGCTGGGGGTCCTTCCATGTCGGCGGGCGGGAGGTCGTGGTGGCCGGGCAGCCGCCGCGCGAGGTCACCTTCACGCCCGGCAGCGCGCCGGCGCTGATCGACCCGAACGGCACCTACCTGGTCGGCGGGGTCTATGCGCAGGTGATGGAACCCGCACCGCGGCGCGGTTCGGTGCCGTTGATGCTCTGGCATGGCGGCGGGCTGACCGGCGCCTGCTGGGAAACCACGCCGGATGGCCGCGAGGGCTGGCAGCATTTCTTCCTGCGCCGCGGCTGGGAGGTGGTGGTGAGCGACGCGGTCGAACGCGGCCGCGCCGGCTGGATGCGCATTCCCGAGGAGACCGGCGGCGTTCCGGTCACGCTGACGCTGGAGAACCCGTGGGAGCGCTTCCGCATCGGTCCCGGTACGCCGCAGCAGGGCCGGGTCTTCGAGGGCCAGCAATTCCCCGCCGATGCCGCGTCGTGGCGCAGTTTCATCCGCGGTTGCGTGCCGCGCTTCACCACGACGGACGACATGACGCTCGCGGGGTATGGCGCGCTGCTCGGGCGGGTCGGGCCATCGGTGGTGGTGGCGCACAGCCAGGGCGGGTTCTTCGCCTGGCGTGCCGCGCAGGAATGGCCGGGCCAGGTGCGCGCGCTGGTGCTGGTGGAGCCGGCCTCGACCGGCCTGGCGGAGAAGGCGGCGGCGCTGGCCGGCATCCCGGTGCTGATGATCTATGGCGACTTCATCGAGGGCGATGCGCGCTGGCCGATGATCCGCGCGCGGGGCATTGCCTTCGCCGAGGCGGTCCGCGCCGCGGGCGGGCATGTCGATGTGGTGGACCTGCCTGCGCGCGGCATCCCGGGCAACAGCCACATGATCCAGATGGACCGCAATTCGGATGTGGTGGCGTCGCTGGTCCAGGACTGGCTGGTGGCCCGCGGCCTCTGGGCCTGAAACTCGGCGGGGCGGGGTCGGCGCCGCCGGAGCATCAGCGGGAAGCGCTGTGCCTCGATGTTGAACACGAAGGGCACCGGCGATTCCGTCTGGTAGGCCAGACGGCAACCGATCTTGAAACGCACGGGAACTCCGGGGCACCAGGGCAACGCCGTCGAGAACACGCGCGGGTCGCGAGCGTTGCGCCGGCGTCGCGGCCAGCCTGGCTGCCGGCGACGTTGCCGCCGGCCCGGCCGCTCGTGCCCCGGTATCGAGCGGCGATGCGACGGCGCCCAACCCTGCCCTGCTGCGCGAGGGAGCCCGCTCAGGGGTTCGTGTGCTTCACCCGCGCGGCGCCGCAGCGCGTTCCAGGCGGTCGTTGATGGCCGCCCCCAGCCCGGCCAGCGGGACCGGCATCACCGCGATGCGGCGCAAGCCCAGCCGCGCCCCTTCCGCATCCAGCCAGCGCAGCCCCGCGAACAGGCGGGACGCCGCTTCCCGCAGGTCGCGTGTCCCGGACAGCTGCCACACCACCCCGGCGCCCGGCAGTGCCGGGCCGAACGCCAGCAACGCCTCGTCAGCTTCCACATCGCCGGCCGCCAGCCGCACCGGCAGCGCGGGGGCATAGTGCGACAGCATCATCCCCGGGCTGCGCAGCGTGCGCGTCGCCGCGGCCGCCGAGACCGGGATCGGTCGCGCCACCGGCCCGATCACCGCCTCGATCGCCTCGACCGGCACGCCGCCCGGGCGCAGCAGCGCTGCCCCGCCGGCGGCCAGGTCCAGCACGGTGCTCTCGACGCCGACCGCGCAGGGGCCGCCATCCAGCACAGCGGCGATGCGCCCGCCCAGGCCATGGAGCACATGCTGCGCGGTGGTCGGGCTGACCTGGCCCGACCGGTTGGCCGACGGTCCCGCCACCGGCGCCCGCGCCGCGCGCAGCAGCGCCAGCGCCAGCGGATGCGCCGGCACGCGCACCGCCAGCGTGTCCAGCCCCGCCCCCGCCAGCAGGTCGACCCGGCATTCGGGCCGCCGCGGCAGCACCAGCGTCAGCGGCCCCGGCCAGAAGCGGTCGGCCAGCGCGCGGGCGCGGTCGTCGGGCAGGGCCTCGTCGAAGGCGGAAGCGGCATCGGGGAAATGGCAGATCAGCGGATTGAAATGCGGCCTGCCCTTGGCGTCGAACACCGCGGCCACGGCGCGCCCATTCCGCGCATCGGCGCCCAGGCCATAGACGGTCTCGGTGGGGAAGCCGACCAGGTCGCCGCCGCGCAGCAGGGCGGCCGCTTGCTCCACATCCTGCGCGCGCAGCAGCAGCGTCACCCGCGGCCCTCGCAGATGAAGCCGGGATTGCCCCAGCCCGGCTTGCCATAGGCCAGCGCGCCGCCGCCCTCCATGAGTCGGATGGCCCCGCCGGCGGCTTCCAGCACCGCATGCGGCGCGGCGGTGTCCCATTCCATGGTGCGCCCGAAGCGCGGGTAGAGGTCGGCGCTGCCTTCCGCCACCCGGCAGAACTTCTCCGCCGAGCCGATGTTGACGATGCGCGCGACGCGCCGCCCTTCCAGGAAACGCGTCATGCGCGGGTCGTCCTGGTAGTGGTGGCTGCCCATCACGACCAGCCCTTCGGCCGGCACGGCGCGCACGGCGATGGCGCGGGTGCCCTGCGCGTCGCGCTTGAAGGCACCGGCACCGGCGCGGCCCCAGAACACCTCGCCGGTCGCCGGGATGGCGACGGCGCCGAGCACCGGCCGGCCATCCGCCACCAGCCCGACATTGACCGTGAAATTGTCGCGCCCGGCGGCGAATTCCCGCGTGCCGTCTAGCGGGTCGACCAGCCAGAAGCGGCGGCCGGGGTCGGCCGGCGCGGTGCCGGCCTCGATCTCCTCCTCGGCGATCACCGGGATGCGGGGGGCGGCGGCGCGCAGGCCCTCGACGATCAGCGCCTCGGCGATGCGATCGGCCTCGGTCACCGGGGAGCGGTCGGATTTGCGCTCCACGGCGAAGCCGGCGGCGCGCACCGCGTTGATCGCGGCCGCGGCCTCGGTGGCCAGGCGGGTGGCAAGCGCCAGCAGGGCATCGTCATCCATCGGCGCGGTGTGGCGCCCGCGGCGCCGGCCCGCAAGCCCCGCCCCTGGCCGGGCCGCGGTCGCGACCCTAAGGTGGTCCATTCAACGCGACCGCCCAGCCGGAGTCTCCATGCCCGACATCGCCTTCGTGAAGCCTGCCCTGCCGCGCAGCGGCGCCCTGGTGCTGCCGCTGGCCGAGGAGGCGACGCTCGCCGGCCTCGCGAAGCAGGCCGACGAGGCGACCGGCGGCGCCATCTCGCGCGGCTTGGAGGCGGCGAAGTTCAAGGGCCGCAAGGGCCAGGCCACGACGCTCTGGGCGCCCGGCGCCGGGCTGTCGAAGGTGGTCGCGATCGGCCTGGGCAAGCCCGCCGACCTGGCCGAGACCGGTGCCGAGGCGGCCGGAGGCACGATGTTCGCGGCCATCGCGCAGGAACGCGAGGCGGTGGTCGCGGCCGATGGCCTGGCCCCGGCGCTGGCGGCCTCGATGGCGATGGGCGTCGTGCTGAAATCCTACCGCTTCGACCGCTACCGCACGACCGAGAAGGAGGAGGACAAGCCCAAGACCGAGCGCGTGGCGCTGGCCGTCTCCGACACCACCAAGGCCAAGGCCGCCTTTGCCCCGCTGCAGGCGGTGGCGGACGGCGTCTTCCTCACCCGCGACCTGGTCAGCGAACCACCCAACGTGCTGACGCCGGCCGATTGCGCGGAACGCTGCAAGGCGCTCACGAAGCTCGGCGTCGAGGTCGAGATCCTCGGCCCGAAGGAGATGAAGAAGCTCGGCTTCGGCGCCCTGCTGGGCGTCGCGCAGGGCAGCGCGCAGGAAGCGCGCATGGTGGTGATGAAGTGGAACGGCGCGCCCAAGGCCAAGAAGGGCAAGCCGCTGGCCTTCATCGGCAAGGGCGTTACCTTCGACACTGGCGGCATCTCCATCAAGCCCGCCGGCGGCATGGAGGACATGAAGTGGGACATGGCCGGCGCCGGCACCGTGATCGGCCTGATGGCGGCACTCGCGGGCCGCAAGGCGAAGGCCGACGTGGTCGGGCTGGTCGGCCTGGTGGAGAACATGCCCTCGGCCAACGCGCAGCGGCCGGGCGATGTGGTGACCTCGGCGTCGGGCCAGACCATCGAGGTGATCAACACCGACGCCGAAGGCCGCCTCGTGCTGGCCGACGTCATCCACTACTGCATCGAGAAGTTCGACCCGCGCTTCATGGTCGACCTCGCGACGCTGACCGGCGCCATCATCATCGCGCTCGGCCACGAGCACGCCGGGCTGTTCAGCAACGACGACACGCTGGCCAGCCGCATCGAGGCCGCCGGCCGCGCGACCGGCGAGACGGCGTGGCGCATGCCGCTGGGCGAGGCCTATGACAAGCAGATCAAGTCCGACATCGCCGACATGAAGAACGTCGGCGGCCGTCCGGGCGGGTCGATCACCGCGGCGCAGTTCATCCAGCGCTTCGTGCAGGGCAAGCCCTGGGCGCACCTGGACATCGCCGGCACCGCCTGGTCCAGCAAGGACACCGCCACCACGCCCAAGGGCGCGACCGCCTACGGCGTGCGGATGCTCGACCGCCTGGTCGCCGAGCACTACGAGGGCTGAGAGCGCGCGCGTGATCGCGGTCCGGTTCCGCCGCGGCGCGCCCCGGCCGGAAGCGCCCTGCATCGTCGCACTGGCCGAGGGCGCCGCGCCGCCGCGCGCACTCGCATCGGCGCTGGCGGCCGCGCGCTTCACCGGTGCGGCAGGGCAGGTGCTGGACCTGCCGGGCACGCCGCGGCGCCTGGTGGTGGGCCTCGGCACCGCGCCCGATGCGCCGGCCTGCGAACGCGCCGGCGCTGCCGCCGTACTGGCGGCGGGTGCGACCGAGGAGGTCGCCTTGTCCGGCGCCGGCCTGGGCGCGGCGCAGGTCGCCGCCCTGGCTGCCGGCATCGCCCTCGGTGCCTGGTCCTTCGACACGCATCGCACGCGCGACGTGCCGCGGCGGATCCGCCGGCTGGTCGTCCATGCCGATGATCCCGACGCCGCCGAAGCCGCCTTCGCCGTGGTCGCGCCCGGCATCGCCGGCTGCCTGCTGGCGCGCGACCTGGTGGCCGAACCGGCCAACCACCTGACCACGCGCCGCTTCGCCGAACGGCTGGAGGCGCTGGCCGCCGAAGGCATCGAGGTCACGATCCACGGCCGGAAGTGGCTCGAGCGCCATGGCTTCGGTGCGCTGCTCGCGGTCGGTGGCGGTGCGGCCGACCCGCCGCGCCTGGCCGTGCTGCGCTGGCGCGGCGCATTGCCCATGCTCCCGGTCGCCTTCGTGGGCAAGGGGATGGTCTTCGACACCGGCGGCATATCCATCAAGCCGGCCGCCGGGATGGAGGCGATGCGCGCCGACATGGCCGGCGCCGCCGCCTGTGCCGGCGCGATGCTGGCGCTGGCGCGGCGCAAATCCCCATCGCCCGCCGTCGCCGTCCTGGCCATCGCCGAGAACGCCACCGGCGCGGCCTCCTATCGCCCTGGCGACGTGATCCGCACCGCATCGCGCCGCACGGTCGAGGTGATCGACACCGATGCCGAAGGCCGCCTGGTGCTGGCCGATGCGCTGCACCACGCCATCGCCGCCTTCCGCCCCCGCGCCGTGGTCGACCTGGCGACGCTGACCGGGTCGATCGTCACCGCGCTGGGGCATCACCGCGCCGGGATCTTCGGCAGCGACGCCGCGCTGATGGCCAGCGCCGCCGCGGCCGGGGAGGCGGTGGGCGAGCCGCTCTGGCCCATGCCGATCGGTGAGACCCACCGCGAGGTTCTGCGATCGGACATTGCCGACCTCCGGCAGTGCGCGCCGGCGGGCTCGGGGGCCTGGGGCGGGCGCTTCCTGCCCGATGCCTGCCACGCGGCGGCCTTCCTGCGCGAATTCGTCGGAGCGACGCCCTGGGCGCACCTGGATATCGCCGGCGTGGACACCGCCGAGGAGGCACATGCGCTGGGCCCGGCCGGACCGACCGGCTTCGGCGCCAGGCTGCTGGACCGCCTGGTGGCGCTGCGCTTCGAGACCGAGCCGTGAAGCGCGCAGCGCTGCCCGCCGCGGAGCCCGCGTGATGGCCGAGATCGGCTTCTACCACCTGACGCGGGTTTCGCTGGACCAGGCCCTGCCGCGCCTGCTCGGGCGCGTGCTGGCCGCCGGCGGGCGCGCCTTCGTGCTGTGTGGGGAAGCGGAACGCTTGCCGGCGCTGGATGCCGCGCTCTGGACCGCACCCGATCCCGACTGGCTGCCGCATGGCGTCGCCGGTGCCGAGCACGACGCGCTGCAACCCATCCTGCTCGGCACCGAGGATATCGCGCCGGGCAATGGCGCGCGCTTCCTGGTGCTGGTGGATGGGGCCGACAGCGCGCGGCTGGCCGAATACGACCGCGTGCTCGACCTGTTCGACGGCGCCGATAACGCCGCGGTGGCGGCGGCGCGGGCGCGCTGGGCGGCGGCGAAGGCGGCCGGCCACGCGCTCACCTACTGGCAGCAGGGCCAGGGCGGCTGGGAAAAGCGCAGCTGACGCCGCGCGGGGGTCAGCCCGGCAGGCGGATCCCCGTGATCTCGACCATCCGGCGCCAGCGTTCCACTTCCTCCCGCTGGAACGCCGCGAAGGGGCCGGCCGGCATCGGCGCGGCGACGAAGCCCTGGCCGTTCAGCCTCTCGCGCATCGCTGGCTGGCCCAGGATGCCGATCAGCGCATCGGACAGCCGCGTGACGATCGCCGCATCGGTGCGCGCCGGTGCCCACAGGCCGAACCAGGCATCGACCGCCAAATCCTGCGCGTTCAGTTCGGCGAAGGTCGGCACGTCGGGCGTCTCGGGCAGGCGGGCCGGTGCGCCGATGCCCAGCGCGCGCAGGCGGCCATCGCGCACCAGCGCGACCACCTGCGGCCAGGTCGAGACGAAGAAATCCACCGTGCCCGCCACCGTGTCCGTCGTGGCCGGGGCGCCGCCGCGATAGGGCACGTGGGTGGCGTCCATGCGCTCGCGCCGCACGAAGGTCTCGGCGATCATGTGGCTGGCCGACCCCGCGCCGGAGGAGGCGTAGGTGACGCGTCCGCCATTCTTTCCCTTGGCGGCGAGTTCGGCCAGCGTGCGCGGGCCGTTGGCCGGCACCACCAGCGCGTGGTGAACCGCCGCCAACCGCGCGATCGGCGCGAAATCGGCGATCGGGTCGAAGGGCAGGGAGGGCAGCATCGCCGCATTGGCGGCATGCGTCTGGTTGTTGCCGAGCGAGAGCGTGTAGCCATCCGGTGCTGCCTGCGCGACCGCCTGGGTGCCCACCACCGCCGCGCCGCCGGGGCGGTTGTCCACCACGAAGGTGCTGCCCGGGATCGCCTCGGCCAACGCGGCGGCCAGGGTGCGCGCCAGCACGTCGGTCGACCCGCCGGGCGGATAGGCGAGCACGATCCGCACCGGGCGGGACGGCCACGCCTGGGCGCGCGCGGCCGCGGGCAGGGCGAGGACGGGGGTCGCGAGCAGGGCGCGGCGGCGGATCATGGCGGTCTCCTCCCGGTCGGCACGTGTCGCGCCGGCCTTCGGCCATCCTGTTGGCTGATCCGGCCCGATCGGTCCAGCGGGGTATTCGGTGGTGTCACACAACCGTTCGTTGTGGTGCGCCGCCAGTCATGACTAGCTTTCCGCTTGCGATTGGAAGGAGGGCGTGATGGACCACATCGACCCGCCCCGGCCGGCCGCCACGGCCCCCGGACTCCCGGCCCCGCAGGACCGCTTGCCGGCCGAACCCGCCACCGGGCGGGCGCTCTGGCCCACCTTCATGCGGCGCACCCTGGACGAACACCTGGTGCGCGTCGGCGTGCCGGACCGGCAGCGCGGCTGAGCGCGTTCAGGCGGCCTCGAGCCTGGCCGAGAGCTCGAGCCATTCTTCCTCGAACTGCGTCAGGTTGTGCGCGATCGCGGCGCGGCGCGTCGTGGCCCAGGTGATGTCCTCGGGCTTGAAGCGGGCATAGGTGGCGGGGTCCGACAGGCGCTTTTCGATCAGCGCGTTCTCGCGCGTCAGGCGTTCCATCGCGGCCTCGACCTCCTTCAGGCGGGCGCGCAGCGGGGCGGTTGCCGTGCGCGCATCGGCGCGGTCGCGCCGCGCGCCGGCCTTCACCCCGCCCGGATCGGCACGCGCGCCGCCGCGGGCACGGTCGGCCAGCAGCGCGCGATAGTCATCGAGGTCGCCATCGAAGGGCGTGACCGCGCCATCGGCCACCAGCCAAAGGCGGTCGGCCACCAATTCCACCAGATGCGGGTCGTGGGTGATGAGCACCACGGCGCCGGGGAAGTCGGCCAGCGCCCTGACCAGCGCTTCGCGCGCATCGATGTCCAGGTGGTTGGTCGGTTCGTCGAGGATCAGCAGTTGCGGCGCATCGCGCGTGGTCAGCGCCAGCAGCAGCCGCGCCTTTTCGCCACCCGACAGCGCAGCGACGCGCGTCTCGGCGCGATTCGCATCCAGGCCGAAGCGTGCCAGCTGCGACCGGCAGGCGGTCTCGGTCGCCTTGGGCAGGGCGGCCTGCATGTGGGTCAGCGGCGTGCCCGTGAGGTCGAGTTCTTCCGCCTGGTGCTGCGCGAAATAGCCCACGCGCAGCGACCGCGTGCGGAAATACGTCCCGCCCTCGGGCTGCAGCCGCCCGGCGATGAGTTTGGCCAGCGTCGACTTGCCGTTGCCGTTGGCACCCAGCAGCGCGATGCGGTCGTCCTGGTCGAGCCGCAGGTTCAGGTTGCGCAGGATCGGCGGGCCGCCATAGCCGACCGCGCCGCCGGTCAAGGACAGGATCGGCGGGGCGAGTTCCTCGGGCGCGGGGAAGGCGAAGCGCACCGCGTGGTCCTCGACCAGCGCCTCGACCGCCGGCATGCGTTCCAGCGCCTTCAGGCGCGACTGCGCCTGGCGCGCCTTCGACGCCTTGTAGCGGAAGCGGTCGACGAAGGACTGGATGTGCGCGCGTTCGGCGGTGATGCGTGCGTTGGTCGCGGCCTGCTGCGCCTGGCGTTCGGCGCGCACGCGCACGAAATCGGCGAAGTTGCCCTGGTACAGCGTGATCTTCTGCTGATCGAGATGCGCGATGGAATCGACGCAGCGTTCCAGCAGGCCGCGGTCGTGGCTGACCACGATGGCGGCCCCCGGAAACCGCCCGAGCCAGCCCTCCAGCCACAGGGTGGCTTCAAGGTCGAGGTGGTTGGTCGGTTCGTCCAGCAGCAGCAGGTCGGGTTCGACGAACAGCGCGCGGGCGAGTGCCACGCGCATCCGCCAGCCGCCGGAGAATTCGCGCGACGGGCGCGCCTGCGCCGCCGCGTCGAAGCCGAGGCCCGACAGGATGGCGCCGGCGCGCGACGGCGCGCTGTCGGCGCGGATGGCGATGAGCCGGTCATGGATCTCGGCCACGCGCGCGGGGTCGGGGTGGGCGTCGGCTTCCGCCAGCAGCGCGGCACGTTCGGTATCCGCCGCCAGCACGATCTCCAGCAGGCTGTCCTCGCCGCCCGGCGCTTCCTGCGCGACATGGCCCATGCGGGCGCGCTGCGCGAGGCGGATCTCCCCGCCATCGGGCTGCAACTCGCCGGTGATGGCGCGCAGCAGGGTGGATTTTCCCGCGCCGTTGCGCCCGACCAGGCCGACCTTGCGGCCGATGTCGATCTGCAGGTTCGCGCCATCGAGCAATGCGCGGCCGGCGATGCGGATGGTGAGGTCGCGAATGGCGAGGACGGTCATGGCACCGGCCTTCTAACGGCTTGGCCCCGGCTTGTCAGGCGCGTGTGCGGCAGGCCTGCAGCGCAACCTGCGGGGGCGGTGGGCGTTGCAACCCGGTCAAACACCCTATCGGAGGATTACCCCCATGGCGGCCATGAAGAGCCTCGACGACCTGTTCCTGCATACGCTGAAGGACATCTACTACGCCGAGCGGCAGATCCTGAAGGCGCTGCCCAAGATGGCGAAGGCCGCCGAAAGCGAGACCCTGCGCGAAGGGCTGATGGCGCATCACGAGGAAACCCAGGGCCAGGTCGAGCGCCTGCAGCAGGTGTTCGAGGCGCTGGGCAAGCGCGCCCAGGGCGTGACCTGCGAGGCGATCAACGGCCTGATCGAGGAATGCGAGGAACTGCTCGATGAGACGCCGAAGCCCGGCAGCGTGCGCGACGCCGGCCTGATCGCCAGCGGCCAGGCGATCGAGCACTACGAGATCGCCCGCTACGGCGCGCTGATCGCCTGGGCCAAGGTGGCCGGCAAGTCGGAGATCGTGAGCCTGCTGGAAGCCAACCTGGCGCAGGAGAAGGCGGCGGACGTGACGCTGTCGAAGGCCGCGCGCGAGATCAACGCCGCGGCGATGAAGCAGGCCGCCTGACGCAAGCGGGGGTGCGGGCACGTCCCGCGCTCCGCCAGCGGCTTCCACGGGAAAGGGCCGGAGCGCCGGGGCGGCGGGGGTTGCGCATGGCGCGCATCCCGCCTATCCGGCGCGCCGACTCCGCAAAGCACCGAGGACAGCCGCCATGGCCATCGAACGCACCTTCTCCATCATCAAGCCGGACGCCACGCGGCGGAACCTCACGGGCGCCATCAACGCCATCTTCGAGAAGAACGGCCTCACGATCATCGCGCAGAAGCGCGTGTGGATGTCGCGCGCCCACGCCAAGAAGTTCTACGAAGTCCATGCCGCCCGCCCGTTCTACAACGACCTGGTGGACTTCATGGCCTCCGGCCCGGTGGTGGTGCAGGTGCTGGAAGGCGAGGGCGCCGTGGCAAAGAACCGCGAGCTGATGGGTGCGACCAACCCGGCCCAGGCCGCCGAGGGCACCATCCGCAAGCTGTTCGCCGAGAGCATCGAGGCGAATTCCGTGCACGGCTCCGACAGCGCCGAGAATGCGGCGGCCGAGATCGCCTATTTCTTCGCCGGCACCGAACTGGTCGGCTGACGCGCCACGCGGGGGCGGGCGGCATTGGTCGTGCACCGATGCCGAACCCGCCCCGGTGCCGAACCCGCCCCGGTGCCGAACCCGCCCCGGGGTTCGCCGGGATGCCCGACGAAGGCCGTCGGAGCCCTTCACGCCCCGACGCGCGGGGAACGCTGATGCGCGCGGTGGACCTCCACCATCGGCATCAATCCGCCAGGCCGAGCACCACCGGATAGTTCGGATCGCCGTTTTCGAAGGCAACCCAGACCGCCCCGCCCACCGTGCCGCGGCTCCCTGGCGCGGCGCCGGCGCCGGATGCGCCGCCAAACGCCCGGCAGACCGGCGCCCAGGCACCGCCTCCGCCCTTCAGCGCCGGCAGCTGCACGAAGACGCGTCCGCCACGGGCCGGGTCGAGCCCGCCGGTGATGATCCCGCGCATGATTCCGTTGATGGTCGCCATGTCTGCCTCCTGCCAGGCGGGCCGTCCGTTCCCGCCTGCCGATCCAACATCATCGCCGGCCACCGCGCCATGATGGCGGTCACGGGCCCTTGTCTGCGGCGGGCAGCACGGGCGCCGCGCTGACGACCCGTTAATGCTCCCCGGTGCCTGATGCGCGGCCTTGGAGGAGGAGGAACGGCATGGACGGCATCCTGCCAGAAGCGGCGTTGCCCCAGGTGGCGGCCGAGGACCTCGGTGCGCGGCTGGCGGATGCGCTGGCCGCCGGCGGCGCCGGGCTGCGGCTCGACCTGCAGCCGATCTGTGCCGCGGCGACGCTGGACCCGGTCGGCTACGAGGCGCTGCTGCGCTGGGAACACCCGGAATTCGGCGCCATCCCGCCGCGCGAGACCCTCGCGGCGGCCGAGGCGGTGGGCCGCGGCGTGGCGCTCGATGCCTGGGTGCTGGTGCAGGGTTTCCGCATGCGGGCGGGCTGGCCGCAGGGCGGGCCGTACCTCGCGCTGAACGTCTCGGTGGCCGGCGTGCTGACCGGCCATGCGGCGCCCATGGTCAAGGCCGCGATCGACGCCACCGGGGTCGACCCGCGCGGTCTGTCGCTCGAACTGCCGGAGGCGGCGGTGACCCAGGACCTGCCGGCGTCGCGCCGGCTGGCGGCGGCGCTGCGCGACCTCGGGCTCAGTATTGCGCTGGATGATTTCGGCGGCACGCATGGCTCGGCCCGCGTGCTGCGCGACATTCCCTTCGCCGCGGTGAAACTCGACCCCGCGTTGACCGCCGGGCTCGAGCGCAACGACGCGGCGGCGGAACGCTCCCGCGCGCTGGTCACCGCGGTCGTCGAGATGGCCCATGCGCTGGGCGCGGTCACGGTGGCCGAGGCGGTCGAGACCGCGGACCAGATGCGCGCGCTCAGGGATGCGCGCTGCGATGCACTGCAGGGCTGGCTGCTCGGCCGCCCCGGTGCCTTCCGCCCGTAGCTGTTCGGGCTTCGGAACGCGCCCAATGGCGCGTTCCCAAACCTGTCTTCAGCCCCAGAGCAGGTAGATCAGCACCAGCAGCACGACGATCACGCCGGTCGACCAGGTCAGGAAGGTCGTGAACCCGGCCCATTCGCGCTGGCGCTCGGCCAGGATGTCGCTGGCCTTCACTTCGACGAACTCATAGGTCTGATCTTCGGCCACGGCCACGCCCCCAACCACGCGATGCTGCATCAGCCTTTAGAAAGCCTGGGCGCCGCCGGCAAGGGGTTCACGAGGCTGCCCCCCGCCGCGAC
This sequence comes from Rhodospirillales bacterium Ga0074136, assembly GCA_001464375.1. Taxonomy (GTDB): domain Bacteria; phylum Pseudomonadota; class Alphaproteobacteria; order Acetobacterales; family Acetobacteraceae; genus Neoroseomonas. The sequence continues at coordinate 34,390 of LNEW01000172.1, read as the reverse complement.
CACGCCATCGACCCGCGCCACGCCGCCCGCCAGCGCCACCCGACCGGCCGCCAGCCAGCCCAAAGCCGCCGGATACAGGAGGTGCTCCTGCGCCAGGACGCGGGCGGCCAGCGTCGCCTCGGTATCCTCCGGCAGCACCGCCACCGCGGCCTGGGCCAGGATTGGCCCCTCGTCCACCCCGGCGCTGACCAGGTGCACGGTGCAGCCATGCAGCCGCACGCCGGCCGCCAGCGCGCGGGCATGGGTGTCGAGCCCCGGGAATGCCGGCAGCAACGAGGGGTGGACGTTGATCATGCGCCCGTCCCACTGCGCCACGAAGCCCTCGGTCAGCACGCGCATGAAGCCGGCCAGTGCGATGATGCGGATGTCGTGGCGGACGAGTTCGGCGTCCATCGCCGCCTCGAACCCCGCCCGGTCGCCCCGGTAGGCGCGGCTTTCCACCAGCGCGGTCGGCACCCCCTGGGCGGCGGCCAGGGCAAGCCCCCCCGCATCGGCGCGGTTGGCGAGCACCAGGGCGATCTCGGCCGGGTAGTCGGGCGCGGCGGCGGCCGCCAGCAGCGCCGCCATGTTCGACCCGCGCCCCGAGATCAGCACGGCGACGCGCGCGCGGGGGGGGCGATGTTCGCCGGGGCCGTCAGCGCCTCCGCCGGCGAGGCCAGCGGTCACGCCGGCCAGCCGGCACCGAGGTTGTCGATGCGCACGCTCGCCTCGCCCGAACCCGCCTCGATCACGCCGATGCGCCGCACGGCCTCGCCCTGACCTTCAAGGAACGCCACCGCGGCTTCCGCCACGGGCGCGGATACCACGACGGCCATGCCGATGCCGCAGTTGAAGACCCGCAGCATTTCCTGCGCCTCCACCTCGCCCACGCGGGCGAGCCAGGCGAAGACCGGCGGCGGCGTCCAGGCGCGCGCGTCGAGCACGGCAACCGTGCCTGCGGGCAGGACGCGCGGCAGGTTGCCCGGCAGCCCGCCGCCCGTGATGTGCGCGGCGGCCTTCACGTAGCCCGCGCGATGCGCGGCGAGCAGCGGCTTCACGTAGATCCGCGTCGGCTCCAGCAGGGCTGCGCCGAGTGTCTTGCCGGCGGCGAAGGGTGCCGGGGACCCAAGCCCGGCATTGCCGCGTTCCACGATGCGTCGGACCAGGGAATAGCCGTTGGAATGCGCGCCCGAGGACATCAGCCCGAGGATGACGTCGCCCGGCCCGACATCGGGCTTGGGCAGCAGCGCGCCGCGTTCCGCCGCGCCCACCGAGAATCCCGCCAGATCATAGTCGCCCATGGCATACATGCCCGGCATCTCGGCCGTCTCGCCGCCGACCAGCGCGCAGCCGGCGATCCGGCAGCCCTCGGCAATGCCGGCCACCACCTGTCTGGCCGAGGCGACGTCCAGCGCGCCGGTGGCGAAATAATCCAGGAAGAACAGAGGTTCCGCGCCCTGCACCACCAGGTCGTTGACGCACATCGCCACCAGGTCGATGCCGACCGTGGCGTGCAGCCCGGCATCGATCGCGACGCGCAGCTTGGTGCCCACGCCATCGGTGCTGCTGACCAGCACCGGGTCGGTGAAGCCGGCGGCCTTCAGGTCGAACAGCGCGCCGAAGCCGCCCAGGCCGCCCATCGTGCCAGGCCGGTCGGTGGATTTCGCCAGCGGCTTGATGGCATCGACCAGCGCGTCGCCGGCCTCGATGTCGACGCCGGCGGCGCGGTAGGTGAGCGGGGAAGACGGGGAACTGGTCAGGGCGGCCTCCGATCGGGTATTGGCGTGGCTCAGGCGCCGCGGCGGCGCGGGGCAGGGGCGGCCATCGACCGGCCGTCGACGAGGAATGGTGAAGCTGATGCCGGTCATGTCCCGCCTTGCGCGGGCGCGCGGAAAGAACCATGCGGCGGCGATGATCGCAACCGTGATGCTTGCGCTGGCGACCCCCGCCGCGCCGCGCGCGCAGGAGGCGCCGGCGGCGGTCTCCTACAGCCAGCGCGGCGTGCCCGCCGAGGCCACCGCCGAGAACGGCGTGATCGCCCGCGAACGCGCCTTCGTGGCCGGGCGGCGCGCGGCGTGGGAGCGCATCGCCTCGGCCGCCGGGGTCACCCGATCGCTGTCGGATTCGCAGATCGAGGGCATGGTCACCTCGATCATAATCGAGGAGGAACGCACCTCCCCCACCCGCTACACCGGGCGGATCACGGTGAACTTCAACCCGGGCCGGGTACGCGCGATCACCGGCGGCAGCGGAACGGCCGAGGGCGGGACACCGGGCGTGCCTGGCACGCCGGGCGAACCGCCGCCGCGCCCGGTGGCGTCCGGTCCCGCGGCCGCGACCATCGAGGCGGTGGCGCTGTATGGCTCGCTGAACGAATGGCTGGAGATCCGCCGGCGCCTGGTGGCGAACACCGCGCGGCTGGAAGTTGTGGCGATCTCGACCGACCGGGCGCGGCTGCGCCTCGGCCTGCGCGCGCCGCCCGCGGTGGCGGCCGAGGAGCTGGCGCGCCAGGGCCTGACCATGAGCCCCGGCTCCGGAGCGCCCGGCGATGCCTGGCGCGTGGGCCTTGGCGGACGTTCCTGACCACCTGCGCCGCCCGGATGGGTCCGGCCCGGCCGAGCATGAGGCCGGGCTGTTCACCGTGCCGAACCTCATTACGCTGGCGCGGCTCTGCGCGGTGCCGGCGGCGGTCTGGCTGATGTTGCAGCACCGGCTCGACATCGCCTTCCTGGTCTTCGTGGGGGCCGGCATCTCGGATGCGGTGGATGGCTGGATCGCGCGGGTGTGGAACGCGCGGTCGGCCCTGGGGGCGCTGCTCGACCCGATCGCCGACAAGGCGCTGCTGGTGTCGGTCTATGTGACGCTGGCGGCGATCGGCGTGCTGCCGGACTGGCTGGCGATCCTGGTGGTGTTCCGCGACCTGCTGATCGTGGGCGGCGTGATCTCCCTGTGGATGCTGGGCGTGCCGACGCGCATCCGCCCGCTGATGGTCAGCAAGGCCAATACCTTCGCGCAGATCGCGCTCGCCGCGCTGGCGCTGCTGCTGGCGGGGTTCCAGTTGTCGGCGCCGGCGCTGCTCGATGTGATGATCTGGGTGGTCGCGGCCACCACCTTCGCCTCCGGCGCCGCCTATGTTGTCCAGGCGGCGCGGCTGACGGCGGGCGGCAGCGCGTGAACGACACGCCGCCCCGCCCGCCCGCCAGGGCCGAGCCGCCAGCGCGCAGCGGCCCGGCAATGGCCGCGCGCTTCCCGGCGCCATCCGCGCCACGCACCGCCACGCGGGCGCAGCGCACCGGGCTGCTGGTGGGTTTCGGCGCCACGCTGCTGTTCAGCCTGTGGATGTTCCAGGCGATCCTGACGCCCTTCGTGCTGGCCGCGGTGATCGCCTATTTCCTGGATCCGCTCGCGACGCGCCTGTCGCGCATCGGCATCCGGCGCAGCCTGGGCGCCTTCGCGTTGATCTTCCTTCTGATGGCGGTCGGGCTGGTGGCGATGCTGCTGCTGTACCCGCTGATCCTGGCGCAGATCGGCATCCTGGTGCAGCGGCTGCCGGTCTATGTGAGCGGCGTGGGCACGTTGCTGCGCGACGGCCTGCTGCGGCTGGAGGAAGCGCTCGGCCCCGACATGATGGACCAGCGCCTGCGCGACATGGCGATCAACCAGGCCGGGTCGATGCTGTCCTGGATCGTCACCGCCGCAACACGGCTGATCGGCGGTGGCTTCGCGCTGTTCCAGGTGTTCACGCTGGTGGTGGTGGTGCCGGTGGTGGCCTTCTACCTGCTGCGGGACTGGTCGGCGATGCTCGGGCGCGTCGAATCCTGGCTGCCGCGCAAGAACGCGGCGGTGCTGCGGCAATTGGCGCGGGATACCGACCGGGTGCTGTCCGCCTGGCTGCGCGGGCAGTTGCTGTGCTGCGCGGCGCTCGGCCTGTTCTACGCGGTGGCGCTGCAGGTGGTCGGGTTGGAGCTGGGGCTGACCATCGGGCTGATGGCTGGCATCCTGACCTTCATCCCCTATGTCGGGTCGCTGACCGGCTTCGCCTCGGCCGTGCTGCTGGCGATGGGCCAGTTCGGGACCTGGAACGAGGTCATGCTGGTGGTGGCCATCTTCGTGGTGGGCCAGACGATCGAGGGCTACGTGATCTACCCCTATCTGTTGGGCGACAGGGTGGAACTGCACGCGGTCTGGGTGATCTTCGCGCTGTTCGCGGGTGGCGTCGCCTTCGGCTTCCTGGGTGTGCTGCTGGCGGTCCCGATGGCCGCGGCGCTGGGCGTGGTGGCGCGGTATTGGCTGCGGCGATACCTGGAAAGTCCGCTCTACCTCGACCCGCCGCGGACGGGGATGTAGGACGGGCGGATGGACCCGCCGCAAGACTCGCCCCCTGGGGGCGCGCGGCAATTCATCCTGCCGCTGCCGCTCATGGCCTCCGGCGACCGCGCCGACATCCTCGAGGATTCCTCGAATGCGCAGGCGCTGGCCTGGCTCGACCGGCCGGATGGCTGGCCGGGCGGGCGGCTCGCGCTGTTCGGGCCGGAGGGGGTGGGCAAGTCCCATATGGGCCGGGCGTTTGCCGCCGCGCGCGGTTGGCGGCGGCTGGACGGGCCTGCGCTGCGCGGGCTGCCGCCACCCGCCTCGGGCGGCACCGTGCTGGACGATGCCGATGCGGTCGCGGACCCGACCGCCCTGCTGCACCTGGTGAATCTTTGCGCCGAACGCGGCGAGGGGCTGCTCCTGCTGGCGCGTGAGGCGCCGGCGCGCTGGCCGATTGCCCTGCCGGACCTGGCCAGCCGCCTGCGCGCCACCACCGCGGTCGGCATCGGCCGGCCCCAGGACGGGCTGCTGGCCGCACTTCTGGCGAAGCTGTTTGCGGACAGGCAGTTGCGCGTGGCGTCCGACACCCAGGCCTGGCTGTTGGCCCGCCTGCCGCGCGAGGCGGCGGCGCTCGCCGAGGCCGTGGCCCGGCTCGACCGCGCCGCGCTGATTGCTCGCGCCCCGGTCACCCGCGCCCTGGCCCGGGCCGCCCTGGCCGGGTGGGACGGCTTCGGGGAAGCGCCGGGCGATGATGCTTCCGAGACAATTTCAGCCGTGCCCTCCCCCCCGGCGCCCGCGCTGCTGTAGTCTGGCGGCATGAACCACGTTGCCACCATGGCGGCCGATCCGGCCGATGCGCTCCTGTCCAGCCCCGCGCGCTACATCAACCGGGAACTGTCCTGGCTGGCGTTCAACCAGCGTGTGCTGGAGGAAGCCGAGAATCCGCGGCACCCGCTGCTGGAACGGCTGCGCTTCGTGGCGATCTCGGCGTCCAACCTCGATGAATTCTATTCGGTGCGCGTGGCCGGGCTGGTCGGGCAGGAACGCGCCGGCATCGGCAAGACATCGCATGACGGCAAGACGCCGGCGCAGCAATTGGCGGCCATCCATGACCAGGCGCAGGCGCTGATCCGCGCCCAGCAGGATGCCTGGCAGGAACTGCGCGGGCTGATGCGCGCCTCCGATGTGACGCTCTGCGAACCGGCGGAGCTGGACGCCGCCGACCGCGACTGGCTGGAAGGCTGGTTCATGGACCGGGTGTTTCCGGTGCTCACGCCGCTCGCGGTGGACCCGGCGCATCCCTTCCCGTTCATCTCGAACCTGTCGCTGTGCATGGTGCTGAAGCTGGTGCGCGAGGAGGATGGCGGCACCATGCGCGCGCTGCTGCCGCTGTCCCCGCAGGTGCAGCGCTTCATCCGCCTGCCGGCGCGCGAGGGTGCCCTGGGCATCCGCTTCGTGCAGCTCGAAGACCTGATCCTGCTGTTCCTCGACCGCCTGTTCCCCGGCTTCATCCCCGCCGAGACCGGCCTGTTCCGCCTGATCCGCGACACCGACGTGGAATTCGAGGAGGAGGCCGAGGATCTGGTGCGATCCTACGAGACCGCGCTGAAGCGGCGCCGCCGCGGCCGGCCGATCCGGCTGTCGGTCACCGCGGCGACGCCCGCCGACATGCTCGATTTCGTCGCCGAGGAACTGGAGGCGCAGCGCAGCGAGGTGTTCATCGTGGACGGGCTGCTCGGCCTGTCGGACCTCACGCAGATGATCGCGGATGACCGGCCCGACCTGCTGTTCACGCCCTATACCCCGCGCTTCCCCGAACGCATCCTCGACTTCGGCGGCGACTGCTTCGCGGCGATCCGGGCGAAGGACATCGTCGTCCACCACCCCTATGAATCCTTCGACGTGGTGGTGCAGTTCCTGCGCCAGGCGGCGCGCGACCCCAACGTGGTCGCGATCAAGCAGACGCTGTATCGCACCACGCGCGACAGCCCCATCGCCAAGGCGCTGATCGAAGCCGCCGAGGCCGGCAAATCCGTCACCGGCATCGTCGAGCTGAAGGCGCGCTTCGACGAGGAACGCAACATCGCGCTCGCCCGCGAACTGGAAGCCGCCGGCGTGCAGGTGGTCTATGGCTTCGTCGAACTGAAGACCCACGCGAAGGTCAGCCTGGTGGTGCGGCGCGAGGGCGCGCAACTGCGTTCGTACGCGCATTTCGGCACCGGCAACTACCACCCGGTCACCGCGCGCATCTACACCGACCTGTCCTACTTCACCGCCGACCCGGCGCTGACGCGCGACGCCGCCAAGCTGTTCAACTACATGACCGGCTACGCGCGGCCCGAGACGATGGACAAGCTTGCCTTCGCCCCGCTGACCATCCGCCCCACGCTGCTGGCGCTGATCGAACAGGAGATCGCCTTCGCGCGGGAAGGCAAGCCGGCAGCCATCTGGATCAAGATGAACTCGCTGGTCGATGAAACGCTGATCGACGCGCTGTACGCGGCCTCGCGCGCCGGCGTTCGCGTGGATGCCGTGGTGCGCGGCATCTGCTGCCTGCGCCCCGGCGTGAAGGGGCTGTCCGAGAACATCCGCGTGAAGTCGATCGTCGGCCGCTTCCTGGAACATTCGCGCATCTGCGTCTTCGGCAACGGCCATCGCCTGCCTTCGCGTCGCGCTCGCGTGTTCATCAGCTCCGCGGATTGGATGGCGCGCAACATGGACTGGCGCGTCGAGACCATGGTGCCGGTCGAGAACCCCACCGTGCACGCGCAGATTGTCGACCAGATCATGGTGGTGAACCTGAAGGACACCATGCAGTCCTGGCAGCTTGGCGCCGATGGCGGCTGGACGCGCCTGAAGCCGGGCGAGAAGGGTGTCTCCGCACACGAATATTTCATGACCAACCCATCGCTCTCGGGCCGCGGCAGCGCGTTGAAGGGAACGACGCGGCGGCCGCGGCAGGACCGCGTGGTGCAGGACTGAACCGATGGACACCGCGATGACCGACACGCCCGGCCTGGCCGGCGCGCCGCCGCGCACGGCCCGTTCCGCCGTGGTCGACCTCGGCTCCAATTCCGTGCGCCTCGTGGTGTTCGAAGGCCATGGCCGCAATCCACTGGCCATCTTCAACGAAAAGGCGGTGCTCGGCCTGGGCCGCGGTTTGGTCGCCACTGGTCGCCTGAACGAGGACGCGGTCGACCAGGCGCTCACGGTCATGGTCCGCTACCACACCGTGGCCCGCGCCATGGGCGCCGACCCCGTCGAAGTCCTGGCCACCGCCGCCGTTCGCGATGCCACCAACGGCGCCGCCTTCATCGCTGCGTTGCGCGCTCGCCTGCCGGACCTCGTCATCCGCGTTCTGACCGGCGACGAGGAAGGCCACCTGTCGGCCGACGGCGTGCTGCTGGGCTTCCCCGACGCCGATGGCGTGCTGGGAGACATCGGCGGCGGGTCGCTCGAACTGGTGGAACTGGCGCATGGGCGGGCAGGGCGCGTCGCCAGCCTGCCGCTCGGCGCCATCCGGCTGTCCGAACGCGCCGGCGGCGAAGTGCAGCGCGGCCGCGCCCTGGCGGATGAGGAATTCGCCCGCGTGCCCTGGCTGCCCGAAGCGACCGGGCGCGACCTGTACCTGGTCGGCGGGGCCTGGCGCGCACTCGCGCGCATGCACATCGCGCAGACCGCCTATCCGCTGTCGATCGTGCATCACTACGTGCTGATGCGCGAGGAAGCGCGCGACCTGGCCGGCGTGGTGATGGCGGCCACCCGCCGCACGCTGGAACGCATGCCCGGCGCGCCCACCAAGCGCGTGGTCGACCTGCCCTGGGCCGCGGTGGTGCTGCGCCGCCTGCTGCGCGCATCCGGCGCGCGCCGCGTGGTGTTCTCCGCCAACGGGCTGCGCGAAGGCTGGTACGCCCGCCGCCTGCCCACCGAAGCCCGCCACGCCGACCCGCTGCTGTCGGCCTCGCAGGAACTGGCCTCCCGCTTCGGCCGCGACCCGCGGCTGCCGGCCGCCCTGGCGCGCTGGACCAACGGGTTGTTCGAAACCGAATCCCCCACGGACGCCGCGCTGCGCATCGCCGCCTGCTGGGCATCCGACATCGGCAGCCACGACCACCCGGACTACCGCGCCGAACATTCCTACTTCCGCGTGCTGCGGCAACCCGGCGTCGGGCTCGATCACCACGCGCGCGCGTTCCTCGCGCTGGCTGTCGCGCTGCGCTACGAGGCCGCGGCGGATGCCAGCTACATCCGTCGCCGCCGTGCGCCGCGCCGAAACCCTCGGCGCCGCGCTGCGCCTGGCCTACACGCTGTCGGGCGGCACCCCGGAACTGCTGGCCGGCACGGAAATCGAACGCCGCGGCGGCCGCCTTATGCTGCGCCTGGTCGAAGGCACCGGCGTCTTCGCGGGCGAGAGCGTGCTGCGACGCGTGGAGGCCCTGGCGGCGGTGCTGGGGCTGGAGGCGGGGGTGGAAGTCGCGGGGTGAGGGTGCTCCACGGAGAGGGGCTTTGCCCCCCTCCGGACCTCCCCCCACCAAGGGCTTAAGGCCCTTGGATCCCGTTACTTTAATCGGGGGTTTTGGGCAGGGGCATCGTCGGCGAGACCGACGCGGAGGGCACGCCATGCCCCTGCCCAAAATCCCCGATCAGGTATTGGTGTCCAGAGGCCTTTAGGCCTTTGGTGGGTGGGGTCCGGGGAGGGCAAAGCCCTTTCCGGGACACCCTCACCCCGCCGGGATCAACTTCACCCGCTTCCCATCCACCCCCAGCGCCAGCCGCCCTGCCTTCAGCGCCAGCGCGGCCTCGCCGAACACCTCGCGCCGCCAGCCGTGCATCGCCGGCACTTCGGCGCCATCGCCGGCGGCCAGGCGGTCGAGGTCGTCGCTGCTCGCGAGCAGTTTCGGCGCGACGTTGTGTTCCTCGCTTTTGGCCGCCAGCAGCACCTTCAGCAGCGCCACCAGGGCGGGCGAGGCTGGCGGGCCGGCGCGGTCCTTGGGCGCTTCCGGCAAGTCATCGTCGGGCAGGCCCTTGCCGGCCTGCACGGCCGCGAGCAGGCCCACCCCGGACCGCCCCTTGGCGAAGCCTTCCGAGACGCCCCGCGCCCGCGCCAGGTCGGCGGGTGTCTCCGGCGTGGTGGCAGCGATCTCGAGCAGCGTCTCGTCCTTCACCAGGCGCTGGCGCGGGATGTTGATGCGCTGCGCCTCGCGTTCGCGCCAGGCGGCGACCGCCTGCAGCACGCCCAGGAAGCGGCGGTTGGTGGTGCGCGGGCGCAGGCGTTCCCAGGCGCTCTCGGGGTCCTGGCGATAGGTCGCGGGGTCGGCCAGCGCGCCCATTTCCTCGGCGACCCACGCAAGGCGACCTTCGCGGCGCAGCTTGGCATCCAGCGCGGTGTAGATCTTGCGTAGGTGAGTAACGTCGGCGGCGGCATAGGCGAGTTGCGCGGCGGAGAGCGGGCGCGCCGACCAGTCGGAGAAGCGGTGCGCCTTGTCGATCTGCACGCCAGCCAGCGACCGGCACAGCCCGTCATACGACACCTGGTCGCCATAGCCGGCGACCATCGCGGCGATCTGCGTGTCGAACAGCGGTGTCGGCACCGCGTCGAACTTCAACAGGAAGATCTCCACGTCCTGCCGGGCGGCGTGGAACACCTTCACGACGGCGGGGTCGGCCAGCAATTCGCCGAGCGGCGCGAGGTCCAGGCCGGGGGCCAGCGCGTCGACCTCGGCCACCTCGTTCTCGCCGGCGAGCTGCACCAGGCACAGTTCGGGCCAGTAGGTGCGTTCGCGCATGAATTCGGTGTCGACCGTCACGAAGGCTTCGGAGCGCAGGCGGGCGCAAAGCGCGGCCAGGGCCTCGGTCTCCGTGATCAGGGCGGGGGTGGCTTCGGCGGCGGCAGCGGGGCGGCGACTCATGTGATTCGTTTCTAGACCCCGGGGCGGGCCAGGGAAAGCCGCGCCGGGGGCAGGGCTGGCCGGCGCGCCGGGCGCGGCGCATCCTGGACGGCGAAAGTGGAGGGTTCCCCCATGCAGATGCGCGCGCTCGGCCGGTCGGGGCTGTCGGTGCCGGCGGTGGTGTTCGGCGGCAATGTCTTCGGCTGGACGGCGGACCAGGCGATGTCCTTCCGGCTGCTCGATGCCTGCGTGGAGCGCGGGCTGGTCGCGATCGACACGGCGGATGTCTATTCGACATGGGTGTCCGGGCATGTCGGTGGCGAGTCGGAGGCCGTGATCGGCGCCTGGCTGAAGGCGCGCCCGGGCGTGCGGGACCGCGTGCTGGTGCTGACCAAGTGCGGCATGGAGATCCCGGGGCAGGGGAAGGGGCTCTCGCCGGCCTGGATTGCGCAGGCCTGCGAGGCATCGCTCAAGCGCCTCGGGATCGACCGGATCGACCTGTACCAGGCGCACAAGGATGACGAGGCGACGCCGCTGGCCGACACGCTCGGCGCCTTCGGCCGGCTGATCGAAGCGGGGAAGGTCCGCGCCATCGGGTCGTCCAACTACACCGCGGCGCGGCTGAAGGCGGCGCTGGACCTCAGCGCCCAGCACGGCCTGCCGCGCTTCGAGAGCCACCAGCCGGTCTATAACTTGATGGATCGCGGCATCGAGGCCGACCTGCTGCCGCTGTGCCTGGCCGAGCAGGTGGGCGTGATCACCTATTCCGCGCTGGCTTCGGGGTTCCTGAGCGGCAAGTACCGGACGGCGGCGGACCTGGGGAAAAGCGTGCGGGGCGAACGCAGCGTGGCCAAGCACATGACCGACAAGGGCATGCGCGTGCTGGCGGCGGTGGATGCGGTGGCGGCGCGGCATGGCGTCAGTGCGGCGGCCGTGGCGTTGGGTTGGCAGCTGGCGCGGCCGGGCGTCACGGCGCCGATCGCGAGCGCGACCAGCTCCGGGCAATTGGCGGAACTGGCGGCGGCCGGCGATCTGGTCTTGTCCACGGCCGACATGGCCGAACTGGACGCTGCCAGCGCCTGACGCGCGGCCGGCCTGCCGGCGTCGGATGCCTGTGTGGTCCGTTATCCGATCGGGAAAGCCGCCTCGCTGCCGGGCTGACTGGCGGGCCGTTGCTGCCGATGACCCTCCCACCGCGACGAATGGCGCCACCGGGCGAGGCTCCCGGGGCAGCGTGTCGCGGTCGTGGCCGGGCCGCGACGAATCGCTCCGCCGCCGGGCTTGTTGATAGGAAAAAATTCTGGTAGACCCATCGGGCATGTCGATGGTGCCGCCGGCCCGATCCGATCCACCGAAGCCGACCCCGGGCCCCCTCGGGGGAGAATTTGTCCAAAGCCAGCAATCCGCGCACAACGCCGCAGTGCCGGCCCCCATGCTTGACAGCCCGGGGCCGGTCGGTCCCTCTGCGCGGCCTTCCGTCCCAGACAATTACGGTCACTCGCCCATGCACGCCTATCGCACCCATACCTGCGCGGCGCTCCGCGCCACCGATGCCGGCGCCACGGTGCGCATCTCCGGCTGGGTACACCGCAAGCGCGACCATGGCGGGCTGCTGTTCGTGGATGTGCGCGACCACTACGGCATGACGCAATGCGTCGTGGCCGCCGGGTCGCCGCTGCTGGCCACGCTGGAGGAAACCCGCCCCGAAAGCGTGGTGACCATCACCGGAGAGGTCGTGCTGCGCGAACCCGGCACGGTGAACCCCCGCCTGCCGACCGGCGAGGTCGAAATCCGCGTGCGCGACGTGGCGATCCAATCCGCCGCCGAGCAACTGCCCATCCAGGTGGCCGGCGAGCAGGAGTTCCCGGAAGACCTGCGCCTGCGCTACCGCTTCCTCGATTTGCGGCGCGAACGCCAGCACCGCAACATCATGCTGCGCGCGGGCGTGATCGCCTCCATCCGCCGCCGCATGATCGACCAGGGCTTCACCGAGTTCCAGACGCCGATCCTCACGGCTTCCAGCCCCGAGGGCGCGCGCGACTTCCTGGTGCCCGCGCGCAACCACCCGGGCAAGTTCTACGCGCTGCCGCAGGCGCCCCAGCAGTTCAAGCAGCTCGCCATGGTCGCGGGCTTCGACCGGTATTTCCAGATCGCCCCCTGCTTCCGCGACGAGGCCTCCCGCGCGGACCGTTCGCCCGGCGAATTCTACCAGCTCGATTTCGAGATGAGCTTCGTCACCCAGGAAGACGTCTTCGCCGCGATCGAGCCGGTGATCGCCGGTGTGTTCGAGGAATTCGCGGGTGAGCGTCGCGTGTACGGCGCGCCCTTCCCGCGCATCGCCTACGACACCGCCATGCTGGAGTACGGGTCGGACAAGCCGGACCTGCGCAACCCGCTGCGCATCACCGATGTGACCCAGCATTTCGCGGGTTCGGGCTTCGGGCTCTTCGCCAAGATCGCGGCCGCCGGCGGCGTGGTGCGGGCCATCCCGGCGCCGGGTGCCGCCGACAAGCCGCGCGGCTTCTTCGACAAGCTGAACGACTGGGCGCGGGCGGAAGGTGCGGGCGGCCTGGGCTACATCCAGTTTGCCGCCGATGGCCCCAAGGGACCGATCGCCAAGAACCTAGAGGCCGACCGCGTCGAGGCCATCCGGGCCGCCTGCGGTCTGAACCCCGGCGACGCCGTGTTCTTCGCCGCCGGCAAGAAGGACGAGGCGCCGAAATTCTCCGGCAAGGTCCGCACCCGCCTCGGCGAGGAGCTCGACCTGATCGCACAGTCGGAATTCCGCTTCTGCTGGATCGTCGATTTCCCGATGTACGAGCTGAACGAGGACACCAAGCAGATCGACTTCAGCCACAATCCCTTCTCCATGCCGCAGGGCGGGCTGGAGGCGCTGAACACCATGGATCCCTTGGACATCAAGGCGTTCCAGTACGACATCGTGTGCAACGGCGTGGAGCTCAGCAGCGGCGCCATCCGCAACCACCGCCCCGAGATCATGATCCGCGCCTTCGAGATCGCCGGCTACACCGCCCAGGATGTCGAGGACCGCTTCGGCGGCATGCTCAACGCCTTCCGCTACGGCGCGCCGCCGCATGGCGGCTCGGCCCCGGGCATCGACCGCATCGTCATGCTGCTGGCCGATGAGCCGAACATCCGCGAGGTCATCCTGTTCCCGCTGAACCAGCAGGGCGAGGATTTGATGATGCAGGCCCCGGCCGGCGTGCCGCCGGCGCGGCTGAAGGAATTGCACATCAAGCTCGACCTGCCGCCGCCAAAGGGTGCGGCGGGGCCGAAGACTCCCTAAGTTCACGGTCATGCCACGCCCGAGGAGCCCGCAATGCGGCTGAGCCTGCTGACTGCCATGGTCGCGCTTCTCGCGGTGCCCGTTGCCCACGCCCAGGCTCCGGCCCCTGCCCCTGCCGTGGCGGTGCCCGCCGGCCAGCCGATCGAGGCGCGCCACCTGGCGGCGCATCGCGCGGCCTATCGGCTGACGCTCGCGCAGGCGCGCGAACCCGGCAACATCGCCCGCGCCGAGGGGGCCATGGGCTACGAGGTGATCGACGCCTGCGACGGCTGGGCGACGCGCCAGCGCTTCTCGCTCACGCTGACCGACCGCGAGGGGACCGAGGTCGAGACCGCGTCGGACTACGCGACCTATGAAAGCAAGGACGGGCGACGGCTGCGATTCACGCTCACGCAGATGACGCAGGGCGCGGTCACCACCCGCATCGCCGGCGAGGCCGAGATCGCCGCCGATGGTTCGGGCGTGGTGCGCTACACCGAGCCCGCCGCGCGCGAGGAACGCCTGCCGCCGGGCACCATGCTGCCCAACCAACACACCATCCTCACGCTCAACGCCGCGCGTGGCGGCCAGCGCCTGGTGGTCGGCCCGCTGTTCGACGGCACGTCGGAGGATGGCGCGCAGGATACCACGACGGTCCTCTCCGCCTGGGATGCGCCGCGCGAGGTTGCCGCGTTTCCGTCGCTGTCGCCGCTCGGCTCCTTGCGCATGCGCATCGCGTTCTTCGACCGCGAGGCCCAGCAGCAGGGGGGTGGCGCGACCACGCCGTCCTACGAGGTGTCGCTGCGCTACTGGGAGAACGGCATCGCCGACCAACTGCTGATGGACTTCCGCGAGTTCGTCGTGGAGGGCCGGATGGTGAAGCTCGAGGACGTGGCCGGCGGGTGCTGAACGACCCGGCCGTCCAGGTGGCCCTGGCACGCGCCTATCGGCGCGGCCAGGAGGCGATGCGCGGGGCGGCCGAGGATGCCGCGCGAATCGTGGCCGTGATGGCGGGTGAAGACCGCGGTGCGATCGCCGCTTCCCGCGCCGAGGGCGCCCTGGCCGCCGAGGCCGCGATCCGGCGCCTGCCGATCCGCCCCTACGACCCGGACGAGGCGTAACGCCGTTCCGGTTCACGGCGGCCGGCCGCGGCGCCGTCGCCGCCGTCAAGCGTGCCCGCACGACCCCCGCCGCCCTTGCCAGTGCCCGCACGACCCGGTCGCGCGCGGCCCGCCGGTGCTGGGGTGGCCGTCTCCGCCTGGTGGCTGGCGGGGTGGCGTGCCTACCCGCGCCGCAGGTTCCACACGAAGGGGTTGGGGCCCTGCAGCACGCCGGTGATGTCGGCCCGGAAGGCCGTGCGCAGGCGGAACAGCCCGGTCGGTGCGAAGGGCACGGCATCCCAGGCGAGTTCCTGCAGCCGCCGCATCGCGGCGGCCTGCGTGTCGGTGTCGGTGGCGTTGATCCAGGCCTCGACCTGTTCCTCGACCGCCGCGTCGGTCGGCCAGCCGGGCCAGGCGGCGGCACCGTTCATGCGGATGGCGAAGGAGACCGCCGGGTTCGCGATGGTCGCCGCCGGGCCATTGGTGTTGTGCAGGTTCCACCCACCCTGCGCCGGCGGGTTGCGGTTGGCCCGGCGCGCCAGCGTCGAGGCCCAGTCGCTTTCCACCACCTGGATGTTGACGCCGAGCTGGCGCATCAGTTCGACCGTAAGCCGCCCCTGCTGCGTCACCGCCGGGAAGTCGGACGGGTTGATGTGGATGATGGGTTCGCCGTTGTAGCCGGCCTCGCGCAGGGCGGCGCGGGCGCGGTCCATCGCGGCGGGGCCGCGCGCGGCGGGCGGGAACTCCACCACGCCCGGCAACCCGCAGGGGAACATGGCGTGGCATTCCTGCCAGTCGCCTTCCAACGCCACGGCGGCCATGAAGTCGGACTGCACGATCACGTCGCGGATGGCGCGGCGCACGCGCACATCGTCGAACGGCTTGTGCAGGTGGTTGAAGCGCAGGAAGCCCAGGAAGCCGTTCGGGTCGTAGATCTGCGTGCGCGTCTGCGGCCCGCGCTCGAGCACCGGCACCAGGTCGGGCAGGGGGTACTCGATCCAGTCGATCTCGCCGGTGCGCAGCGCCGCCGCGGCCGTGCCGCCATCGGGGATCCAGGTGAGTTCCAGCCGGTCGAAATGCACGCGCTTGCCGCCGGCGGCGGCCTCGGCCGGTTCGTCGCGCGGGATGTAGGCGTCGTTGCGCGCGTAGATGCTGCGCGTGCCCTGCACGTAGTCGGCGCCCACGAAGCGCCAGGGGCCGGAGCCGATCATGTGCTCGACCCCCAGCGGGCGGTCGGCGGGCAGCGCGGCGATGCGCTCGGGCATCATGAAGCAGGGCGAGGAACCAGGCTTGGCCAGCGCATCGAACAGCGCGGGAAAGGGGCGGTGCAGGCGGAAGGCGATGGTGCGGTCATCGGCGGCGGAGAGCTCCGCGGTGGCGCGCAGCAGCACCTGGCCGAAGCCGTCGCGGCTCGCCCAGCGCTTGATCGAGGCCACGCAATCGGCCGCGCGGACAGGCGCGCCGTCATGCCAGCGCAGCCCGTCGCGCAGGCGGATGCGCACGGTGCGGCCGTTGTCCTCGACCGCATGGCCCTCGGCCATCTGCGGGCGCGGGCGCAGCGCGCGATCGGCGCCGTACAGCGTGTCGAACACGCAATACGCATGGGTGGTGATGATGGTGCTGGGGCTGAACACCGGGTCGAGCGAAGCCAGCGCGGCCTGCGGCATGAAGCGCAGCGTGCGGGCGCGTGCGGGCTGCGCGACGGCGGGGCGGGCCAGCGTGGCGGCGGCCGTGGCGGCAATCAGCGTGCGGCGATGCATTCGTCGTCTCCTCCATGACGGGGAAGGAAACCGGGGGCTCCGCGCATGGCCGCGCGTTCACCCCGGGGGTGCTGAACGCGCGGACGAACGGGTGGCACCGTTCCCTACACCGGTCCGAACCGGATCAGGTTCCATGAGTCGCGGGTGAAGCCCGCCTCTCAGCCCCCGGACGGGGCTCCCCAAGGTGTCCGCCCGATTGATGCGCCGGCGTGACGCGGGACGCAAGGGCAGGGATGTTGGCCGCGCCGCGCCGCGCGGTCCGTGCCGGGCAATCCGTTCGCGCTTCGACGTTCCCGTCGCGCAGGCCCGGGCGCTAGGATGCCGCGGGATGAGGGAGGACTACCGATGACCACCGCGACGCTGCCGCCCGTGATTCGACTGCACCCCGAGGATGGCGTGGTGATAGCCCGCGCCGTGCTGATGCCCGGTACCGCGGTCGCGCCAGGCGTGACGGTCGGCGCGCGGCGCATCCCCGCGGGGCACAAGGTGGCGGTGCGTGCGCATGCGAAGGGTGAACCCATCCGCCGCTACGGGCAGATCATCGGCTTCGCGACGGATGCGATCGAGCCTGGCGCCTGGGTGCATACGCATAATTGCGAGATGGGCGATTTTGCGCGCGACTACGCCTGGGGCGTGGACGCGAAGCCGACGGCGTATATCGATGCGCCCGCCACCTTCATGGGCATCCGCCGCGCGGATGGGCGCGCCGCGACGCGCAACTACATCGGCATCGTCACCAGCGTGAATTGCTCGGCGCATGTGGCGGAACTCATCGCGCGGCAGTTCGAACGCAACCCGATCACCGGCCATGACCCGCTGGAAGCCTGGCAGAACGTCGATGGCGTGGTGGCGCTGACGCACAAGACCGGCTGCGGCATGACGATGGACGAACCGCTGCGCGTGCTGCGCCGCACGCTGGCGGGCTTCGCGCGGCATGCCAATTTCTCGCACGTGATTGCCATCGGCCTGGGCTGCGAGGTGAACCAGCTCGGCCCCATGCTCGAGGAGCAGAAGCTGACCGGCCGGCTGCGCAGCATGGACATCCAGGACAGCGGCGGGTCGCGCGCGACCGTGCTGAAGGGAATGGATTTCGTGCGAGAGGTGCTGGCGGAATCCAACACCGCCACGCGCGTGCCGCTGCCCGCGTCCGAATTGTGCGTGGCGCTGCAGTGCGGCGGGTCGGACGGATATTCGGGCGTCACCGCCAACCCGGCGTTGGGTGCGGCGTCCGACCTGGTGGTGCGCCATGGCGGCACGGTGATCCTGAGCGAGAGTCCGGAGACCTACGGTGCCGAACACCTGCTGACGCGTCGCGCCGTCTCGCGCGAGGTCGGGCAGAAACTGGTCGATGTGATGAAATGGTGGGAGGACTACACGGCGCGCGAGGGGGCGGAGATGAACGCCAACCCGTCGCCCGGCAACAAGGCCGGCGGGCTCACCACCATCCTGGAGAAGTCGCTCGGTGCCATGGCCAAGGCGGGCACCACCAACCTGGTCGAGGTGTATCGCTACGCGGAACCGATCACCGCCAAGGGCTTCGTGTTCATGGATACGCCGGGCTACGATCCGGTGGGCGCGACCGGCCAGGTGGCGGGCGGTGCCAACCTGGTTTGCTTCACCACCGGGCGCGGCAGCGTGTTCGGGATGAAGCCGGCGCCGTCGATCAAGCTCGCGACCAATACCGCGATGTATGAGCGCCTGAGCGAGGACATGGACATCAACTGCGGCGCCATCGTCAGCGGCGGGGAGACGGTGGAGGCCTGCGGGCAGCGCATCTTCGAACTGATGCTCCGCACCGCATCCGGCGAGCCCACGCGCAGCGAGGCGATGGGCTTTGGCGCACAGGAATTCGCGCCCTGGGTGCTGGGCGCGACGATGTGAGCGCGGCGCTGCACGCCTTGTCCGTCGTGTTCGGCATCGCCTCCGCCGGCTTCGCGGGGATGGCGCTGGTCGAGGGCTGGCGGGCCGTGCGCATCGGCGGATCCCGCCTGGTGTTCAACGGCTGGGACTGGTTCGTGATGTCGGACCGCGTGCCGGCGGCAGCGAGGCCGCATATGCGACGGACGCTGGCGCGCTGGGGGTTGGCGATGCTGTGCATGGCGCTGGCGGCGGTCGCGGCTGCGCTGTCCGGCCCGGCGGCATGAGCGCGCACGACCTTCTCGCCGCGGCGCGGCGCCTCGATGCGGCCGGGTTCATGCCCTCGAAATCCGGCAACCTCTCGATCCGCGACGGCGATGGTTTTGTCGTCACCCCTGCGGCGCTGCCCTATGCCGAGACCACCGAGGCCGACCTGGTGCGCGTCGCGGCCGATGGCACGGCGATGGGCCGGCAGCGGCCGTCATCCGAATGGCAGTTGCATGCGGCGATCTACGCCGCGCGCCCGGAGGTCGGTGCCGTGGTGCACACGCACAGCCCGCGCGCCACCGCGCTGTCCTGCGCGCGGCGTGGCATCCCGCCCTTCCACTACATGGTCCTGATGGCCGGCGCTGATGTGCGCTGTGCGGATCACGCGACCTTCGGCACGCCTGCGCTGGCGCAGAACTGCGTAGCCGGGCTGGAAGGGCGCCGCGCCGTGCTGCTGGCCAATCATGGCGCGGTGGCGGTGGGTGCCACGCTGCCCGCCGCCGTGACGCTGGCCTTCGAGGTCGAGAACTTGGCGGGCCAGTATCTCGACCTGCTGGCGGCGGGGTTGCAGCCGGTGCTGCTGAATGCGCGCGAACTCGCCGAGGCGGCGGCGCAATTCGCCGGATATGGCCGCGGTTAAGGCGCCGTCGCAGGTTTTTGTGCTGGCAGGCGCGCCATGTGGCACCCGCGCCTTGCCGATCGGAGCGATCGGTCGCGCTGGATGCGCCGTCAGACCGGCCCGCGCGTGATGGCGGTGAGCGGCGCGTTGTACGTCCGGTAGGTCGCCTCGATCCCGCCGATGCCGGCCTTCGCCAGCCGTATGGCGTGCTTCGCGTGATACGCCTGGGCCGCAGCGCGGGATCGGAACAGGTAAACGCCGCCGGCCCGTTTTTCTTCCGTCGACTCCGTCCAGATCTTCCAGAGTAGGTCCGGCTCGGACGCGATGTCCTCGGCCAGCGCGTGGATCGCCGCTTCCTGCTCCGGCCCGCCAGGTGGGCGGGCCGGAAAGTCGAAGATGACCAGCGTCGGCTGGTCGCTCAACGGCGCTGCTGCTGCGGGCGCGGCGCCGGTGGCGGCGCCAGCAACTGCTCGATCTCGACCACGCGGCCGAGGTCGAACTGCAGGTGGCAGGCGGCGCGGTCGGCCGCCGCGTTCTCGCCGCGCTCGGGGTTGCTGCCGGCGAAGTCGCAGCGGCGGTCGCGATACGTCACCCAGGCCGCCTGCACATCCGCCAGGGCCGCGCGCCGGCCTGGATCCTGTTGCGTCGCCAGCAGGCGCTCGACCGCGGCATCGAGCCGCGGTGCGATCGTCGCGCGCTGTGCATCCATGCAGCGCGCCGCGAGGCCCGAATCCTGCGAGGTGCCGAGGCAGGTCCGCATGTTGCGTTCCACCTGCGTCGCCAGGTCGTCCTGCCGCGGCGCCTGCTGGCGCTGTTGCTGCGCCGCTGCGATGCCCGGCAACAGCAGGACCAGTGCACAGGCGGCGGCGCGCATCTTCTGTTGCTGTTCGCCCAGCCCCGCGATGCCGAGCTTCATCACCTGCCCCGCCTTCAGGAACACCGGCGAGGGCTTCTTGCCCAGGCCGACGCCCGGCGGCGTGCCGGTGAAGATCACATCGCCCGGGTTCAGGGTGATGCACTGGCTGACATAGGCGATCACCTGCTTCACGCCGAAGATCATGGTGCGCGTCGAGCCATCCTGCTGGCGCACGCCGTCGACATCGCAGAACATCGCGAGGTTCTGCGGGTCGGGCACCTCGTCCTTGGTGACCAGCCAGGGGCCGATCGGGCCGAAGGTGTCGAAGCCCTTGCCCTTGTCCCACGCACCGCCGCGTTCGGCCTGCCATTCGCGTTCGCTCACGTCGTTGCCGACGGCGTAGCCGGCCACGTGGTCGAGTGCGTTCTCCTCGCTCACGTATTTCGCGCGGGTGCCGATGATGATGCAGAGCTCGACCTCCCAGTCGGTCTTCACGCTGTTGCGCGGGATGACGACGTCGTCGTTCGGCCCGGACAGCGCGTTGAGCGACTTCAGGAACACGATCGGTTCCTTGGGGATCGGCGCGCCGGTCTCGGCCGCGTGGTCGGCGTAGTTGAGCCCGATGCAGACCAGGTTCTTCATGCCCGTCACCGGCGGACCCAGCCGCGGGTTGCCGGCAACCTTCGGCAGCGTCGCGGGATCGATGCCGGCGATCTTCGCAAGCGCGGCCGGCGCCAGCGCATCGCCCGCCAGGTCGGGCAGGATGCCCGAGAGATCGCGGATGGCGCCATCCGCATCCAGCAGGCCGGGCTTCTCCTGACCGGGCGATCCGTAGCGCAGCAGTTTCATCGACGTGTTCCTGACCGTGTCATTGGCGGCGACACCATGCCAGGGCGCGGCGATGGCCGGAAGGGCCGCGCGGATGGCGGCTCAGACCCGGCGCGGCGCACCGCGCACATGGCCGAACAGCGCGAAGCCGGCTGCCACGAAGCCCAGCGCCACGGCCTGGTTCGGCGCCATCGCGATGGTCCCGTTCCAGATCAGCAGGCCCAGCAGCATCGTGATGCAGCCCAGCGACATGAAGGCTGGCATCGCGGCCTCGTCCACCATGCCGGCAAGGATTACCGCACCCATCATCGCAAGCAGCGGAACGGCGAGTTCAAAACCCATGATGCTTGGCCTCCCTATGGCTGGAACGAATCCATCTCACAACGTCCAGCCGCCGTCTATGACCAGGGCCTGGCCGGTTACGAAGGCGCTTTCCTCCGCGGCAAGGTAGACGACCAGCGCCGCCATTTCCTCGGCCGTCGCGAGGCGCCCCATCGCCTGGCGCGCGACAAAGGCGGCGCGGGCGGCCTCGAGCGATCCGGCGGCCGCGGCGTTGCTGGCGATGCGTTCGTGCAGCGATGGCGTGTCCACCGTGCCGGGGCACAGGCAGTTGCAGCGAATGCCCTGGCCCACATAGTCGGTCGCGATCGACTTCGTCAGGCCGATCACGGCGGCCTTGGTGGTGCCGTACAGGAAGCGGTTCGGCGCGCCCTTCACGGACGAACAGGCGGAGGACATGTTCACGATCGACCCGCGCTGGCGTTCGACCATGCCGGGAATGAAGGCCTGCGCGACCTTCCACATGGCGCGGACATTCAGCGCGAAGCCGAAATCCCATTCGTCGTCGGTGCAGGTGACGGCGGTGTTCTGGTGGACGTAGCCCGCGCAGTTGAACAGCACGTCGACCGGGCCGGCTTCGCGCGCCGCGCGCTCGACCGCGGCATCGTCCAGCACATCGAGCGGCAGGTGCGTGATGCCGCGCGCGCCGAGCTCACCGACCTTGTGCGCATCGCGGTCGGTGGCGATGACAGTGGCACCCTCGGCGGCCATGGCCAGGGCGGTGGCGCGGCCGATCCCCTGGCCTGCGGCGGTGACGAAGCAGCGCTTGCCGGCAAGGCGTCCTGTCATGTCAGTGATTGTGCCGGCTTTCGCCGCGCGTCTCCAGGATGTTGAGGTACAGCGTCGCCGGTTCGAGGCAGCCGCCGGTGCCGAGGCTGCCCACCGAATTGCGGTAGATCTCCTCCCAGGGTGTCTTGTTCAGCAGCTCGGGCGCCTTCCAGGCGGCGCGCCGCGCGGCGAGTTCCTCCGCCGGGATCAGCACATCCACCTTTCGTGTATTCAGGTCGATGCGGATCGGGTCGCCATCCTTCAGCAACGCAAGGCCGCCGCCGACCGCCGCTTCCGGCGACACGTTGAGGATCGACGGCGACCCCGAGGTGCCCGATTGCCGCCCGTCGCCCATGGTGGGCAGCGCGTCGACGCCGCGCTTGATGAGAGCGGCGGGCGGCTGCATGTTCACCACCTCCGCGGCCCCCGGATAGCCGACCGGGCCGCAGTTGCGGATCACCAGCACGGTCTTGTCGTCGATGCCGGAATTCGGGTCGTCGAGGCGCGCGTGGTAGTCCTCGGGTCCTTCGAAGATGGCGACCTTGCCCTCGAAGACATCGGGCGGGTTCGACAGGAAGCGGTCGCGGAAGGCCTTGTCGATGACGCTGATCTTCATCACCGCATTGTCGAACAGGTTGCCCGAGAGCACGACGAAGCCGGCGCGTTCCTTCATCGGCTTCGACAGTGGGCGGATCACCTCAGGGTCGGGTGGCGCGACCGTCGCGAGGTTCTCCGCCACGGTCTTGCCGGTCACGGTCATCACGTCGCCATGCAGCAGCCCGGCATCGAGCAACTGCTTCATCACCGCGGGGATGCCACCGGCGCGGTAGAAGGCCTCGCCGAGGTAGCGCCCCGCCGGCTGGCAATCGACCAGCAGCGGAATGTCGGCGCCGACGCGCTGCCAGTCCTCGACCGTATGGTCCACGCCCATGTGCCGCGCGATCGCCACCATGTGCACCGGGCAGTTGGACGACGCGCCGATGGCCGAGGCCACCGCCACCGCATTCTCGAACGCCTTCTGAGTCATGATGTCGGAGGGGCGAAGGTTCGCTTCCACCATCTCGACGATGCGCCGGCCGGTCTCGTAGGCGATCTGGCCGCGCTGGCGATACGGGCCGGGAATGGCGGCACAGCCGGTCAGCGACATGCCCACGGCTTCGGCCAGCGAGTTCATCGACAGCGCCGTGCCCATGGTCGAGCAATGGCCGACGCTGGTCGCGCTCGCCGCCACCATCTCGATGAAGGTGTCGTTGTCGATCTCGCCGGCGGCGAGCATCTTGCGCGCCTCCCACACGATGGTGCCGGAGCCCGCGAGCCGCCCCTTCCACCAGCCATCCAGCATCGGCCCGCCCGACAGGCCGATGGCCGGGATGTTCACCGTGGCCGCACCCATCAGCTGCGCCGGCGTGGTCTTGTCGCAGCCCATGGTCAGCACGACGCCGTCCATCGGGTAGCCGTGCAGGATCTCGACCAGGCTCAGGTATTGCAGGTTGCGGTCGAGCGCCGCGGTCGGGCGCTTCAGTGTCTCCTGCACCGGATGGACGGGGAATTCCAACGGCACGCCGCCGGCGTCGCGGATGCCGGCCTTCACGCGCTCCGCCAGGGCGATGTGGTGGCGGTTGCACGGCGCGATGTCGGACCCGGTCTGGGCGATGCCGATGATCGGGCGGCCGGACTGCAATTCGCCGCGCGTCATGCCGAAGTTCAGCATGCGTTCGATGTACAGCGAGGTCATGCCCGGGTCGGTCGGGTCGTTGAACCAGCGCTGGCTGCGCAGCCGGAAGGGCCGCTTGGTCTGGTCGTCCGCCGCCATCACGCTTCCCCCGTGGTCGATTGGGGGAAGCCTGGGTCGTGCCCTGCGGGGCTGTCAACCGTCAGGGCGTGTTGATGTCGGTCAGGGTGCAGGTGTTGATCTGCATCCGGTCGATGTTGCGCCCGCCGTCCAGCACGATGCGGATGGCGTTGGCGCATTGCCCATCCGGCAGGCGGACGATGAAGGACAGGCCGGGTGGCAGCACGCTTTCCGCCGTCGGCTTCCTCAAGAAAGCCATGCGCGTTACGCGCCCGCCGCTTCCTCCAGGAAGCCCTGCACCGTGGCGAACAGCGTGCCGCGGTTGCGTTCCATCAGCAGCGTGTGCGTGCCCTCGCCCAGCATCACCAGGCGCTTGCCGGGGCTGTTGGTGAGCAGCGGGAACAGCGCCGCGGCCATCGACGGCGGCGTGTCGCGGTCCCATTCCCCCACCACCAGCAGGGTCGGCGCGGTCACCTTCGACGGGTCCCACCAGGGCCGCCCGGCCTGGCCGTATTCGCGGCTGTCGAGCAGCACGCCATTGGGCGCGCGCAGCACCGGCGGGTTGCGGCGCAGGCCCTCGGGGTCGGTGGACCAGGTCACGCCGGCCCAGTGTTCGAACCAGCCGGGCGGGATCAGGCCGGCGCGCTTGGCCTCGGGCACGCCCTCCATCCAGCGCGCGCGGGCCTGCGCCTGCGTGACCGTACGGTAGGCGCCAAGGGCGGCTGGCGTCCCGGCGGCGGCGGGGCTTGGCCCCTGTCGCAGCCAGGGCGGCGCCACCAGCACCAGGCGTTCGACCGTGGTCGGGCTGTCGGCGGCGAAGCGGCCCATCAGGGTGCTGCCCCAGGACCATCCCATGTGGACGATGCGCGGGGTGTTGCGGTGCTGGCGGATGAAGCCGGCAACCGCCGAAATGTCTGCCAGCGCGGTGTCGCCGCGCACGATCGGCGCGTTCGCCTCGGGCGGCTGGGCCATCTCGGGCGGACGGGTGCTGCGGCCATAGCCGCGGATGTCCATGCACCAGACATCGAAGCCGCGCCCGGCGATGTAGTCCATCCAGGACAGCCCACCCAGCGGCAGGTCGAAGGCGGTATGCGCCGGATAGGTCGCGCCATGGACGAACAGCAGCGTGCGCTGTGGCACGAAGGCGTTCATCGTGTTGGGGCGCTTGTTGCGCACGAACAGTTCGGTCCCCGGGTCGCCGGAGGGGATCATGAATTCCTCGGTGAGGATCTCGACCCCCTGGGCGCTCGCCTGGGCGGCGATGATGGGTGCGGCGAGCGGGGTCGCGATCAGGGCGCGTCGGTGCATGGCGGCCTCGGTGCAATGGTTGCCCCCTTGATAGCGCGGCCGTTGGCGATGCGCACCGTCCCGGTCTAAGGGGGGCCGCATGGACGCCGGGAGCATGGCGGCGGCGGGGCCTCCCGTGCGCCCGGTATGGCGCGCCGAGGCGGCCGCCACGCTGCGACTCGCCGGCCCGATCGTGCTGACCAACCTGTCCCAGATGGCGCTGGCGCTGACCGAGACGGTGCTGCTCGGCCGCCTGGGCACCGAGGCGCTGGCCGCCGGCATCCTGGCGGTCAGCCTGCATTTCGCGCTGCTGGCGCCGGGCTTCGGCCTGGCGCTGGCGGCGGCACCGCTGCAGGCGCAGGCGCGCGGGGCGGGCCGGCTGCCGGGCGGGGCGGCGCGCGGCTGGGTGCGCGCGGTGCGCCGTGCGACGCGGTCGGCGCTGTGGGCCTGCGCCATCATGCTGGTGCCCACCTGGCTGTTGCTGTGGGAAGCGGCGGCGGTGCTGCGCGCGCTCGGCCAGGACCCGGCGCTGGCGGCGCTGGCGCAGGACTACACGCGCGCGGCGATGTTCGGCATGCCGGGCTTCTGCGGCTTCGTGGTGCTGCGCGGGTTCCTGGCGGCGATGGAACGGCCGGGGGCGGCGATGTGGGTGGCCTTCGGCGCCGTCGCGCTGAACCTGCCGCTGGCCTGGCTGCTGATCTTCCCGGCCGGGCTCGGCGTGTTCGGGGCGGGGCTGTCCATCGCCATCGCCAATATCGGCATGCTGGTCGCGTTGGTCGTGCTGATCCGCCGCGACCGGGTGTTCCGCCGCTTCCGCCTGTTCGGCCGGGTCTGGCGGATGGATGGCGCGCGGCTGCGGGAGGTCTTCGGGGTGGGCCTGCCGATCGCCGGCGTGATGCTTCTCGAGATCGGGGTGTTCACCGCGGCGGCCTTCGCGATGGGCTGGTTCGGCACGGTGGCGGTCGCGGCGCATGCCATCGCGATCCAGATGGCGTCCGCCACCTTCATGGTGCCCATGGGGATCGGACAGGCGGCGACGGCGCGCGTTGGGCTGGCGATCGGTGCGGGCGATCCGCGCGCGGCTGCGCTCGCGGGTTGGGTGGCCGTGGCGCTGGGCGCGGCCTTCATGGCGGCGATGGCGGTCGTGCTGGTGACGGCTTCGCCGGCCATCGCGCGGCTGTTCCTCGATGCGGCCGATCCGCAATCCGCCGCGGTCGCCGCGCTTGGCACGACGCTGCTGATGATCGCCGGCGCCTTCCAGATGGGTGACGGCATCCAGGTGGTGGCGGCAGGCGCGCTGCGCGGATTGAAGGACACGCGCGTGCCGATGCTGTTCGCCGCACTCGGCTATTGGGGGATCGGCCTGCCCTTCGGCCTGCTGATCGCGCGCTACGGCGGGCTTGGCCCGCAGGGGGTCTGGGTCGGGCTCGGCGTCGGGCTCGCGCTGGTCGCGGGCATGATGCTGCTGCGCTGGCGTCGGCTGTCGGCCGCCGCCAGCGCGCCGGCAGTCAGTCGCTCTCGGGCGGGATGACGTTGGTGTTCAGCCCCTCGACCAGCACGTCGCGCATGGTCTCGGCGGCTTTCAGGCGGATGTCGTCCCACGCCTCGGGCGTGTGGAAGGCGATGTGCGGGCAGATGATGAGGCGGCCGGTCAGCCAGTCCTCGCGGTCGCGATAGGCGCGCAGCAGGGATGGGACATCGTTGCCCGGCGGTTCCACCGGGATGACGTCAAGGCCGGCGGCCGCGATGTGGCCTTCGCGCATCACGCGTTCCAGCGCATCGATATCCAGGATCGGGCCGCGCGCGGTGTTGATGACCACGGCGTTCTGCGGCAGCAGGCGCAATTCGCGTTCGCCGACCAGGCCGCGCGTGGCGCGCGTCAGCGGGCAGTGGATGGACAGCACGTCGGCCTGCGCCAGCATCTCGTCCATCGTGCGGGTGCGCGTGACGCCGATCGCGCGGTCGGCACCGTTCGGCAGCGCCGGGTCGTAGAACACCACGCGGTAGCCCAGCGCCTTGGCGCGCAATGCCGCCGCCGTGCCGATGCGCCCAAGGCCGAGGATGCCGAAGGTCTGCACCTCCTGCCGGCGTACCGCGGGGTGGCGCATCACGCCCCAGGGAGCGGGGTTCGGGCCGCGCTGGGTGTCGTGGTACAGCGTGAGGCCGCGGCGCAGCGCGAGCGCCATCAGCACCGCGAATTCCGCGACTTCCTGCGTGCCGTAGTCGGGCACGTTGCAGACCTTGATGCCGCGGGCCGCCGCCGCCACGCGGTCCACGCGGTCGTAGCCGACGCCCATGCGGATGATCACGCGTAGCTTGGGGAACCGCGCGATCTGGTCGGCCGGCACCGCCATGCGCAGCGTCATCAGCGCATCGGCCTGCTGGCACATCTCGTCGGGCAGTTCGGCCAGTGACGCCTTGCAGGGCCCCTGCAGGATTCGCACCGTCGGCCCCATGATCCGTTGTTCGAGCGAGGTGTCGGGATAGAGCCCCTCGGGCTCGAGCACGGTCAGCGTCACCTGGTTTCCTCCGTTCGGATGCGGCGGAGGATGCGGCCGGCGGGGCGGGCGGGCAACCCGCCCCGCCGTGCGCTCAGAACATCGCAGTCGGCGCGACGGTGGACCCGCTGCCGCCCTGCACCTTGAGGGGCTGCATCATGAAGGCGAATTCCTTCTGTGGGCGGCGCGCCAGCTCATCGAGCTTCATGTTCTCGAGCAGGTGCACGCCGTGCACCACCAGCGCGATCTGGTGCACCGGCAGCGACGCGTTCGGCATGGTCTTGGACGGCGCGCATTCCACCGGCCAGTTGTCCGCGCCCATCAGCATCGGGTTGCGCCCGATGATCCATTCAGCCGCCGCCACGCCGATGCCCGGGCAGGTGCGGACGTATCGCGCATTGTCGCGGCCCCACAGCGTGCCCCAGCCGGTGTGGATGATGACCGCGTCGCCCTCCTGGATGTTGCTGTTCTGCCGCGTCAGCGCCTGTTCGAGGTCGGCGACCGTGATCTCGTAGTCGTCCGGCAGCACCGGCACGCCCTTGGCGCCGGCCACGTCGATCAGCAGGCCGCGGGTGAAGACGGTGCCGATGGTGTGCACGCCCATCTCGGTGAAGCCGGCGCGGCTGGTGATCGATGGCTGGTTGACGCAGTTGTAGACCTCGTCGCCGATGGTCTGGTGCGGGAAGGCGTCGAGCTGCGTGCCGACCTGGCCGATCTCGGTGATCACGATCTCCTCGTTCGACCCGCGCCGGTTGGCTTCCGGGTTCATGAAGGTGCGCTTGGTATGCAGGTCGAAGCGCCGCGTGCCGAAGAAGGGCATGGTCGGGGCGAGGGTGTGGCCGAGCTCCACGCTCTCGCCGGTGCGGATCAACCGCGCGGCGGACTGCGCGCGGGCGGGCGTCATCAGGTTCATGGAGCCGCGGCGGTCGGCGGCCCCCCAGCGCGACGGGCAGCGCTGTGCGGCGGCGGGCGGGGACCAATTCTGTTGTGCCTGGACCGGCGTTGCCGTCAGTCCCATATGCGCCCCGCCGCAGCCGAGGCACGCCACGCCGAACAGGCCGCGGCGCGAGAGCGTCTTCATGGTGTTTCTTCCCTTGTTATAGTGTTTCGTGGCGACGCTCGTCGCCGGATGAGCATGGCATGGACTTCGGGGCTGCACAGATGACAACGCGGAAACTTCTCGTGACCGGGGCGGCCAGTGGGATCGGGGCGGCCGCCTGCCGCGCGCTGGCCGGACCGGGCGTGGCGATCGCCGTGCATACGCGCGGCAACCGGGAAGGATCGGCGCGCACCGCCGCCGCGGTGCGCGACCGCGGCGGCGAGGCCTTCGAGATCTTCTGCGACCTGGCCGAGGCCGGCGCACCGGAACGCGCGGTGGAGGAGGCGGCGGGGCTGCTGGGTGGGCTGGATGTCGTCGTCTCGAATGCCGGCTTCGCGGACCGCACGCCGGTCGCGAGTCTCACCGATGCCGGCTTTGCCAAAAGCCACGACGCGATCGCGCTGGCCTTCCTGCGCATCGCGCGCGCCGCGGGGCCGATCCTGCGCGAGGGGCGCGACCCGCGGCTGATCGCGGTGTCGTCCTTCGTGGCGCATCTGTTCCGCAACGACGTCACGGTGTTTCCCGCCTCCGCCGCCGCCAAGGCGGCCACCGAGGCGCTGGTCAAGGCGCTGGCGCTGGAATGGGCGCCGGCGGTGACGGTGAACGCCGTGGCACCCGGCTACACGCGCAAGGACCCGGGGGCGCATGCGGCGCTGGATGCCGCGCAATGGGATGCGATCGCGGCCCGGATTCCGATGAAGCGGTTGGGCACGCCCGACGATGTCGCGGCGGCAATCGCATTTCTGGCCTCGCCCGGCGCCGCCTACGTGACCGGGCAGGTGATCCATGTCAGCGGCGGCGTGGTGATCTGATGCTGCGGCGCGCGCTGCTGCTGGCGCTGCTCGCGCTGCCGGTGGCCGCGCAGGACCAGGGTGCGGTGCATGGCGGGCCGGTGCGCGCGCTGGCGGTCGCACCGGGCGGTGGCGCGCTGGCCTCGGCGGGCTTCGACCAGTCGGTGATCTTCTGGGACCTGGCGAGCGGCCGCGCGCGCGCGGTGGTGCGCTGGCATGCGGGCGCGGTGAATGCGCTGGTCGCGCTGCCGGAGGGCGGCGTGGCCTCGGGCGGGGAGGATGGGCGCATTGCCATCTGGCCCGCCGATCCGCGTGCGGGGCAGCCACTGCGCGTGCTGGAGGGCCATGACGCGCCGGTGGCGGGGCTGGCCTGGCGCGATGGCGTGCTGTCCTCCGCGGCCTGGGACGGCACGGTGCGGCTATGGCGCGACGGCGCGCCGCCGCTCGTGCTGGAAGGCCATCGCGGCAACGTCAACGCGGTGGCGTTCCGCGCCGATGGCGTGCCGGTCAGCGCAGGTTTCGACGGCACGCTGCGCGCGTGGCGCCAGGATGGCTCGGCCGAGGTGCTCGCCGAATTCGGCCTGCCGCGCAATGCGTTGGCCGCGCTGCCGGATGGCGTGCTGGCGGTCGGTGGCGTGGATGGCCTGGTCCACCTGGTCGCGCGGGAGGGCGCGGTGCGGGAGGTGCTTTCGGGCGCACGCCCGATCGTGGCACTGGCGGTGAATGCATCGGGCACGCTGCTGGCGGCGGCCTCGCTGGGTGGCAGCGTGGCGGTGCTGTCGCTGCCGGATGGCCGGCTGGTCCAGACACTGGATGGCCCCGGCACGCCGGTCTGGTCGGCCGCCTTCGACAGCGATGGCCGCACGCTGTGGACCGGCGGCGCCGATCGGCGCGTGCGGCGCTGGGATGCGCTGGCGGGGCGAGCGCTGGGGCCGGTCGGCGAGGCCGGGGAGGCGGCGCCGCGCGAGGGCCTTGATGCGCATGGCGCGCGCGTGTTCCGCGCCTGCTCCGCCTGCCACGCGCTGACCGCCGAGGGCGGCAACATGGCCGGGCCGCATCTGCACAACCTGTTCGGTCGGCGCATGGGCGGCGTCGCGGGCTATGCCTATTCGGAACGCCTGGCGCGCGGTGACATCGTCTGGACGCCCGAAAGCGTGGCGGACCTGTTCACCCGCGGGCCCGACGTGGTCACGCCGGGCACCAGGATGCCGGTTCAGCGGCTGGAGAACGCCGAGGACATGGCCGCCTTGCTGCGCTTCCTCGACCAGGCGACGCGCTGATCAGCGCGTGCCCATCAGCCGCCCCTGCGCGTCGTAGCGGCGGAGGTTGCCCGCGCTGTCGCGTTCGGTGGTGCCTGACAGCCGCCCCCGTGCGTCGTAGTGGCGCACCGCGCCGTTCGACCCGCGTTCCGAGGTACCGGCCAGCCCCTGGCGATTGTAGTGCCGGACGGTGCCATTGGCCCCGCGCTCGCTGCTGCCGGTGTAGCCCTGGCGGTTGTAGTGCTGGACGGTGCCGTTGCCGGTGACGTTGCTCGACCCGACCAGCCGCCCGGCGGCATCGTAGCGGTGGATGGTGTTTCCGCTGCGCACGGTCGAACCGGCAATGCGGCCTTGCGCGTCGTACTGGTACTGAGTCTGTGCGAGGGCCGGCGCGGCGGCCAGCAGCGACAGCAGCAGCATTCCGACGAGGCGGTTCATGGCGCGTCCTCCCTTGCCAGCCGCGAGACCATGCGCCTTCCGACCGCAGGTGTCACCGGAATGAGTCAGGGCAGCAGGCGGTGGATGGTGACCTCGCGCACCATGCGGTCCTCGAGTTCGAGGGTGGTGGGCACCGCGTGGCAGGCCACGGCCTGCAGGCCGGCGCGCGGCAAATAGGCGCGGCCGGGGTCGGCCAGCAGCACCTCGGCGCCCGCCGCCGCCATGGCGCGCAGCCAGGGCAGGATATGGGCGGTCATTGGCGCCTCGTAGCAGACATCGCCGGCGAGGATGACATCCCAGCGGCAGGTGCTGCCCACGATGTCACCTTCGGGCGTGGCGACTGCCACGCCGTTCAGCGCCGCGTTCAGCCGCACGGCGGCGAGGGCGAGCGGGTCGATCTCGGCGGCTTCCACGAGCGCGGCGCCGGACATCGCCGCCGCCACCGCCGCGATGCCGCAGCCGGCGGCGAAATCCAGCACGCGCCGGCCGGCCACGCGCGTGGGTTCATCGAGCAGCAGCCGCGCCGTTGCCTGCCCACCTGGCCAGGCGAAGGCCCAGAACGGCGGTTCGATGTTGCGTTCGGCCAGCCAGGCCTCCGTGGCCTGCCAGATCGGCGTGATCTCGGTGGCCAGGTGCAGCGCGATCTCGGGCACCAGGGGCGCGCGGGCGGGGATCGTGTGAGCGCGGACGAAATCTTCCGGCGTCACAGACGGCCGATCAGGAAGGCGAGCGCGACGGCCAGGCCGACGTCGCGATTGGCCTTGAACAGACGAAGGCACAATGCCGGATCGCGGATGTCGAGCTGCACGACCTGGCGCGCCAGCAGCGCGGCCGGCAGCAGGAGCGCGGGTGCGAACCACCATGACAGGCCCGCCAGCGCACCGGCCAGTGCCAGCAGTGCCAGCGTGACCGCGTAGCAGGCGGCAAGGAACGGTCGCGTCTTCTCCCCGAAGCGCAGCGCCGTGGACCGGATGCCGACCAGCGCATCATCCTCGCGGTCCTGGTGCGCGTAGATCGTGTCGTAGCCCAGGATCCAGAAGAACCCGGCGGCCCACAGCGCGATCGCCGCGGCATCGACCCCGCCGGTCGCCGCCGCGTAGCCGGTCGGCGCCGCCCAGGAGAACACCAGCCCCAGCACCGCCTGCGGCCAGTCCGTCACGCGCTTGGCCAGCGGGTACAGCGCGATCGGAACGAGCGAGAGCACGCCGAGCAGGATCGCCATCCAGGGCAGTTGCAGCAGGATCACGCACGACACCAGGAGCAGGCCCATCAGGAAGGCCAGCGCCTGCTTCGGTGTGACCGCCCCCGAGGCGAGCGGCCGTCCCGCGGTGCGTTCCACCTGCCGGTCGAGGTCGCGGTCCCACAGGTCGTTCACCACGCAGCCCGCACCGCGCATCAGCACGGCGCCGAGCCCGAACAGGACGGTCAGCCACAACCCCCGCCCCCAGGACGGTGCGGCCAGCGCAAACGCCCAGAAGCCCGGCAGCACCAGCAGCCAGGACCCGATCGGCCGGTCGAGGCGCATCAGCAGCGCATAGGGGCGCCAGCCTTCCGGCAGGCGTGCCACCCAGCCGCCGGCGCGAATGTCGGTGTATCCGCTCACGCGCCGTATAAGGGCTGCGGAGACCCGCCATGTCCACCCCGCGATGCCACCTCGACGATGCGCTGGCCGAAGGCGCCGAGCTGCCGGGCACGGCGGCGCAGGCGCATCACCTGGGCACGGTCCTGCGGCGCGGCGTGGGCGATGCGGTGGCGGTGTTCAACGCGCGGGATGGGGAATTCGCCGCGCGGATCGTTGCGCTGCGCAAGGACCGCTGCGCCTTCGTGCTCGGCGAGCGCCGTCGCGCGCCGGCGCCGGAACCGGACCTGCGCCTGCTGGTGGCGGCGTTGAAGCGCGATGCGCTCGACTGGGTCGTGGAGAAGGCGACGGAGC
Source organism: Rhodospirillales bacterium Ga0074136 (assembly GCA_001464375.1). Lineage (GTDB taxonomy): Bacteria > Pseudomonadota > Alphaproteobacteria > Acetobacterales > Acetobacteraceae > Neoroseomonas. The sequence continues at coordinate 1,435 of LNEW01000172.1, read as the reverse complement.
TCGGCGTCTCGGTCATCCAGCCCGTGATCACGCGCCGCACCGTGGTGGACCGCGTCAACACGGAAAGGCTGGCGGCGATCGCGCGTGGCGCGGCGGAACAATGCGAAAGGCTCTCGGTGCCGGTGGTGCTTGCCGCGGTGCCCCTGCATGCCGCGCTCGATGCGTGGGACGGCGCGCCGATCCTGGTTGCCGCCGAACGGCGCGAGGCCTCCCCGATCCGTGGCGTTGCGGCGAAACTCCGGCTGCCCTGCGCCTGGCTGGTCGGCCCCGAGGGGGGCTTCGACCCGGCTGAACTTGACGATGCGACCCGACGTGCCTTTGTTACCCCCGTCGCCCTCGGCCCCCGCATCCTGCGGGCGGAGACGGCGGCGGTGGCGGGCCTTGCCGTGCTCCAGGCACTGGCGGGGGATTGGACCGCGACGTGAACGCGCCGCGTCCTGTGGCGTTCGTGGAAGGGCTGCATGTCGAATCCCGGCGAGTCGGATCCTACGCCGATCACCTCGGCGCGCCAGCTTGCCGGCTGGTTCGCCGCCGGCAGCAAGCCGCGCGACGCCTGGCGCATCGGCACGGAGCACGAGAAGTTCGGCTTCCGCCATGACGACCTGGTGCCGCCGCCCTACGAACCGGGCGGCATCCGCGCCATGCTGGAAGGGCTGATGGCGTTCGGGTGGGAGCCCATCCTCGACCGCGGCAACCCGATCGGGCTGAAGCGCGGGGAGGCGTCGGTCTCGCTGGAACCCGGCGGGCAGTTCGAATTGTCCGGCGCGCCGCTGCTGACGCTGCACGAAACCCATGCCGAGACCGCCGACCATCTGGAGGAAGTGCGCAAGGTCGCCGGGCCGCTCGGCCTCGGCTTCGCGCCGCTCGGCTTCCATCCGCTGGCCAAGCGCGAGGACATGCCGTGGATGCCCAAGGGCCGCTACGCGATCATGCGCGAATACATGCCGCGCGTGGGGCACATGGGCCTCGACATGATGCTGCGCACCTGCACGGTGCAGGTGAACCTCGATTTCGGCGACGAGGCCGACATGGTCGAGAAGCTGCGCGTGTCGCTGGCATTGCAGCCGCTGGCCACCGCGATCTTCGCCAATTCGCCCTTCACCGAAGGCAAGCCGAACGGCTATCGCACGCTGCGCGGCAAGGTCTGGACCGATACCGACCCGGACCGCACCGGCATCCCGGCGGTGGCCTTCGAGGATGGCTTCGGCTTCGAACGCTTCGCCGACTGGGTGCTCGACGTGCCGATGTATTTCATCATGCGCGAGGGCCGCTACATCGACGCCGCGGGCATTCCATTCCGCGCCTTCATGGAAGGCCGCGCCGAGGCGCTGGCTGGCCACACCGCGACGATGGGCGATTGGGCGGACCACGTCACCACGGTGTTCACCGATGTGCGGCTGAAGCGCTTCCTGGAAATGCGCGGGGGGGATGCCGG
>LNEW01000171.1 GCA_001464375.1 Rhodospirillales bacterium Ga0074136 | reverse complement strand
ATGGGCTGCACCCTGGGCGGGCTGGCGGGCACCTTCCGTGGGTCGTTCCTGGATCGCGCGGCGGTGGGCATCGCGGTGGCGGGTGTCTCGGTGCCGCATTACTGGCTCGGCATGGTGCTGGTGGTGATCTTCTCGGTCCAGCTGAACTGGCTGCCGGCGATGGGCGCCGGGCCGGGCGGGTCGGCCGACTGGGTGTGGAACTGGGAACACATGCAGCATCTGGTGCTGCCGGCCGTCACGCTGGCGGTGATCCCGATGGGCATCGTGACGCGCACGGTGCGCGGCATCATCGCCGAGATCATGAACCAGGAATTCGTCACTGCACTGCGTGGCAAGGGCCTCACGCGCATGGGCATCTTCGTCCATGTCGTGAAGAACGCCGCGCCGAACGCGCTGGCGGTGATCGGGCTGCAGCTCGGCTACCTGATGGGCGGGTCGATCCTGGTGGAGACGGTGTTCTCCTGGCCGGGTACCGGGCTGCTGCTGAACAACGCGAACGATCCTGGTGCTGGCGATGTTCTTCGTGGCGCTGAACCTGATGGTGGACCTGGTGCAGACGGCGCTCGATCCGCGGATCAAAAGAGCATGATCCGCGAGGCTTTCGCGGCCCCGCGCCGGCGCACGACGGATCAAAAGGGCATGATCCGCGGACGCATTGCGCGCGCGCGCCCGCGCGTCGCGCAACAAGCGCGGATGGGCGCCACCGTGCGCGACCACGGCATGAAGGGGACGGGGCGATGAACAGCGCGACAACCCCGACGGCGGCCGAGGCGGAGCTCGCCATCCAGGCCAGGCAGGTCGTGGCCAAGGGCCAGGGCTATTGGGCCGGCGTGTGGAAGCGGCTGCGGCGCGACCCGCTGACCATCGGCTGCGCGCTGATGCTGCTGGCGATGTTGTTGGCGATCGTGTTCGCGTCCGTCATTGCGCCGCATGATCCCTATCAGGGGTCGATGATCCGCCGCCTGCGGCCGATCGGCACGCCGAACCACATCCTAGGCACGGATGAACTGGGCCGCGACATGCTCACGCGCCTCCTGCATGGCGGGCGGCTGTCCTGGTTCATGGGCATCACGCCGGTGGCGCTGGCCTTCGTGGTCGGCACCTTCCTGGGCGTGCTGGCCGGCTTTGCCGGCGGCAAGACCAACATGGCGATCATGCGCACGACCGACGTGTTCTACGCCTTCCCGTCGGTGCTGCTGGCGGTGGCGATCTCGGGCGCGCTGGGGGCGGGCATCGTCAACGCCATCCTGGCGCTGACGCTGGTGTTCATCCCGCCGATCATCCGCGTGGCGGAGAGCGTCACGACGGGTGTGCGGAACCTCGATTTCGTGGATGCGGCGCGGGCGTCTGGCGCATCAGCCTTCACCATCGTCCGGGTGCACGTGCTGGGCAACGTGCTGGGGCCGATCTTCGTCTACGCGACGTCGCTGATCAGCGTCTGCATGATCCTCGCCTCGGGCCTGTCCTTCCTCGGCCTGGGCACCAGGCCGCCGGAACCAACACGCTGCGCACGGCGATCTACGTGCAGCCCTGGGTGGCGGTGCTGCCGGGGGCGTGCATCTTCGTGACCAGCATCTGCTTCAATCTGCTGAGCGATGGGTTGCGGCAGGCGATGGATGTGAAGGGCTGATCCGGCAGAGCCGGATCAACACCGAAGGTCCAGGAAACTGAGTTTCCTGGCGGGGATCGAGGGGGCGGCGCCACCTCGTCTGCAACACCCGCCCCGCGCCTCACCGCCCCGCCAGCAGCGCATCCCGCGCCGCCACCACCGCCTCGACCACCGCATCCGCCAGCAGCGGCGCGCCCCGGGCCGCGCAGTAGTCGGCCAGCGGTCGGCAGGTGGCGGGGCCGCCGGCCTCGGCCTCCCAAGGCATGCGGTACGGAAAGGCGAGGCCCGGCAGCGGCGGCGCGTCCGGGACGCCGCGCAGGAAGCGCGCCTCGTGCCCCGGCGTAGTCCAGCGTGTCGCCACCTCCACCCCGTACGCGCCGGCCTCGGGGCAGCGGCGCAGCACGAGGCGGGTGACGTCGGCGCGCCAGGGCGCCATCGACGTCTCGGCCCCGCGCCGGCCCGTCGCCGGCGGTGGCACCGCCAGCGCCTCGGCCAGGCGCGGCCCGATCACCGCCGGCGCGGTCTGCGCGCTCAGCCCCTCCAGGCAGGGCCGCCATTCGCGCTCGACCACCGAACGATGGATCGCCTCCGCTCCTGCGACCAGGCCGCCGACGGCGACGGTGCCGAGCGCCACGGCGAAGAAGGGCACAGCGATGATAGCACCGGCAGTGCCGCCCTGGCCTGCGGCGAGGCCAAGGCCGGCGATTCCGCCTGCCGCGCGGAATGTCCCGCGGCTGCCCTCGCGTCCAGCGAGATCCTCCCAGTTGATCGCCGACTGCACCGCCACGGAATCGATTCCGGCCGCGATGCCGGCCGGCGTGGGCCAGCCACGGGTGGCGGCGCTTACGCTGAAGCGCGTCGCCGGCAGCGGCCGCGCCGGTCCGGCGCCTTCCGGCAGGGCGAGCCAAGCCGCCGCCGGCTCGGCTACCGGCACGCCGATAGCCTGGCAGGGCTGCGCCGCAGTGTAGGGGCACTCGAAGGGGAAGGACCCGACATAGGCGGCGCCGACGCCCGGCGGTACGGCGAAGGTGAAGGCACGGCCGTTGCCCTGGGCATCCCCCGCGCCGAGCGTCAGGTAATAGGCGCCGGGCGGCAGCGCCTGCAGCACCCAGCCGCGCGCGCCCGCCGCAACTGTGCCAGTGGTGCCCCCGAAGGTCCGCGCCTGCCCGTCCTCGATGCGCGTGACCTGCGCCGGGACCGAGGCCGCCGGGCCGCCGACGAAGATGCCCTCGCCGGTGTCGGCGCGGTGGAAGCGGGCGAGCACCAGGACCTCGCCGCCGCTGGCCGCGCGGCGCAGTTCGGCGGGCGTGAGCTCGACCGGCGCCAGTACCGGCGCGCAGCCGGCCAGGGCGAGGCCGGCGAGGAGGCCCAAGGCCCGCCTCTCAACGCCCCGCGACGATCGCATCGCGCGCCTCCGTGACACCACGCGTGACCTCCTGCAGCAGCAGCGCCGCGCCTGCGGCGCCGCAGTAATCCGCCAGCGGCCGGCAGGCGGCCTCGGTCGCGACTGGGAGTTCCCAGGGCGGGCGGGTGGAATGGACCAGACGGTTGTCAGGCGTGGCACCCACGACGGTACGGCTGTAGGCGGCATCGAAGGCGGGTTCGGCCTCGCCGGGGCGTGTCGCGGTCCAGCGTGTGGCGACCTCGACGCCGTGGCTGTCGGGGGTGGAGCCGCAATGGCGGAACACCACGCGGGTGACGGTGGCCTGCCAGGGGCCGGGCAGGGCGGCGCGGCGGCCGGCTTCGCGACCGGGTGCGAGGGTGGTGCGCAGGTGACGTTCGACGTTTTCAGGCGCAAGCGTCGCGGCGATGCCGGCGGTGCACGGGTTCCATTGCTCCTGCGCGAGCGCGGCGGCGCGCAGCGCCTCAGCCTCGCGACGGGCTTCCTCGGCGGTGCGGCGGTTGCGCTGGTCCTCGGCGATGGCGCGCGCGATCAGCACGATCGGAATGGCGACGAGGATGATGCCACCGGTGACCGCGATTGCAGCGATCGTCGTGAAGGGGTCGCTGCTGGAGGTAGACATCATCCGTGCCGAGGACCAATCCGGCGCCTCGCTGCGCGGTCCTGGGATTGGCTCCGCCGCGGTGGCCGGCAGTGGCGGGGCCGAAGCCGGCGCATTTCCTGCTGCGGTGAAGGCTGCCCAGTCGATCGCTGCGACCCAGAGCCTGGGATCGACGCGGACCTGCGGCACAGCCGGCGTCGGCAGTCCGGGCAGGTCGGCCAAACGCGGGGGATAGGCCCGTGCCAAGCGTGCCACCGGCGCTCCGGCGGCTGGGTTGTGAGTTGCCAGCATCGCTGCCGCCAGTGCGGTTTCGTCTGCCGGCTCGGCGCCGACGCGGCAGGTCGCGCCCGGCGCGTCGCACGTCACGCGGAAGGTGCCAATATTGTAGGTGGCGCCTGCCGCCGGCACGCTGAAGGTGAAGTCGCGTGTCCCGCCCTCGGCGGCCGGGTTGGCCGCGCGCAGGCGGAGGAAGTAGCGACGGGGCTGCAGGTCCCGGTTAAACCAGCCCGCGGCGCCCGCCGCCGCCGAGGGGGTGTAGGCGAATGCGCTGGACGGCTGCCGGCCTGGGCGCCCCAGCCCGAACTGCACCGGCGTGCCGAGCTCCATGTCCCAGATTTCCGAGCCACTGAGCAGCGCCCGCCCATCGCCACGGCCATCGGCGGCGGTCACTCGTGCCACGACAACCGATAGCGCCCCCCCCGCGTGCGTGGCGCTGTAGATCATCGAGGCGTCGCGCCCCGCGGTGGCACAGCCCGCGAGCAGTGCCGTCGCTGCGAAGGCCGCCCGGCGCGAACGCGAGCCCACCCGCGGCCCGGCGCGACGGTCGACCGGCGTAGCCGCCAGGGTCGTCCCTGCCCGCATCTCAGCGCCCTGCCGCGATTGCGTCGCGCGCCTCGGTCACGCCCCGCGTGACCTCCTGCAGAAGAAGCGCCGAGCCAGCAGCGCCGCAGTAGTCCGCCAGGGGCCGGCAGGCGGCCTCGCTCGCCACCGGGAGTTCCCAGGGCGGGCGGGTGGAATGGAGCAGGCGTCCATCGAGCGTCGCGTCTGCGACGGTGCGGCTGTAGACGGCGTCGAAGGCGGGTTCGGCCTCGCCTGGCCGCGTCGCGCTCCAGCGTGTCGCGACCTCGATGCCGTGGTGGTCGGGCGTGGCGCCGCAGTGGCGGAAGACCACGCGCGTCACCGTTGTCTGCCAGGCGCCGGGCAGGGCGGTGCGGCGACCAGCCTCGCGGCCCGGGGCGAGGGTTGCGCGCAGGTGGCGCTCGACATTATCGGGGGCTAGGGTCGCGGCGATGGCGGCTGTGCACGGGCTCCATTGCTGCTGCGCCAGTGCGGCGGCGCGCAGCGCCTCGGCCTGGCGCTGCGCCTCCTCGGCGCTGCGCCGATTGCGCTGGTCCGCCTGGATCGCCTGCACGATCAGAGCGATCGGGATGAGAAAGGGAAGCAGCAGAAGTGCGGGGCCCGCATCGAACCCAGATGCGAGAACGGAGACGAGGCGCGCGTGCTCGAACGCGGTGTCATCAGTGCGGGGCGCCTGCGACCTGGGCGGCGGCTGCGGTGGTGGCGCACTGCCGGCGGCGAGCGCGTTCCAGTCGATCGCCGCCAGCCACAGCCGCGTGTCGACGCGGAACTCCGGCACGGAAGGTGCGGCGAGACCGGTGCCGGCGAGTGAAGGCGGGTAGCGCCGCGCCAGGGCCGTGACGGGCGCGGCAAGGCCGCTGCCCTCGGCGGCGACCAGCGCGGCGGCGGCGGCGGACTCGTCGATGGGCACGGCGTCCACTCGGCAGGGACGGGCGGCACCGGACGTGCCAACGGCATCACAGGCGACGCGGAAGGTGCCGAGATAGGTGACCGCCGGGGGCGTGGGCGGGATACGGAAGGTGATGTCGGCCGGTGCCGCCGCGGGACTGCCCCCGGCGCCTTCCAGGCGCATGAACCAGGTTCCTGGCCGCAGATGCGTATGGAGGAGCCACCCGTCGCCCCGCGCGGCGCGGGAGGGCGATGCCGCAGCGGCGTAACCGGCGCGATCGCCGCTATCGAGTTGCCAGAGCCGCGCGCCACCGTACTCGGCAGCCGCAGCGGCGCCCGGCGGGACCACGCGGAACAGTAATGCGCTCGTCTGCCCCGGGTAGGTGGAGGCCGCGAAGGACTGCACCGTCGCCGCCTCCCGCCCCACCGTTCCGCAGCCCGCGAACAGCGCCGTCGCCGCGAAGGCTGCCCGGCGCGAACGCCACCGGGCGGATATGGCAGGCTTTTGAATGCTCTTCATACCATAAGGCTGAGCGCAGCAAGATGACGCAGCCTTGATCTTCCGCAAACGTCGGCTCAGCGCCGGGCGACATCGTCGAGGTGCCACCGCAACAGCTGCTGGGTGCTGCGGTCCCGCGCATCCGTCGTGAACACGTCCGGCTCACCTGGCGCCATGCCTGAGCAGCCTGGTCCGGGCGCTGCGCGACGACGGCGTCGACATCCGCCTCGCAGCGCCATCCCCGCCCGCGGCGACGCCAGCCGCGTCACGTCATCGGCACGGCGGCCGCGCCCCGACCGCCGCATACCAGGCCGACAGCGCCGGCAGCACCGGCATCCCCTCGACCCGCACTTCCTCCCCGAACCACCGCCGCGCGTAGCAGCCCAGAACGATGTCCGCGATCGTCATCGCCGCGCCGTCGATGAACGGCCCGCCATGCTTCGCGATATGGGCATCCAGCATGGCCCAGCATTCCCCGGCCGCCTTCGCCGCCGCCATCACAGCGGCCATGTCGCGCTTCTCGGGCGGCGTGCGCACCAGGCCCCAGAACAGGTTGCGCTCGGCTGGCCCCAGGGTGGAGAGCTGCCAGTCCATCCAACGGTCGGCGGACGCGCGCGCTGCCGGTTCCGCCGGATACAGCACGCTGGCGTGCTTCATCGCGAGGTAACGCAGGATCGAATTCGATTCATATAGCGTGAAGCTGCCATCCTCGATGGTCGGCACGCGGCCGTTGGGGTTCATGGCGCGATAGGCCGGCGTGTTCACCACGCCATGCTCCATGCCTGCGTCGGCGCGCTCATATGCGACGCCGAGCTCCTCGAGCATCCACAGCACCTTCTTCACGTTGACCGAGTTCACCCGGCCCCAGAGCTTCAGCATCCCCGCCTCCCCCGCGCGCCATCCAGCGCGTCGCTCCCGCGCGCCGTCAGCGCGCTTCTCCCGCGCGCCTTCAGCGCGCCTCTCCCGCGCGCCTTCAGCGCACTTCTCCCCCGCGCCTTCAGCGCGCTTCAGCGCGACGCCACCTTCGCCTCGATCGCATCCCAGATCGCGCGTTCCAGATGCACGCCGTCGAAGCGCGCGATCTCCTGCAGACCGGTCGGCGATGTCACGTTGATCTCGGTCAGGAAGCCGCCGATCACGTCGATGCCCACGAAGATCATGCCGCGCGCCTTCAGCTCGGGGCCGATGGCGGCGCAGATCTCGCGCTCGCGATCGGTCAGCGTGGTGGGTTCCGGGCGGCCGCCGACATGCATGTTCGACCGGGCTTCTCCCGCCGCGGGGACACGGTTGATCGCCCCCATCGCCACGCCATCCACCAGGATGATGCGCTTGTCGCCCTCGCGCACCGCCGGGACGTATTTCTGGATCACCAGCGGTTCGCGCGAGCGTTCGGTGAACATCTCGACCAGCGCGTTCATGTTCGGGTCTTCGGGGCGCAGGTGGAACACGCCGGCGCCGCCATTGCCGAACAGCGGCTTGATGATGATGTCGCCGTGTTCGGCGCGGAAGGCGGCGATGCGCCTGCGGTCGGCGGTCACCATCGTGACCGGCATCAGGTCGGGGAAATGCGTGACGAACAGCTTCTCGGGCGCGTTGCGCACGGACGCCGGGTCGTTCACCACCAGCGTCCCCGGATGGATGTGCTCGAGCATGTGGGTCGCGGTGATGTAGCCCATGTCGAAGGGCGGGTCCTGGCGCATCAGCACCACGTCGGCACCGGTGCCGAGGTCGAGCTCCTCCTCCGCGCCGAAGGTGAAGTGATTGCCGTAGTCGCGCCGCACCTGCACCGGCTTCGCCCAGGCGGTGACGCGCCCGCCGCGAAGTGAGAGGTCGCGCACGTGGTAGTGCCACAGCGCATGACCGCGCGCCTGCGCCTCCAGCATCAGGGCGAAGGTGGAATCGGCGTCGATGTTGATGGTCTCGATCGGGTCCATCTGGACCGCGACGCGAAGGCTGCGGGTCATGGGGCGCATTCCTGAACCTGGTCCGGGACGGACCGCTTGGACATGGGTCCGGGACGGACCGCTTGATGCCGTCGTGCCATTGCGCGCGCCAATGCGCCAGGGGTGGGCGCGGCAGACAGAGGCACAACTCACGGTTGTTTTAAGTTAACACGATACGATTTCTGGTTAGCATCTGCCGCAGGCGTGGCATAGGTTGCCGCATCCTTAAGGTCCTTCGGGACCGGTGATGCGGCAGGACGCCGCGCCCCTCGCGAAATGCCGAGACGCGCCATGTCCATGATCCCGCCCTTAGACCCCCTGATGCTCCTGGTGGATGATCCGCGGATGCTGGCCGCGCTGCTGGCGGGCGAAGACCCCGCTCTGGCGCCGGCGGTGGTCGGCGCCGTTGCCCCCATGCAGGTGGAAGCCCCCGCGGTCGAGCCACCGCCCACCCCCGGGGCGCCCTTCACGCTGGTGCCGGAGGACGCCTTCCCGACGATCGAGGAACTCGACGCGATGCTGGCCGACAGCTACGCACCCGAACCCGGCCTCGATGCCGCGATGCGTGCCGAATTGGCCGAGGCCTTCGGCCTCGATCCGGCCCTGGTCGATGACGAGGATGCCTTCATGGCCGCCCTCGCCGCCCTGGAGGCGCCGCCCGAGGACGCCCTGCCCGAACAGGTCAGCGGCGAGCCCTACTGGGACCCGAGCTGGGTCGAGCCGGTGCGGGAGGACTGGGCGCTGGGCTGACCGCGGTCGGCCGCGCCCCCGTCTCGAAGCGATACGGCGCGCGACCGGCACTCCGCGCGGTCGCACAATTGGCAGGACAGGCCGATGCCCACCGCTGCCGCCTCGAGGTCGAGCCCCTCCGCATAGACCAGCTCCGGTGCGCGGGCGATGTCGCAGCCCATGGCCACGACATGCACCGGTGGCGGTTCGCAGCCCCAATGCGCCGCGCGCCCCTGCCGCTGATGCGCCAGGTGCAGATTGCCGTCGGTTCGCCGATGCTGGCGGGCGTGCTGCTGGTCGCGCCGGTCTTGCACGGCCTTGCCGGCTTCGTCGGCACGAGCCTGGTCTTCGTTGGCGTCGCGCGTTTCCGCGGCATGGCGAGCATCCCGGCGCTGATGGCGTGGAACTGCCGCGTGGCGTGACGCCGCGCGACGGCCGCGACCGAACGTAAACAAATCTTTAACGATCCGGTCACCGACCCGTGCGGGAGGCCGCGCGTTCCTCGTCCTATCCGGCATGCAATCTCATCCAATGCCGGAGTACCTTATGTCGGGCACGCAGCTTTCCACCTCGGCCAGCGTCACCATCGAGCACATCGCGGCCAATGGCTCGGCCGCCCTCGGCGCCGAGGTCTCCACCTACGACGCCTCGACCGGCCTGATGTTCATCGCTGGCCCCGACGGTATCGACGTGGTGGACCCGCTGACGGGCGACATTCTGTCCAGCCTCGACACCACCGGTTACGGCCTGGTCAACAGCATCGCAGCACGCGACGGGGTGCTGGCCGTCGCGCTCGAATCCGTGCCGAAGACCGACCCGGGCAAGGTCGTCATCCTCGACGTGGCGCGCAGCGGCGATAGCGTGACGCTGACGGCGCGTGATTTCGCCGGCGCCGACTTCGTCACCGTGGGCGCCCAGCCTGACCAGATCAGCTTCACGCCCGACGGTACGAAACTGCTCACGGCCAACGAGGGCGAGCCGAATTCCTACGGCGCGGCCGACAGCGTCGACCCCGAGGGATCGGTCAGCATCATCGATGTCGCGACCGGCACGGTTTCGACCGCCGGCTTCAGCGCCTTCAACGGCCAGGCGCAGGCGCTGTCGGATGCCGGCGTGCGGCTCTTCGGGCCGGGCGCGACCGTCGCGCAGGATCTCGAACCCGAATACATCGCGGTCGACCCCAACGACCCGACCAAGGCGTATGTCGTGCTGCAGGAGGCGAACGCGATTGCCGTGCTCGACATCCCGAGCGCGACCTTCACGTCCATCGTCTCCCTCGGCTTCAAGGACCATTCGCTGCCGGGCAACGAGATCTCGGCCAATGACCGCGATGGCGGCTTCGCACCGCGCACCTTCGACAGCCTGTTCGGCATGTACAATCCGGACGGCATCGCTGCCGTGGATTTCAGCGGCACCACCTACCTGGTGACGGCGAACGAAGGCGATGCCCGCGACTGGCCGGGCTTCAACGAGGAATCGCGGGTGTCGGGCCTTACGCTCGACCCGGTGGCCTTCCCCGATGCGGATGCCAACGCCGCACTTGCCCGGCTGACGGTGACGACCACCCTCGGCGACATCGACAATGACGGCCAGTACGAGGAACTCTATGTCTTCGGCGGCCGGTCCTTCTCGGTGTGGGACACCGACGGCACGCTGGTGTTCGACAGCGGCAACCTACTCGACACCATCATCGCCGAGCAGTTCCCGGCGAATTACGATGGCGGCCGCGACGACAACAAGGGCGTCGAGCCCGAGGGCATCACCTTCGGCCAGATCGGCGGCAACACCTATGTCTTCGTCGGCCTCGAGCGCGCCGACGCGGTGCTGTCCTTCCGCATGGACGGCCCGGCCGACTTCACCTTCACCGGCATCTTCACCACGCCCGGCGACGACGCGCCGGAAGTGATCACCTTCGTCCCGGCGGAGGACGCGCCTGGCGGCGCACCGCTGCTGCTGGTGCCCAACGAGGGCAGCAACACCACCAGCATCTACACGCTGAACGCCACCTTCACGCTGCAGCTTCTGCACTTCTCGGATGCCGAGGCGGGGCTGCTGGCCTCGACCACCGCGCCGAACCTGGCGGCGCTGGTCGATGCCTTCGAGGACGACTACGCGAATACGCTGATCCTGGCCGGCGGCGACAACTTCATCCCGAGCCCGTTCTTCGCGGCCGGCACCGACCCCACGGTCGCCGCCACGCACAATAAGGGCGACAATCCCGGCGCGGCGGATATCGAGATCCACAACCGCATCGGCGTGGAAGCCTCGACCGTCGGCAACCATGAATTCGACTTCGGCACGCGCGCCTTCTCCGATGCCGTGGCGGATGCCGCCTTCCCGTATCTCACGGCGAATCTCGATTTCTCCGGCGATGCCGATATCCGCGGCCGCTACACCGAGACGGTGGGCGTGAACGGTCTGGAGAACGCGACGGCGCTGGCCGGGCGGATCGTGCCCTCCGCCGTGGTGGACAAGGGCGGCGAGAAGATCGGCCTGGTCGGCGTGACCACGCAGATCGTGGAATCCATCGCCTCGACCGGCGGGGTCGAGGTGAAGGGCTTCGCCGGCGACGGGCTCGAGGCGAACGACATGGCGCTGCTCGCCGCGCAGCTCCAGATCGTCATCGACGACCTGACCGCGCAGGGTGTCGACAAGATCATCCTGATGGCGCACCTCCAGCAGATCGCCTTCGAGGTCGAGCTGGCGACGCTGCTTGAGGACGTGGACATCATCCTGGCCGGCGGGTCGAACACCCGCCTGGGCGACGAGACCGACGTCGCGGTGGCCTTCCCGGGCCATGCGGCGGACTTCGCCGACACCTACCCGATCCTGGCCAACGGCGCGGATGGCGGCACCACGCTGATCGTCAACACCGACAATGAATTCACCTACCTCGGGCGCCTGGTGGTGGAGTTCGACGACCAGGGCCGCATCATCACCGACAGCCTCGATCCCGCGATCAACGGCGCCTATGCCGCGACGCGCGAGAACGTGGCCGAGGCCTGGGGCGTGGCCGAGGCCGACCTCGACACCACCGCCTTCGCCGAAGGCACCAAGGGCGAGCAGGTCGCCGACATCACCGACGCCGTTCAGGCGGTGATCGCGGCCAAGGACGGCGAGATCTGGGGTTTCACCGAAGTCTACCTGGAAGGCGAGCGCAACCAGGTGCGCAACCAGGAGACCAACCTCGGCAACCTTACGGCCGACGCCAACATGTTCGCCGCGCAGCAGGCGCTGGGCGCGGGCGCGCTGGTGGTCTCGCTGAAGAACGGTGGCGGCATCCGCACCGCGATCGGCGCGGTGGACGTGGTGACCGGCGACAAGGATCCGCCGATCGCCAATCCCGATGCCGGCAAGCCAGAGGGCGGCATCTCCACCCTCGACATCGAGAACTCGCTGCGCTTCAACAACCGGCTCGTGGTGTTCGACACCACGGCGGCCGGGCTGAAGGCGATCCTGGAACACGGCTTCGCCAGCCTGGGCAACCAGGGGCGTTTCCCGCAGCTCGGCGGGCTGTCGATCTCCTTTGATCCCGACCTGCCGGCGGGGTCGCGCGTGCTGAACGTGGCCGCGATCGACGAGAACGGCGACGTCATCGCCCGCATCATCGAGGACGGCGCGGTGAGCACCGACGCGCCGGCGCTGATCAGCGTGGTGACGCTGAGCTTCCTGGCCCAGGGCGGCGACGGCTACCCGATCAAGGCCAATGGCGAGAATTTCCGCTACCTGCTGGAGGACGGCTCGCTCGGCCCCGTGCTGGACGAGACGACGGACATTTCCGTCGCGCCGACCGGTGCGTTGGGCGAACAGCAGGCGCTGAAGGACTTCCTGCAGGACTTCCACGCCACCCCGGACGCGGCCTTCGACAAGGCCGACACCGCGGCATCGGGCGACACGCGCATCCAGAATCTCAACGCCGTGGCCGAGGACACGGTGCTGGATGGCATCGTGCTGAGCGGCGCCGGGCTGCTCGAGGGCTCCGCTGGCGATGACAGCCTGCTCGGGCTTGGCAGGGCCGATACGGTCCTGGCGGGTGCGGGCAACGATACGGTCGATGCCGGCAGTGGCAGCGACAGCATCGACGCCGGCTCCGGCGATGACGCCATCCTGGCCGGGACGGGCAGCGACACGGTCCTCGGGGGCGCCGGCGCCGATACCATCCGCGGCGACGGCGGCAACGACAGCATCGAGGCCGGCAGCGGCAACGACCTGGTCTACGGGGATGCCGGCTTCAACACGCTGTCGGGCGGTGCGGGCGACGACACCCTGAATGGCGGCCTGCGCAACGACACGATCGACGGCGGCGACGACGACGACGCGATCATGGGCGCCTCAGGCAATGACAGCCTGTCGGGCGGCGATGGCGCAGATACCATCGACGGCGGCAACGGCAACGACATCATGGCCGGCGGCATCGGCGCCGACGTCCTCCTCGGCGGTGCCGGCTTCGACATGATCGAAGGCCATGACGGGGATGACCTGATCGAGGGCGGCAGCGGCCTCGACACCCTTCTTGGCGGCGGCGGTCACGACACGCTGCGCGGCGGCGACAGCCGGGATACGATCGATGGCGGCGACGGCAACGACGTGATCGATGGCGGCACGGGGCGCGACAGCCTGCTGGGCGACATGGGTGCGGACACCATCCTGGGCGGCGAGAGTCCCGATACGATCATCGGCGGCGTCGGCAACGACCTGCTGAGCGGCGGGGCGAGCGGCGACCTGTTCATCTTCGGCGCCGGATCCGGTCTCGACACCATCACCGATTTCGGTGCGGGAGATCGCATCCGCATCGAGGACGGGATCGACGTCACTGCCCGCACGGTGCTCGATGCCGATGCCGATGGGGTCGACGACCTGCTGCTCGTGCTCAGCGATGGCGGTTCGGTCACGCTGATCGATGTGACGCGGCTCGGTCCCGCGGCCATCGAATTCGCCTGAAAGCGCGGCCGCGGCGGAGGGTCAGCCCTCTGCCGCGCCGCACCACAGCCCGATCAGCGCGGCGATCACCGCGACGCCGCGCTTGTAGTCCGCAACATCCACCCATTCGTCGCGCCCGCCATTCTGCGTGAGGTCGCCGCACAGCGGCCCCAGCCCGACGCAGGGAATCCCCGATTGCACCATGGGGTTTCGGATGTCGGATGATGTGTGGAGGGGGTTGATCTCCGGCGCCGTGCCCGTGCCCAGGCGCACCGCCTCGCTGGTCGCGGCCCACAGCGCGTGGTCCTGCGACACCTCCGCGCCGGTCACGCCGGAGACGAAGTGCAGCTCCGGCGGATGCGCGCCCAGCGCGGGATCCCCGGCGGCGGCCTCGTGCAGCGCCGCCTCCACCTCGGCCTGCACATCGGCCAGCTTTTCGCCGGGCGGGAAAGCGAGCGCGCAGGACAGCTGCACCGCCGGCGGCACGCGCGAGGCACGCCCATCGCCCAGCGCGCGGATGTCGCCGATCAGCAGGTTGGTGGAGCGCCCGACCGCGGCGTGCAGCACCGGGTGGTGCACCCGCGCGCCGCGCCGCGCATCCAGGGCGCGCAGCGCCGCGATCACCGGTGGCACCAGGTCGATCGGGTTCACCGCCAGGTGCGCGAAGGCGGCGTGCCCGGGCTCCTGCGTGGGCGGCTGCGTGCCGCGCAGCACCACGCGGAACACCAGCTGGCCGGGCGCGAGCGCCTTCACCTCCCGCATGCCGATGCCGGATTCCGCGGGGTGCAGATAGACCGCCGCATCGGCGCTCACGCCGCCATGCAGCAGCGCGTGCACGCCGCGCGCATGGCGCTTGGATGGCGTGCTGGCCAGGATCACGTCGCCCTTCGGCCGCAGCCCCGCCGCGCGCAGCACGCGCACCGCCTCGACCATCGTGGCGACGCCCGCCAGGTCGTCGGCCACGCCCCAGCCATGGATGCGCCCCCGTGCGACCTCGCCGGAGAAGGGGTCATGCGTCCAGCCATGCTGCGGCTGGAAGGCCTCGCCATCCGGGTGGGCGAAGAAGATCACGCTGCGCCCGCCGCCGGTGCCCGGCAGGCGGGCCAGCACCGCCACGCGCTCCTCGGCGGCGATGGCGGCTTCCGCGGCGAATTCCTCACGCAGCTGGACATCGGCCGGCCTGTAGCGGCGGCGTTCCACGGTGCAGCCGGCGGCTTCGGCCGCCTGCGCGATGCGGGCCTGGACCGCTTCCTCGCCGGATTGCTGCAGGCGGATCAGCTCGCGCAGGAAGGCCACCGAGGCCTCCCCGCCGGCTTGCGCGGCGGCTGCCACGCGGGCGGCGACATCGGATGCGGACATGCGGAAATTCCTGGCTGATTCGCGCGATGGTTCGACCCCCGCGGCGCGCCGTCAAGCACTGGCCAGCGGGCCGGTGCCGGGCCATGGTCGCTGGCATCGCGCGGGAGGCTTCGCAGGATGCGGCTGATCATCGGGGGCAAGTGGTCCTCCACCTGGACCATGCGCGGCTGGCTGGCCTGCCGGCTGTCGGGCCTGCCCTTCGAGGCCGAGACGCTGTTCCTCTCGCGCCCCGAGAGCAAGGCGCGGCTGGCCGAGGTCTCGCCCACCGGGCTGATCCCGGTGCTGGTGGACGACGGCTTCGTCGTGACGGACACGATGGCGATCGCGGAGTATCTGTGGGAGCGCGCGCCGGGCTGCGACATCTGGCCGGGCGATCTGCGCGCGCGCACCGCCGCGCGCGCCTCGGCGGCCGAGATGCACGCGCATTTCGCCGAACTGCGCGCGGCGATGCCGATGAACCTGGTCAAGCGCTGGCCGATCGCGAACGGCATTCCCTCCAACGCGAAGCTGCTTGGCCGGCCGGGGGTGGCGGCGCAGGTCGCGCGCGTGCAGCAATCCTGGCGCGACACGCGCGCCACCTGGGGCGCGGGGGGGCCGTATCTGTTCGGCGCGCGCTTCACGTTCGCCGACGCGATGTGGGCGCCCATGGCAACGCGCTTCCGCACCTATTCCGTGGCGCTGGCCGATGACGCGCAGGCCTATGCCGATGCGGTGCTGGCGCATCCGCTGGTGGCGGAATGGGTGGCCGGCGCCGAAGCCCAGGCGCGCGAGATCGGCTGGGAGGCCTGCGCCGCCTGGCCGTAACCTTCACACGCCGAGCACGGACGCGGCCTCGTTCACCGCCGCTTCCAGTGCGCCCTCGGCGAAGGGCGAGACCAGCCCCGCGGATGCCACCAACCCCTGGAAGGGCATCGACCCGCCGCGTCCGCACAGCGCGACATACGCATCGAGCGCGCCGCGCGCGTCGCGCCGCGACCACACCCAGAACTGCAGCGCGACGCACAGCGCCAGCGTGTAGTCGATGTAGTAGAACGGCGAATTGTAGATGTGCTGCTTCGCCTGCCAGCGCCCGCCCATCGCCGGATACGCCAGGTCCCCGTAGTCCGACCACGGCATGTAGAGGCGCTCCAGCCGCTGCCACATCGCGTGGCGTTCCGCCGGCGTGGCGTCGGGGTTGGCATAGACCTCGTGCTGGAAGTGATCGACGCAGACGCCGTATGGCAGGAAGGCCAGCGCGGTTGTCAGGTGCATGGCGCGGTAACGGTCGGCCGCGCGCTCTCCCACCAGCAGCCCCATCTGCGGATGGGAGAGGTATTCGAGGCCCATGGAGTGGATCTCCGCCGCCTCCATGGTCGGCCACAGGTAGTCCACCCCGGGCTGGTCGCGGCTTTCCCAGCACTGGAAGGCATGGCCCATCTCGTGCGTGAAGACGCCGATGTCGTTGTGGGTGCCGTTGAAGTTGGCGAAGATGAAGGGCGCACCCACGCTCGGGAACGACGTGCAGAAGCCGCCGCCCGCCTTGCCCGGGCGGTTCTTCAGGTCGAGGAACCCGCCCTGCCGCATCATGGCGTAGAAGCCCGCCAGGCGCGGATCCATGCGGTCGAACATGGTCTGCGCCGCCATGACCAGGGTGTCGTGATCACCGACGGGCTTCGGGTTGCCGGCCGGGTCGATCAGCGCCTCGTCCCAATGGCGCAGGCGGTCCCAGCCATGGGTGGCGCGGCGCGCCTCCAGGATGCGCGCGACCAGTGGCGTGACGTGGCGCGCGACGGAGTCGCGATACCGCGCGACATCGGCCGGGCCGTAGTCGAGCCGCCGCATCCGGCGATACGCCAGCGGCGTGAAGGTCGCATCGCCGAGCTTGCGCGCCATGCCGGTGCGCAGCCGCACCAGCTGGTCGAAGATCTCGTCCAGCGCCGTGCCATTGGCGGCGAAGAAGGACCAGCGCGCGGCCTCGGCCTCGTGGCGGGTGGCGCGGTCGGGGTCCTCGGCGAAGGGGGCGATGCCGGCCAGGTTCACGTCCTGGCCGCGCACCTTCACCTTCGCGCCGGCGAGCAGCGCGGTGTAGCGGGCGGTCAGGCGTGATTCTTCCTCGGTCTCCGCCGCGATGGAGGGATCGAAGGCGGTGATGTCGGTCTCCCACAGCGCCACCGCATGCGCACCCGCCGCGGCTTCCAGCCCCGCCCGGTCGGCATCCGCCAGCAGGCGGCGCTTCAAGGCGGTCTCGTGCGTCGCGGCTTCGGGCGCCAGCGCATCGGCGTATTCGCGCGCCGCCACCGCTTCCTTGTCGGAGGTGTCCTGCGCGAAGCGCAGATGCACGAGCGACGACCAGGTGTCGTAGCCGCGCCGCGCGTCATCCCACATCGCCAGCGCGCCGCGCCGGTCGCCGGCATCGAGGCGCGCGTCGATCGCCGCATGGGTCGCGGCCAGGCTGTCGCGGTCCGGGCGCGGGGCGGTGATGTCAGCGAAGCGGAGGGTCATGGCGGGGTCCGTGTCGGGCGGTGCCCAGGTGGGGGAAACGCCCGGGCGGCGTCAAGCGTGGCGCCGGGCGCGCACGCGGTCCAGACTGCACGCCCGCCGACGGAGCCCGCCATGCCGAGCCTGATGTCCACCCTCGCCATCGCCGGCCTGCTGCGCGAGGCCGCGCCGGCGATCGAGGCCGTGCTCGGGGCGCCCCTGCAGGTCGACCTCGCGCCGACCCGCGCGCTGGAAGCGCGCATCCGCGCCGGCGAACGCGCCGACGCCGCGGTGCTGACCGCCGAGGCGATCGCCGCGCTGGCGGCCGAGGGCGTGCTCGATGGCGCGACGGCGCGCCCGCTCGCGCATTCGCGCGTCGGGATCGCGGTGCGCGCCGGCGTGCCGCATCCGGACATCGCCAGCGTCGATGCGCTGCGCCGGCTGCTGCTGGACGTGCCGTCGTTGTGCTACTCGCGCGCCGGAGCCTCCGGCATCTTCTTCGCCGACCTGGTCGAGCGCCTGGGCATCGCGGCCGCGGTGAACGCCAAGGCCATCGTGATCCCGCAGGGCTTCACCGCCGAGAAACTGGTGTCGGGCGAGGCCGCCATCGCCTTCCAGCAGGTCAGCGAGTTGATGGAGGTGCCGGGCATCGAGGTGGTCGGCCCCCTGCCGGACGGCGCGCAGACCATCGCGGTGTTCTCCGGCGCGGCCTTCGCCGGCGCACCCGATGGCGCGCGCGTGCTGGCGGCAGTGGCCGCCTGCTGCACGCCGGCCGCGCTGCTGGCGAAGGGGCTCGACCCGCCCGGCTAGGGCGTGGCGGCGGCTGCTGTCCAACCGGCGCGCCGCTGCCAGCGCATCGCGCGCCGCAGCAACCACAGCGCGATCGCCAGGTTCACGAGGTTCCACGCGATGCCGTTCCACATTGCCGCCTGGTAGGACCCGGTCGCGTCGAAGATGGCCCCCGCCATCCACCCGCCCAGCGCCATGCCCACCAGCGTCGAGGACAGCGCGATGCCCACGCGCGTGCCGGCCTGCGCCGGCGGAAAGTATTCGCGCACGATCATCGCGTAGGACGGCACGATGCCGCCCTGGAAAAGGCCGAAAACCGCACTCACGGCGAACAGCGCGACCATGCCGTCCGACGGCAGGAACAGGAACAGCGCGATTCCCTGCAACGCTGAACCGAGTGCGAGCGTGCGCAGCCCGCCGATACGGTCCATCACCACGCCGAACACCAGGCGCGAGACGATGCCGGCCGCCAGCATGACCGACAGCATCTCCGCGCCCCTCTGCGCGCCGTAGCCGAGGTCGACGCAATAGGCGACGATATGCACCTGCGGCATGGCCATGGCGACGCAGCAGGCGACGCCGGCCGCACCCAGGATCGCCTGCAGCACATTGGGATGCAGGCCGAGCGGCAGGACCGCCGGCGCGCCCGCCGCGCGCGGCGGCGGCGCGGGCGGCAGCGGCGGGCGGGCGCGCAGCGCCAGCGCCAGCGGCAGCATGGTCGCGAGGCACACCGCACCCATGACAAGATGCGACTGCCGCCAGCCGATCGTGTCCACACCCCATTGCAGCAGCGGCGGCCAGACCGTGCCGGCCAGGTAGTTGCCCGATGCCGCCAGCGCCACCGCAATGCCCCGCCGGCGCGCAAACCACAGCGACGCATCGGCGATCAACGGCCCGAACACCGCCGCCGCGCCGAAGCACCCCATCAGCACGCCATAGGCCAGGCCGAAGACGAAGACGCTCGACGCCATCGCCGCCGCCACCCCGCCGGCCGCCAGCGAGACCGCCGCCACCAGCACCGGCACCATGGTGCCGAAGCGGTCCGACAGCCGCCCCATCAGCACGCCGCCGAACACGAAGCCGACCATCGTCATGGTGTAGGGCAGCGAGGCATCCGCGCGCGCCGTGCCGAATTCCGCCTGCACCGCCGGCAGCATCACCACCACCGACCACATCGGCGCGCTGCCGACCATGCAGAGCACCACGATGGCGGCCAGGCGCAGCCAGGCCCGGCGTGAATCGATGTCCTCGGCCGTCCCGGCGGCGCACGCATGCAGCATGATGGTTCTCTCCCGGCGGCGGATCGTGGCATGGCGGCGGCGGCGCGGCCATGCGGCGGATCGCGGGGGTGCGTCGCGGGTGCGCTACAGCCCCATCAGGTCGAGCGTACGGCCGATCACCTTCGCCTCGTCGAAGCGGTCGAGCGCCCGCGCGCGGCCCGCTTCGCCCAGGCGCGCGCGCAGCGCCGGGTCCGCGGCCAGGCGCGACAGGGCCACCCCCAGCGGCGCGTGCTGCATCGGCGGAACCAGGAAGCCGGTCTCGCCCTCCACCACCTGTTCGCGCGGGCCGCGGATGTTGGTCGCCACCACCGGCAGGCCGGTCATCATCGCCTCGATCACGCTCATCGGCAGGCCCTCGAAATGCGAGGGCAGGCAGAAGACGTCCGATGCCGCCAGGATGCGCGCGACGTCATGGCGGTAGCCCAGGCGTCGCACGCGGCGTCCCAGCAGGGCCTCGGCACGGGCGAAATGCGGGTCGAGGTCCTCGCCATGGTCGGAAGCGAGGCGTTCGCCCACCACCCACAGCACGGCATTCGCCGGCGTGGCCTCCATCGCGCGGAGCAGTTCCGGATGCCCCTTGTGGCGCACCAGCCGGGACACGCAGGCAATGACGCAGTCGCCCTCCGTCGCGCCGAGTTCCGCGCGCAGCGCCGCACGCGCGGCCGCGTCCGGATGGAATTGCGTCGGGTCCCGCCCGTTCAGCACCGCGGTCGCCCGCGGATGGATGCGCAGGCGGCGCGCATCGGCGGCCTCCTCCTCGCTGACCGTGAGGAAGGTGTGCGTCATGCGCCCGCCCAATCGTTCCATGCGCAGCGACAGCGCGCGCCGCCACCACGGCCCGGGCTGGTTGAACAGGAAGCCGTGGCAGGTATAGGCGATGCGCTCCACGCCCGCCGCCTTCGCCGCAAGGCGTGCGAGCAGGCCGCTGATCGGCATGTGCGCATGCACCAGGTCGAAGCGTTCGCGCCGGAACAGGTCAACCAGCGCGCGGAAGGCGCGGGCCTGCGCGGCGGGGTTCAGGCTGCGCGCCATCGGCACGGGTTCGATGCGGAAGCCCTCGGCGCGCGCGATATCCAGCAGCGGGCCCTCGGCGGATACGCCCACCACCTCGTGCCCGCGCGCGCGCGCGCCGCGCATCACCGGCAGCAGGAAATGCCGCAGCGAGAAGTCGACATTGGTGATTTCGCAGATCTTCATCCGCGGGCGGGATTACGCCGGATTGCCGCCGGGGGGAATGCGGCGCGCTTTCCCCGCCGGCCCATCCCGGCCTAGCCTGCGCAAAACGGAGGAACGCCATGCGCCGCCGCACTGTCCTGATCGGTCTCGGCACGCTCGCCGCCGCGCCGCTGCGCGCGCAGGAGGCCTGGCCGGCACGGCCCATCCGCCTGATCGTGCCCTTCGCGCCCGGCGCGTCCTCCGACACGCTGGCGCGCCAGATCACCGCCAAGGCGGCCGCGCCGCTCGGCGCCACCTTCGTGATCGAGAACCGCGCCGGCGCCGGCGGGCTGCTCGCCGCCCAGGCGGTCGCGCGCGCCACGCCCGACGGCTACACGCTGCTGTGGGGTGGCGGCACCGCCATCACCCATGCGGTCATGCAGGCCACCCCCGGCTACGACGTGCTGCGCGACTTCACGCCGGTGACCATGCTGGCCGAGCACCCGGCGATCCTGGCGGTGCGCAGCGCATCCCCGCTGCGTGACATGGCCGGCCTGCTCGACGCCGCGCGCCGGACCCCGGGTGGGTTGCGCTACGGCTCGGGCGGCGTCGGCACGCCGGCGCACATGGCGGGCGCGGCCATGCTGAAGCTGGCAGGGGCCGAGGGCATCCACGTGCCCTATCGCGGCGCCAACCTGGCCACGCTGGCGGTCGAGCAGGGCGAGGTCGATTTCGCCTTCGCCATCAGTAACATCGCCCTGCCGCGGCATGTGCAGGGCGCGGTACGCATCCTGTGCACCGCCGGGTCGCGCCGCATGACCGCGCTGCCTGCGGTACCGACCCTCAGCGAGGCGGTGCCGGGCGGACCGATCGTCACCAGCGGGTCCTCCGTGGTCGGCCCCGCGGGACTGCCGGAGGCGATCACGCGCCGGCTGCATGCCGGCTTCCGCGATGCGATGACCGGCGATCCCGCGCTGGCCGCCGCCATCACCGCCGAGGGCGGCGAGATCGTGCTGTCCGACAGCCCCGCCGCCTATGCCGCCGCCTGGGAGGGCGAGCTGCGCCGGTTGCAGGAACTGGTGCGGGTCTCCGGGGCGCGGGCCGAATGAACCCGGCCGCTTTCTTCGCCGACTACGATGCCTTCGGGGTTCGCCGGACCGGCGGCGAAGGCGATGCCGCGGCCGCCGCCTGGCTGTGCGAACGGGCCGCCGCGACCGGTGCCCTGGCACGCCTGGTGCCGGTCGATTTCATCCGCCTGGCGCCGGGCGAGGCGGTGCTCCATGCCGGCAGCGCGCGCTTCGACGGCGTGCCGCTGTTCGACGGCGGGCTGACCGACGGCATCGCGGGTGCGCTGGGCCCGCTCGGCTCCACGGCGCCGATCGGCTTCGCTGAGATGGACCCGGCGGCGGCGAGCCTGCCGGGCAATGATTTCGCGCGCGCGCGGGCGGACAGCCGGCATGCCGGCATCGTCATTGCGCTGCGCACGAAGTCGG
Organism: Rhodospirillales bacterium Ga0074136; assembly: GCA_001464375.1. GTDB lineage: Bacteria > Pseudomonadota > Alphaproteobacteria > Acetobacterales > Acetobacteraceae > Neoroseomonas. The sequence continues at coordinate 39,494 of LNEW01000171.1, read as the reverse complement.
ATGGGCTGGCGCCGCTGAACGCACATGATGCGGAGGCGCCGTTCGGGCCGCCGGTCCTGCAGGTGGCGGGGCGGGATGCCGCGGCGATCGGCGCGCTGGCGGCAGCGGGCGCGCAGGCGCGCCTGGTGGTGCAGGGCGTGCGCGGGCCGGGCGGGTCGCAGAACATCCGGGCGGAACTTCCCGGGGCCGCGCCGCCGCTCGTGCTGCTGACGCCGCGCACATCCTGGTGGACCAGCACGGCGGAGCGCGGCGGGGGCATCCTGGCGTGGCTGGCGGCGCTCAAGGCGTTGTCGGCGGCGCCGCGGGCCCGCGGCGTGGTGGGGCTCGCCACCTGCGGGCATGAACTCGGCCATATCGGCGCGCATCGCGCCTTCGCCGCGGAGCCGTGGCTGGCGAAGGATGCGCCGGTGGTGATCCACCTGGGCGCCAATCTCGGTGCCGCGGAGGATGAACGCCTGACGGTGCGCAGCAACGTCCCTGGCCTGGCCGAGCGCATGGCGGAGGCGCTGGCCGCCGCCGGCCATCCGCGTGCGCCGCTGGAGGTCGTGACGGGCGGCACCGCGAATGGCGAGGCCCATGAGGTCGCCGCGCGCGGCGGGCGCTACCTGTCGCTGATCGGCAAGAACCCGTGGTTCCACGCGCCGGAGGACCGCTGGCCGGTCAGCGTGGATTGTGCGCGGGCCGGGGCGATCGCCTCGGCGGTCGCGGCGATGGCGGTGGGGCTGGCGCGGTAGTTCGTGCCAGCGGCACGGGAGGTTATGCGTGCCGAGCCCCGGCATGGGCGCCGCCGGCCGCCCGGCGTCCAAGGGTACGCAAAGGGGGCTACCAGCGGCCGAAGCATTCGCCCGCTCGTATCAGCCCTCGCCGCCTGCCGCCCGGCTGCCCTGGATCATCGACAGGAATTCGCGCCGCGTCGACGCATCGTCGCGGAAGGCACCCAGCATGCGCGACGTCACCATCGACACGCCGGTCTTGTGCACGCCGCGCGTGGTCATGCACTGGTGCACGGCTTCGAACACCACCGCCACGCCCTTGGGCCGCAGCACCTCGTTGATGACGTTGGCCACCTGCGCGGTGAGTTTCTCCTGGATCTGCAGGCGCTTGCCGAAGGCTTCGACCACGCGGGCGAGCTTGCTGATGCCCACCACGCGCCCGTTCGGCAGGTAGCCGACATGCGCCTTGCCGATGATCGGGCACATGTGGTGCTCGCACATGCTCTCGACGCGGATGTCCCGCAGCACGACCATCTCGTCATAGCCCTCGACTTCCTCGAAGGACCGGGCGAGGAGCTCGACCGGATCCTCCTCGTAGCCGCAGAACCATTCGCGATAGGCCTTGGCCACGCGCTTGGGGGTGTCGAGCAGGCCCTCGCGGTTGGGGTCGTCGCCGGCCCAGAGCAGCAGGGTACGGATCGCGTCCTCGGCCTGCTGCTGCGTCGGGCGCGGCAGGGTGGTTGCCGGGTCATCCGCGGTGCGGGGAGCGGGCAGGTGGATGTTCACGGGGCGCGGTTCTTTCCAAGGGCGCGACGCACCGGACGGATTCCCGTTCCGTCGCGTCACGGCGTCTTCCTCGGAGGTTAATTTGGGGGTGGTCCCGAAACGCGCAAGCCGGCCGTCAATGCACCCGGCCCGAGGGCTGGTGCGGGCTGTCCAGGCTGAAGGCCGGGATGTCGACGTCGAAGCCCTCGCCGCTGTCGGTGGCCACCATGTGATACGCGCCCTGCATGAAGCCGGATGCGGTCGCGAGCGGCGTGCCGGAGGTGTATTCGAAGCGCACGCCGGGTTCGAGCACCGGGGTCTCCCCGATGACCCCGGCACCGTGCACGGTCTGCGTGCGGCCCAGCCCGTCGGTGATGCGCCAGGTGCGGCGCAGGAGCTGCACCGTCTCGCGCCCGGTATTTGCGATCTCGACACGATAGGCCCAGACATACTGCCCGCGCTCGGGCTCCGACTGGTCCGCGAGGTAGAAGGCGCGCACGGTCACGCGAATGCCGCGCGTGGTGGCGCTGAACTCTTCCTTCCTGGCCATGATGGCAGCCACTCCCTTGCCGCCATTTGAGGCGCTGCGCCGCCGCTTGTCCACAACCGATGCTGCGCAGGCCCCTGCGGGCGGCGCAGGCATGACGCGGATCAGGCCCGGCGCATCGCCGCCGTCGCGACGCCCGCACCGACCAGCAGAGCGCCGCCGGTGCGGTTGAAGGCGCGGCGCACCGCCGGGCGCGCAACCGCGCCCGACAGCCGTGCGGCCAGCAACGCATAGAGACCGGCATTGAGCGCCGCCAGGCTGACGAAGGTCGCAACCAGCACCATCGCCTGCGGCAGGAACGGCGCGCCGGCTTCCACGAACAACGGCACGAAGGCCACGAAGAAGGCGATCGACTTCGGGTTCAGCGCGGTGACCACATAGGCGTCGTGGAAGGCGCGCCGCACCGTGACCGGCGGCGCGGCACCATCGGCGACCGGTGCGCGCCACATGCGGATGCCGAGCCACACCAGATACGCCGCACCGGCGAATTTCAGCACGGTGAACAGCGTGGCCGATGCCGCCAGCAGCGCGCCGAGGCCGGCCAGCGAGAGCGTCATCGCCGTAAGGTCGCCGAGCGCCACGCCAGCCACCAGCGGCGCCGCCGCGCGCGACCCGCCGCCCAGCGACTGGCCGATCACCAGCAGGATGGTCGGCCCCGGGATCGCCAGCATCACCGCGGTCGCGGCGACGAAGGCGATCCAGGTCTCGATCGTCATGGCCTATTCGGCCGCGCGCGCGGGCGCGGCATTGGCCGCATCCAGCGCCTGCGACAGGTCGTCGATGATGTCGGCGACGTCCTCCAGCCCGACCGACAGGCGCACCGTGCCGTCGGTGATGCCCAGGCGCGCGCGTTCCTCGGCCCCCACGCGCATATGCGTGGTGGTCGCCGGATGCGTGGCCAGCGACTTCGAATCCCCCAGGTTGTTCGAGATGTCGATCAGCTCCATCGCGTCCATGAAGCGGAAGCACGCATCCTTGCCGCCCTTGAGGTCGAAGGTGACCAGCGTGCCGCCCGCCGACATCTGCGCCATCGCCAGCTTCTGCTGCGGATGGTCGTCGCGGAACGGATACAGCACGCGCGCGATCTCGGAGCGTTCGGCCAGCATGTCGGCCACCGCGGCGGCGTTGCGGCACATGGCGGGCACGCGCAGGTGCAGCGTCTCCAGCCCCTTCAGGATGACCCAGGCGTTGAACGGGCTCATCGACGGGCCGGTGTTGCGGATGAAGGGCTGCAGCGTGTCCTCGACCCACTTCTTCGGACCCAGCACGCAGCCGCCCAGCACGCGGCCCTGGCCGTCGAAATGCTTGGTGGCGGAATAGACCACCACGTCGGCGCCCGAGAGCATCGGCTTCTGCAGCAGCGGCGTGGCGAACACGTTGTCCACCACCACGATCGCGCCGGCCTTGTGGGCCAGGTCGCAGACCGCGCGCATGTCGACGATCTCGAGCATCGGGTTGGACGGTGTCTCGAGCAGCACCAGCGCCGTCGGCTTCGACAGCGCCGCAGCCCACTGGTCCAGGTCGGCGCCATCGACGAATTCCGTCGCGATGCCGTAGCGCGGCAGCAGCGTCGAGACGATCCAGTGGCAGGACCCGAACAGCGCCCGCGATGCGACGACGCGATCACCGGTCTTTAGGTGCGACAGCATCGCTGCATGCACCGCCGCCATGCCGGTGGCCGTCGCGCGGCAGGCCTCGGCCCCTTCCAGCGCGGCGATGCGCGCTTCCAGCATCGCCACCGTCGGGTTGCCGAAGCGCGAATACTGGTAGTGCACCTCGGTGCCGGCGAAGGTCGCCTCGGCCTGGGCGGCGCTGTCGTAGACGAAGCCGGAGGTGAGGAACATCGCCTCCGCCGTCTCGTCGAAGCCGGAGCGCATCTGGCCGCCGCGCACGAGCAGCGTGGCGGGGCGGAGCGGGCGGGTGGAACGAGACCTGGCCATGGGGCGGACCCTTCGCGAATATCCGGCGTCCGGCCCCTTCGCGGGCGGGGACTGCACGGCATGCGGCAGTCCCACGGCCGTTTAGCGCGCTTGTTTTCCGCACCGTTCTGGATGCGACCCTGGACAGGGACCTCGCCGCAAGCTGGCCGGACAAATCTCGAGGGGCGTCACCGCCAACCCGTCGTTACGCCCGGGCGGGGCGCGCGGTCAAGCCGCCCGGCAAGGGCGCAACGGTGAAGTGTTCCCGTCCATCAAGCAGCGGGGGCGAGCGTGCGCCGCGCCGCGGCATGGAGCGCCAGCGGGCGCAGCCCGGCATCGAAGCAGCCGCTGGTCTTGCCGAGGCCGGTGGGATGGCGGTTCACGCGGATGCATGGCGGCACCCCGCCGAAGCAGTGGATGCGTTTCACGGGGCTTCTTGCCCGCACCCGCCCCGGCCGCCTATACCGGCCAAGGCGCGGGCGTAGCTCAATGGTAGAGCTCTTGGTTCCCAACCAAGTGACGAGGGTTCGATTCCCTTCGCCCGCTCCAGTGCCGCTGCCGCGGCAACCGAGCGGTTCCAGCCTCGCTCACGCGGACCGCCTGGTTCAGCGCCGCCAGCGCGACCGCCAGTTCCAGCGCTGCAAGCGCGGCCGCCTGTTCCAGCGCCGCTATCGCGACCCCCAGTTCCAGCGCCGCTAGCGCGGCGACGGCCCCGGCACCGTCACCGACATCGGATCGTTGCCCTGGGCATCCCGCGCGCGGCGCACCCGCGATTCGAGGTCCGCCAGTTCGGTCCGGCGCTCGTTCAGCCGTGCCTCGGTCGCGGCGATCTGGCCGGCGATCTCGGCGCGGCGGCGTTCGGCCGTGGCGACCTCCGCGCGCATGGCATCGAGCTGCCGCGCCACCTCGGTGCGCTGCTGTTCGGCCGCGGCCACGGCGGCGCGCAGGCTGTCGGCCTGGCCGGCCACCTCGCCGCGGCGCCGGTCGGCCGCTGCCACCTCGCCGCGCAGCGCCGCCACCTGCGCGGCCAGTTCCGCACGGCGGCGATCCGACGCCGCGACCTCGCCCCGCAGGCTTTCGATCTGCGCGGCCAGTTCGGCGCGCTGGCGCTGGGTGGTGGCGACATCGCCGCGCAGCCCCTCGGCCTGGCGCGCCAGCTCCTGGCGCTGGCGGTCGGAGGCGGTGAGCTCCTGCCGCAGCGCCTCGGCCTGGCGTTGCAGCGATTCCGCCTCCCCGCGCGAGGCCGTCACGGCGCCGGAGGCGCGGCGCGCTTCCTCGACCTGGGCGCGGGCGCGCTCGGCCTCCTGCTCGGCGGTGCGCCCGGCGGCGGTCGCACGGCGCTCGGCCTCCTCGGCGGCGGTGCGGCGTTCGGCCAGGGTGCGTTCGGCCGCGCTCGCCTCGCCGCGCAGGGCGGCCAGGCGGCGTTCCTCGGTCCCGGTGCTCTCGCGCAGTTCCGCCAGGCGGCCCTCGGCGGCGACGACGGCGGTGCGCAGTTCGGTGGCGCGCGCCTGCAGCCCGCGCAGTTCCGTCGCGGTCTGGTCGCGCGTGGCGGTCAGCCGGCCGATCTCGCCCTCCAGCTGGGCCACGGTCTGGCGGCGGGCCACGGCCTCGCCCTCCGAGATGTTCACCGCCTGCCGCGCGGCGGCCAGGCGCTGTTCCTGTTCGCGCACCGCCGCGGTGGTCTGGTTGGTCCGCGCCTGCAGGTCGGTCAGGCGCTGCTGCTCGGTGCCGGAGCGCTGGGTCAGGCCGGCTAGGCGCTGCTCGGCCTCGGTCGCCTCGGCGCGCAGCCCGTCGCGGCGGCGGGTCTCGGCCTCGGCAGCCTGGCGCAGGCCAGCGAGGCGCGTCTCCTCGGCCGTGGTGCGCTGGCCGAGGCCGGCCAGGCGCCGCTCCTCCTCCGCGGCGCGGGCCGTGAGGCCGGCGACGCGCGCATCGGCACTGGCGATGTCGCCGCGCAGCGCCGCGAGGCGGCGGTCCTCGGCATTGGCGTTGTCGCGAAGCGCGGCCAGCCGGCGATCGGCCTCGGCCACCTGGCCGCGGCGCTGTTCGCCGAGTGCGGCCGCCTGCGCGGCCTCGGCCTGCAGCGCGGCGAGGCGGCGCGTCTCCTCATCGAGGCGCTGGCGCAGCTGCGTGGATTCCTGGTCGGCCGAGGTGCGGCCCTGCTGCGCCGAACCGAGGTCGCGCTGCGCGATGGAGAGGCGGCGCTCGATCGCGGAGAGATTGCCCCGCGCGCGGCGTTCTGCCGCCAGCGTCGTTTCCAGTTCCCCGACGCGGGTGGTGAGCTCCTGCCCGCGCGCCTGCGAGGCGGTCAGGTCGCGTTCGAGCCCGGTGACGCGGTCCGTGCTTTGGACCGAGTAGCCGCAGGCCGGCAGGATGGCGACCGAGGCGAGCAGGGCCAGCCTGGCGATGGCGCGTGTGCTGGTCATGGGGCCTCTCCTGTGGGCGCGGGGGGAATCGGCACGGAACGGTGAACGCCCGCGGATATAGTGGGACGGGGTCTCGACTGGCGAGTCCAGCGCGCGACGGTTGCATTCGGTTGCGTGGGCGTCTGTTTGGGTTCGTGTGCCCCGCCAGCCAAGGCGGCGGGCGCCGGGCACCCACCCGGCTTGCCTTCGCGCCACGCACCGGTGCGCGGGGCGGCGGCGGGCGGGTTGGGCGCGGCTCCTGGATCCCGGTGTTCGGCGTGGGCCGGTCCGGATGCGCGCCGGGCTCAGATGCGCTTCGCGGCCGACACCGCGGCCGCGGAACCGCTGCCCACCAGCCAGGCCCAGGCGCGCAGGGCCGGACCGTAGGCGGGGCCTGCGCCCGCCTCGCGCGCCTCGTCGCGATGATGCACCTCCTCCTCCCGGCACCGTTCGAGCAGCGCGTGGATCTCGGGGAAGATGCCCTCGGCGGCCAGGCGATCGGTCTGGGCGCGGTAGTGGTGGTCCACGAAGGTCTCGACCGCATCGACCGTGGCGAAGACCGCGCGCGGACCGAACAGCGACGGCAATGCGCCGGTCAGCCAGCCGGCGACGCGCCAGATCGGCAGCAGGCGGGACCGGCCGGCGGGCGGAAGCAGGCCTTCGAGCAGGTCGAGGTGGCCCTGTTCGGTGGCGCGGTGGCGCGTCGCGAAGTCGCGCACGGCCGGGTCGCGGCTGACGGCCAGGATGCCGTCATAGATCCATACCGCGCCGGTCTCCCCGGCATGGTCGGAGCGCAATTCGCCGACCAGCCAGGCGGGGAAGGTGTCGGCGCGCGCGTCGGCGGTGGTGGTGCTCATGCGTCGCAGATGGCGCCGGGGCGGCGAGGGTCAATCAGGGCCCTGGTCGAGCCCGGCGCGCAGGGTGCCATCGGGGTCGGCGACCAGGCCTTCGCGCAGGAACAGGTCGATCAGCACCAGATTGACGTTGAACTTGATGCTGTCGGTGGTGCGCACCGCCTCCAGCAGGCGGGCGGCGGGCCACAATTCGAAGCGTTCCACCTCGTCATCGCCGGGAACGGGCGTCACGCCCTCGGGGATGTCGAGGTCATAGACGTGCAGCACGTCGCGGCGCAGGCCCTCGGCATTCGACATGACGTAGGAGACGCGTCCGGCGGCGCGCGCGGTGGCGGCCAGCGTGGGCGGCAGGCGGGCCTCCTCGGCGGCCTCCTTGACCAGGCATTCCTCCGGACTGAGCCCGGCCGGGATGCCGCCGGCGACGATGTTGTCGAGCTGCCCGGGCGCCACCGCCTTGTCCCTGGCACGGATGCCGACCCAGACATGGAGCCCGTCCGCGCGCCGCACCAGGCCGTTCACGTGCACGCCCTGGGACATCACGCCGAAGGCGGGCAGCGCGCCGCGGTCCAGCGTGGCCAGCACCGGGCCGGCGGTGGTCTCGCGCACGTCGAAGACCTCGCGCCGGATGCGCAGGAAGCCGCCGGCGGCGAGCGGCGGCAGCGCCTGGGCCAGCGCCTCGCTGCGGCTTCCGGGGCTGCGCAGCCTGGCGGCCAGCGCCACCCCCGCGCCATCGAAGTGGAAGTCGCGCGGGCGGAACGTCAGCGCCTGCGCGAGTTCCGGCGACACCCAGCCGACCTGGGCCGCGCCGGCCCGGAACGGGATCAGCCCCGCCGGCGAGGCGATGTTGTTGCAGGCGGCGACGTGGCGGGACAGGGCGGGGTCAGGCATCGGGCAGGTTTAGCGCGCCTGCCCGGATGAGCCACCTCCGCGACGGCCGTTCCTCGGAAGGCGAGGATGCCCCGGGCGGCGCTTGCGGTGGCCGCGCGGATGGCCCGACGACAGACTGCCTGCCCCAATGACCGGGCGTCCCGCCCGCGCCGTCGGCATGGCCGAGCAACGCCGAACCCGCGTTCATCGTCATCAAAGCATCACGCCCCATCCGAACCATTCGATTATTCTGGCAATATGGATTCCAACGACGCCGCCCAGGCTTTTGCCGCCCTCGGCCAGGAAACCCGGCTCGACCTGCTGCGGGCCCTGCTGGGCGCCGGCCCGAACGGCATCGCCGCGGGGGAGATGGCGGCCCGGCTCGGCGTGCCGTCCTCCACGCTGTCCTTCCACCTGCGCGCGCTCGACCAGGCCGGCCTGGTGGCGGCGACGCGCCAGGGCCGCAACCTGATCTACGCGGCGCAGGTCGATCGCCTGCGCGCCGTCCTCGCCTTCCTCGCCGACGGGTGCTGCGACGGCGACCCGGCGCGCTGCGGCGACCTCCACCGCATCCTCGAACCCCACAAGGAGACCGCCCGGATGACACCGGCGACCTTCAACGTTCTGTTCCTGTGCACCCGCAACTCGGCCCGGTCGATCATGGCCGAGGCGATCCTGAACGACATTGGCGCCGGCCGCTTCCGTGCCTTCTCGGCAGGGTCGGACCCATTGCCGACCGGCCCGCTGCCCGGGGTGCTGGCGCAGTTGAAGGGCCTGGGGCACGACGTGTCCGGGCTGCGCTCGAAATCCTGGGACGCGTTCACCGGCCCGGACGCCCCGCGGATGGATTTCGTCATCGCGCTGTGCGACGTGCTGAATGTCCAGGCCTGCCCGGATTTCGAGGGCACCCACGTCACCGCCGCCTGGCCGCTGCCCGACCCGGCGAAGTTCTCCGGCAGCGACACCGAGCGGGCGACGCTGATGAACGAGCTGTATGCCGCGTTGCACCGCCGCCTCGGCATCTTCACCAGCCTGCCCTTCGGCACGCTGGACCGCATGGCGCTGAAGGCGCGCATCGACGAGCTCGCCCAGCCGCTCGCTGCGGCGGCGCGCGCATGAAAGTCGGCATCAATGGCATGGGGCGGATCGGGCGGCTCGCGCTGCGCGCCGCCCTGGGTGCGTCGGACCGGCAGGCTGACGACCCGCGTGCCGGCAACCGCCTCGACGTGGTCCAGGTGAACGAGGTGAAGGGCGGTGCGGCAACCTGCGCCCACCTGCTGGAATTCGACAGCGTGCAGGGCCGCTGGCGCGCGCCGATCGCCGCCGAGGGCAGCGCCGCGATCCGCATCGGCGACCGCCGCGTGGTCTTCTCCGAGCACGCCAAGGCGGCCGACATCCCCTGGGGCGACCAGGGCGTCGATGTCGTGCTGGAATGCACCGGCAAGTTCCTGACGCTGGAGACGCTCCAGGGCCATCTCGACCGCGGCGCCAAGCGCGTCATCGTCGCCGCGCCCGTGAAGGTGGACAGCGTCCTGAACGTCGTGGTCGGGGTGAACGAGCACCTGTACGACCCGGCGCGCCACCCGATCGTCACCGCCGCGTCCTGCACCACCAATTGCCTGGCGCCGGTGGTGAAGGTGGTGCACGAGGCGATCGGCATCCGCCACGGCCAGATCACCACCATCCACGACCCGACCAACACCAATGTCGTGGTCGACGCGCCGCACAAGGACCTGCGGCGCGCGCGCTCCGCCATGCTGTCGCTGCAGCCCACCACGACCGGTAGCGCGACCGCCATCGCGCTGATCTACCCGGATCTCAAGGGCAAGCTGGACGGCCACGCGGTCCGCGCGCCGGTGCTGAACGCCTCGCTGACCGACTGCGTCTTCGAGATGCGGCGCGAGACCACCGCCGCGGAGGTCAACACCCTGTTCCGCGAAGCCGCTGCCAGCCCGCTCGCCGGCATCCTGGGTTTCGAGGACCGCCCGCTGGTCAGCGCGGACTATGCGCGCGACACGCGCAGCAGCATCGTCGATGGGCCTTCCACCCTGGTCACCGACGGCACGCTGCTCAAGATCTACGCCTGGTACGACAACGAGATGGGCTATGCCTGCCGCATGATCGACCTGGCCTGCCACATGCGCGTCTCAGGCATCTAGAGCGTCGGGATCGGAGCGCATGGGCACCAGCACCGCCGCCGTGGCGACCCACGGCACGCGCAACTACGCCATCGTGACCGCCGCCTATTGGGGCTTCACGCTGACCGATGGCGCGCTGCGCATGCTGGTGCTGCTGCACTTCTTCCGGCTCGGCTACTCGCCCTTCACCCTGGCCCTGCTGTTCCTGCTGTACGAGGCGGCGGGCATCGGCGCCAACCTGGTCGGCGGCTGGCTCGCCACGCGCTTCGGCATCGCGCGCATGCTGGCGGTGGGGCTGGCCACGCAGATCATCGGCTTCCTGATGCTGTCGGCGATGTCGCCTGGCTGGGCGGCGGGGTTTTCGGTGGCCTGGGTGGTGGTGGCGCAGGGGGTCTGCGGCGTCGCCAAGGACCTGACGAAAACGGCGTCGAAATCCGCCATCAAGATCACGGCTGGCGATGCCTCCGGCCGGTTGTTCAAGTGGGTGGCGTTCTTCACCGGCAGCAAGAACGCCATGAAGGGCGTCGGCTTTTTCCTGGGCGGTGTGCTGCTGGAAGCGCTCGGCTTCCGCGGCGCGCTCTGGGCCATGGCGGCGGGGCTGGCGGCGGTGCTGGCCGGCGTGGCGTGGTCGCTGCCGCCGATGATGGGCCGCGCGAAGGCGTCGCGCACGGCACGCGAATTCCTCGCCAAGGGCAGGGGCGTCAACCTGCTGGCGCTGGCGCGCGTGTTCCTGTTCGGCGCGCGCGATGTCTGGTTCGTGGTCGGCCTGCCCGTCTTCCTGTACGCCAGCGGCTGGACCTTCACGATGGTGGGCGGCTTCCTGGCACTCTGGACCATCGGCTACGGCCTGGTGCAGGCCGGCGCGCCGGCCATCGTGCGGCGCAGCGACGATGGGCTTTCCACCGAGGTGCCGGCGGCGCGGGCCTGGTCGCTGGCGCTCACCGCCGTGCCCGTCCTGCTGGCCGCCATGATGCTGGCCGACGTGCCGCGCCCGGACCTGTTCGTGCCGGTGGGGCTGTGCGTCTTCGGCGTGCTGTTCGCGGTGAATTCCTCGGTGCATTCCTACCTGGTGCTGGCCTATGCCGGCAGCGAAAAGGCGGCCGAGGATGTCGGCTTCTACTACGCGGCCAATGCTGCCGGTCGCTTCGGCGGCACGCTGCTGTCGGGCCTGTTGTATGCCTGGGCCGGGCTGCCGGCCTGCCTGGCGGGGGCCGGGGTGATGCTGGCGCTGTGCTGGGCCATCACGCTCGCCTTGCCGACCGGGGCCGCGGGCGCGCGGCCCGCAGGCGCAGGCGGGGCCTGACCCCGGCCGGCAGGCGTCGGGGCGGGCAGGACGGGCCGGGCGGCCGATGCGACCACCGCGTTGGTGGTCCGATGCCTCGGCAGATCATGTGCGTGGTTCCGGGTATGGGCACCGCTGCCGGGGCTTCCCAGGCCGCCCGCCACGGGCCACAACGCCTTGCGCCACGCCCCGGACGGCGCATCTATGCGTCAAGACCTGAGGAAAGCCTGCCATGGAAGTTCTGTTCGACCCTGCCCGCCAGGCCGGCCCCGGCGCTGCCGCCGATGGCATCATCAAGGATGGCGACCAGAAGACGTTCATGGCGGACGTGGTCGAGGCGTCCCGCGAAGTCCCCATCCTGGTGGATTTCTGGGCGACCTGGTGCGGCCCCTGCAAGACCCTCACCCCGGCGCTCGAGAAGGTCACCAGGGCCGCCGGCGGGCGCGTCCGCCTGGTCAAGGTCGACATCGACAAGAACCGCCAGCTGGTCCAGCAGCTGACCCAGATGGGCCTGCCGATGCAGTCGGTGCCGACCGTGGTCGCCTTCTGGCAGGGCCAGATCCTCGATCTGTTCCAGGGCGCGCTGCCTGAATCCGAGATCAAGCGCTTCGTCGAGGGGCTGCTCAAGGCGGCCGGCGGCCAGATGCCCGGCGCCGACCTGATGGCCGAGGCCGAGGCCGCCGTCGCCGCCGGCGACCATGCCGGCGCGCTCGAACTGTTCGGCGCGCTGTCCCAGCAGGAGCCCGAGAACGCCAAGGCGCTCGCCGGCGTGGCCCGCGCGCTGCTGGCCCTTGGTGAGGAAGACCAGGCTGTCGCCGTGCTGGACAGCGCCCCGGACAAGATCAAGGAGGCCTCCGAGATCACCGCCGCGCGCAGCGCCATCGAGCTCGAGGTCGAAGGCCGCCGCGCGAAGTCGATGCTGGCCGAATTCGAGAACCGCCTGGCCGCCGACGCCGACGACCACGCCGCGCGCATCGACCTCGCCATCGCGTTGAATGCCGCCGACAACCGCGAGGGCGCCGTCGATGCGCTGATCGAGGCGATCCGCCGCGACCGCGCCTGGAACGAGGAAGCCGCCCGCAAGCAGCTGCTGAAGTTCTTCGAGGCCTGGGGCTTCGATGACCCGGCCAGCAAGGCGGGGCGGCGCAAGCTCGCCGGCCTGTTGTTCCGCTGAGGGGGCGCCAGGCGTCGATGCCCCCCTTCCATCCGCGCCTGGCCGACCTGCCGCGGGAGATCGCGGTGTTTCCGCTCTCCGGCGCGCTGCTGCTGCCGCAGGGGCGGCTGCCGCTGAACATCTTCGAACCGCGCTACCTCGCCATGACCCTGGACAGCCTGGCGAATGGCCGGATGTTCGGCATGGTGCAGCCCGACGCGCGCGCGTCGAAGGGCCCTGGCGGACCGACGCTGTACCGCATCGGCTGCCTGGGGCGCCTGTCATCCTTCAGCGAGGCCGAGGACGGCCGGCTGCTGATCACCCTGACCGGCCTGCTGCGCTTCCGCATCGCCGGGGAAATGCCCCTGGCGTCCGGAGGCTATCGGCGGGTGCAGGCCGACTACGCCGAATTCGCCGCCGACCTCGACCTGCCGGAGGGGGACACGCCCGCGGTCGATCGCGCCGAACTGCTGGGCGCGCTGCGCCCCTATTTCCGCGCCCGTGGCATCGAGGCGAACTGGGATGCGGTGGAACAGACCGCTGACGACATGCTGGTCACCACGCTGTCCATGGTCTGCCCCTTTGACGTGCCGGAGAAGCAGGCGCTGCTCGAGGCGCCGGATTGCGGCGAACGCGCCCGGATGCTGGTGGCGCTGATGCGCATGGGCGCGGCGGCGAACGCCCCGCCATCCGAAGGCCGGCCGAGCTGATCCCCCGCCGGGGTCGGGCGCGCCGCCCGGCCCGGCCTCACCACGCCAGGGGCCCGCACGCCCCAGCGAAGCAGGACGAACACGATGTCCGACACATCCCCCCAGGGCGGCACGGTCGATCCCCGCCTGCTGGAGATCCTGGTCTGCCCGGTCACCAAGGGGCCGCTGCGCTACGACCGCGAGAAGGGTGAGCTGGTCAGCGAGCGCGCCGGCCTAGCCTATCCGATCCGCGACGGCATCCCGATCATGCTGCCCGACGAGGCACGCAAGCTCGACGCCTGAGTGCATGTCCGAAGCACCCACCGAGATCCGCCTCAAGCGCGCCGAACAGGTGCTGGAGCTGGCCTATCCTGACGGCGCGCGCTTTCGCCTGCCGGCGGAATACCTGCGCGTCGAGAGCCCGAGCGCCGAGGTGCAGGGCCACGGACCCGGCCAGAAGGTCATCATCGCCGGCCGGCGGCATGTCGGCATCCTGCGTATCGAGCCGGTCGGCAACTACGCGGTGAGGATTGTGTTCGACGACCTGCATGACACCGGAATCTACTCCTGGGCGTACCTGCGTACGCTGGGCGCCGAGCAGGAGGCGCGATGGTCGACGTATCTGGCGGAGCTGGGTGCGCGCGGCTTGTCGCGTGACCCGCCGCGGCGGGCGTGAGGGCGGCTCATGGATGACGTATTTCGCCGCGACGGTGGCGGCGGTGGCCGGCCCCCCGCGCGCAACGTGCTGGGCGGCGTGCTGCTGCCGTGCTCGGTGGCGCCGCTGACCGGTTTCTTTCGCGACGGTTGCTGCAACACCGGGCCGCATGACCACGGGCTGCACGTGGTCTGCGCCGAGATGACCGCCGAATTCCTCGCCTTCAGCAAGGCGGCCGGCAACGACCTCTCGACGCCGCAGCCAGGCTACGGTTTTGCGGGGCTCAAGCCGGGCGACCGCTGGTGCCTCTGCGGGGCGCGCTGGGAGGAAGCGCGCCGTGCCGGCGCCGCGCCGAAGGTCCTGCTGGAAGCGACGCACGAGGCGGCGTTGCAGGTGACCACGCGCGCGCATCTCGAAGCACACGCGATCGACCGCGCGTGACCCTACGCCGCCGGCACCGACGGCAGCGCCCGGCGCGGCCGCTGCGCGGCGATCCGCGTCAGCACCGTGTCCACGTCATACGGCTTGCCGATGATCTCGAATTCCCCGGCGCCGCCGTGTTCGGCCAGCGCCTCCGCCGCGTAGCCTGACGCCAGCAGCACGCCGATCGTCGGCCGCAGCCGCCGCGCCTCGCGCGCCAGGTCCACCCCGGTCATGCCGCCGGGCATCACGACGTCCGAGAACAGGATGTCGGCCTGCGCGCCTTCCTTCAGCAGCGCAATCGCGGTCGGCCCGTCCGGCGCCGCCAGCACCGCGAAGCCCGCATCCTGCAGCATGTCCACCGCCACGGCGCGCACCGCCGGTTCGTCCTCGACCACCAGCACCGACCAGCCGATGCCCGAATGCGCCGGCACGCGCGGCGGCGCCGCGGTGCCGCCCACCGCATTGTCGGTGGCCGAACCGAGCGGCAGGTACAGCGTGACCGTGGTGCCCCGCGCCGGCGCCGACTGGATCGCCACATGCCCGCCGATCTGGCGCACGAAGCCGAACACCTGCGACAGGCCGAGCCCGGTTCCCTGGCCCGGGCCCTTGGTTGTGAAGAAGGGTTCGAAGGCCCGTTCGCGCACCTCGGGCGGCATGCCGGTGCCGGTATCGCGCACCTCGATCGCCACATAGGGGCCGGGCTGCGCCTCGGTATTGCCGGCCAGCGCCTGTTCCTGCAGCCAGGCGCGGCGTGTCAGCACCCGCAGCTTGCCGCCGCGCGGCATGGCGTCGCGCGCATTGATCGCGAGGTTGAGCAGCGCCGCCTCCAGCTGCGCCGCATCGGCGTTGCAGGCCGGCAGCTTCTGGTCGAGCGAAAGCTCCACCGTCACGCTTTCGTCCAGCGCGCGGCGCAGCAGCGGCAGGAAGTCCCGCAGCAGCGCATTGGCGTCGACATTGGTCAGCGTCAGCGGCTGGCGCCGTGCGAAGGCGAGCAGGCTGGCATTGAGCCGTGCGCCACGATCCACTGCCGTGACCGTCGCCGCGAGCAGCCGCTTGGTGCGTTCGTCGGCGCGCGGCCCCAGATGCCGTTCCAGCGCGCGAGCCGTGCCAAGGATGGCGGTCAGCAGGTTGTTGAAGTCGTGCGCGACGCCGCCGGTCAGCCGGCCGAGGCCCTCCATGCGCTGCGCGTTGCGCAGGCTTTCCTCCGCCACCTCGCGCCGCGCGATCTCGGCGCGCAGTTCGGCGGCATTCGCCTGGAGTCGCTCCAGCGTCCGGGTGCCGCTGAGCGAGCCGATCCAGATGCGCCAGGCGGCGAACAGCAGCGCCAGCGCCAGCCCGCCCGCCAGCGCCGCATTGGCGCTGAACTGCGTGCCCATCGCCGGCTGCACCTGCGCGACCGGCACGGCATAGGCAACGAACAACGGGTGGTCGCCAACCCGCTGCCAGGCGACCAGCTGCGGCGTGCCGTCGCCGAACGGATCGGCGGTGATCGGCCGCGGGTCGCCCTGCGCGATGGCCAGGCGCAGCGGATCGCGCTGCGCAAGGACCGGAAGCGGGCCGCCGCCCTGGCGCAGCAGCGTCAACCCGTCCCACCGCACCAGCGCGAAGCGCCCTTCGCCCCGCCCCAGTCTGTCCCACTCGGCCAGGAAGGCCTCCGCCTTCAGCACGCCCAGCAGGGTGCCGTCGGGTGGGCGGCCTTCGGCGGCGCGACCGCGCGCCATCAGCAGGGCAGCGCCGTCGCCGAAGATGTCGCGCGGCGCGGGATCGAAGACCAGGCCGCGCAGCCCCTCACGCACCGCACGGATGCCATCCTGCCCGGACAGGTCCGCGAGCGGCGCCGGTTCGGCGCGCCCGGACACCATCGCGCGTCCGTCGGGCCGCACCAGGACCAGCGTCAGGTCCTCCGGCTGCGCCTGTTCGAGGCGCCGGAGATCGCCCTGCAGCGCGAGGCGTCGTGCCTGGATCTGCCCCCAGTTCAGGCTGCCAGTGAGGTCGTCGAGGCGGTCGAGCGCCAGGCTGCCGGCCTGCACCACGCGCAGCGCGTGTTCGCGCGCGACCGTGGCGGCGGCGGCGACGTGCCGCTGCGCGTCGTCGCGTGCCTGCGCCCGGTCGCGGCTGGTCAGCATCGCCATCAGCGCGAGCGGGATGGCGACCGCCAGCACCAGCACGATCACCGCGGAGATCGGTGGCGGCCTGCTGCGTCCTGTCCGTGGTGCCGCCGTATCCAACCGGGCCCTTCCTCGATCATTGCCGCGCTGTGCATCAGGCCGGCGCGGCCGGCGCCGCGATCCAGGGATCACGACAGCAGCGCAGGCACCGGACGGAAGCTGCCGTTCGGCCTCGGGGCCGCCGCGTCAACGCGGCAGGCTGCCGCATCCGGCGGGCGGCGATCAAGCCCCCGATCCGGTCTGCCTCACTCCGCCGGGAGTGCGGCGAGGCGACGACGGCGCCGCAACCGCCACTCCTGCGCGAGTGCCATCAGGGCGGTCAGCAGCATGAACCCCGCCGCGGCGAAGAAGACCAGCCGCGGCTGCCCGGCATCGAGCAGCCAGCCGAACAGCAGCGGGCCCACCATGCCGCCGAGGTTGAAGCCGGTCGAGACGATGCCGAACACCGCGCCGGCCTGGCCGGGCGGCGCGGCCGCACGCACCAGCATGTCGCGGGACGGCATGATCATGCCCGACAGGAACCCCGCCGCCGCCATCACCGGCACCAGCACCAGGCCCGGCACGGCGCCGCTGCCCACCAGCAGCACGAGCGCGGCGGCCGACCCGAACCCGCCCGCCGCCACCAACCCATGGTTGCGGGTGCGGTCGGCCACGATGCCGCCGAACAGCACGCCGCCGGCGCTGGCGAACAGGAAGGCGGTGAGCGCGGCATTCGCCATGGTCAGCGACAGGCCCTGCCCGTCCACCCAGGCCGCCACCGAGAAATTCTGGATGGCACCGTTGGCCAGCGCCAGGGTGACGAAGAACAGCATCATCGCCAGCACCGCGGGCGACAGCACGGCGCGCAGCCCGCCGCCCTGGGCGCCTGCCTTGGCCATGGCCGCGCGCGGCGCCGCCGCCGGTGCGCCGCCGAGCAGCAGCGGCAGCGCCGCCACCGGACCCAGCAGCCCCGCCACGATCAGCGCCGCCGACATGCCGAGCCAGGCGGCGATGCCGAGCACCAGCGCCGGCGCGATCGCCCCGCCCAGGAAGCCCGCGAAGGTATGGATGGAGAAGGCGCGCCCGACCCGTTCCTCGGCGATCGACGCGCCGAGGATGGCATAATCCGCCGGGTGGTAGACGCTGTTCGCGAGCCCCGCCATCGCCGCCGCCGCGATCAGCCAGGCGTAGGTTCCGGTCAGCCCGAGCAAAATGAAGGACAGTCCGCCCAGCATCAGCGCCGCGGCCAGCATCCGCCGCGGCCCGGCACGGTCGACGACGAAGCCCATCGGCGCCTGGACGAAGAACGACACGACGTTGAAGGCGGTCAGCGCGAGGCCGAGTTCCACGTAGGAGACATCCAGGCTCTCGCGCAGCAGCGGGAACAGCGGCGGGATGACCAGGTAGTGCACATGGCTGACGAAATGCGCCGCGCAGATCTGCATCAGCGTGCGGCGTTCGTCGGAGGTCCAGCCGGCGGCCATGATCAGTGGGCCTCCGCCCAGGAATGGCCGGTGCCGACATCGACCGACAACGGGACGCGCAGCGTCGCGACCGATTCCATGATGTCCTTCACGACGGCGGACGTGGCCGCGACCTCGGCTTCGGGAACCTCGAATACCAGTTCGTCATGCACCTGCAGCAGCATGCGCGCGGACAGCCCTGCCTCGCGCAGGGCGCGGGGCAGGCGGACCATGGCGCGCTTGATGATCTCGGCCGCCCCGCCCTGGAAGGGGGCGTTGATGGCGGCGCGCTCGGCGCCGGCGCGGCGCACCGGGTCCTTGGTGGCGATGTCCGGGATCCAGAGCTTGCGGCCGAAGGGCGTGCGGACGAAGCCGTGGATGCGGGCTTCCTCCTTGCAGCGTTCCATCTCCTGGCGGATGCCGGGGTATTGCGCGAAATAGGCGTCGATGATGGATCGCCCCTCACCGGGCGGGATGCCCAGGCGCGTGGCCAGGCCGAAGGCCGACATGCCGTAGATGATGCCGAAGTTGATCATCTTGGCGCGGCGGCGCGCTTCCTTGTCCACCGTGCCGGGTTGCAGGTGGAAGATTTCCGCCGCGGTGCGGGAATGGATGTCCTCGCCCTGTTCGAAGGCCTCGCGCAGCGTAGGCACGTCGGCCAGGTGCGCGAGCAGGCGGAGTTCGATCTGGGAATAGTCGGCCGCCAGCAGCACGTGCCCGGGTTCCGCGACGAAGGCGCGGCGGATGCGCAGCCCTTCCTCGGAGCGGATCGGGATATTCTGCAGGTTCGGGTCGTTGGACGACAGGCGCCCCGTGCTGGTCCCCGCCATGCCGTAGGAGGTGTGCACGCGCCGGTCCACCGGGTCGATCTGCGCGGCCAGCGCCTCGACATAGGTGGATTTCAGCTTCGCGAGCTGCCGCCATTCCAGCACGCGGGTCGCGAGCTGCACGCCCTGCGCGGCGAGATCCTCCAGCACCGCGGCATCGGTCGAATACGCACCGGTCTTGCCCTTGCGCCCACCCGGCAGCTTCATCTCGTCGAACAGGATCTCGCCGAGTTGCTTGGGCGATCCGACATTGAACGGGCGGCCGGCGAGATCGTGGATGGCTTTCTCCAGCACCACGAGGCGGGTGCCGAAATCCTCCCCGATGCGGGCGAGCTCGGCGCCATCCACCTTGATGCCGGCGGCTTCCATGTCCCGCAGCACGCCGATCATGCGGCGTTCGACCTGTTCGTAGGTGGCCAGCGCGCCGTCCTCGCGCAGCCGGGGCTTCAGCAGCAGCCACAGCCGCAACGTCACGTCGGCATCCTCGGCGGCATAGGCGGTGGCGCGGTCCAGCGCCACCAGGCCGAAGGGAATGCGCGCCTTGCCGATGCCGGTCACCTCGTCGAACTTGATGGGCGCGTGGTTGAAGTGCAGGACCGACAATTCATCCATGCCATGCCCGTGCCTGCCGGCCTCCATGGCGTAGGAGAGCATCATGGTGTCGTCCATCGGCGCGACGGTGGCGAAGCCACCGTTCTCAGCCCGCGCCAGGACTTCCAGGTCGTATTTCGCGTTGTGGAACACCTTCAGCACGGCGGCGTCGTCCAGCAGCGGGCGCAGCAGGGCGAAGGCCCGTTCGGGCGGGATCTGCGCCGGCGCGGGGCCGGAGAGCATGTCGCCGCTGTCGCCATGGCGGATCGGCACGTAGCAGGCCCGCCCCGGGGCCACGGCCAGCGAGAAGCCGACCATCTTCGCGCGCCGCGCATCGAGGCTGTCCGTCTCGGTATCAATCCCGACCACGCCGGCGGCCGTGGCGTCGGCGATCCAACGCGCCAGCGCGTCCTCGGTCGTCACGCACTCATACGGCCCGAAGGGTGCTGCGAGGTCGGGCGCGACCGGCCCGGGCGCCGGCGCATGCCGCAGCGCAACCGGCGGCGCCCCGCGGCGCGGCGGGTCGTTGCCATCGCCGAGCTTGCCCATGCGTGCCAGCAGCGAACGGAACCCCATGGCGCGCAGGAAGCCCTCGAGCCTGCCATCGGCCGGCGGCCTCGCCACCATCTCGGTGATCGGGCAGGGCAGCGGCGCGTCCTCGTCCAGCAGCACCAGGCGGCGGGAGATGCGCGCCTTCTCGGCGTTCTCGATCAGCGCCTCGCGCCGCTTGGGTTGCTTGATTTCCGTCGCGCGCGCCAGCAGGGATTCGAGGTCCCCGTATTCGGTGATGAGCTGCGCCGCGGTCTTGATGCCGATGCCCGGCACGCCTGGCACATTGTCGGTGGAATCGCCGGCCAGCGCCTGGACCTCGACCACCTTGTCGGGCGTCACGCCGAATTTCTCGAAGACCTCCGGCTCGCGGATCGGCTTCTGCTTGATCGGGTCGAGCAGCTGCACGCCCGGGCGCACAAGCTGCATCAAATCCTTGTCGGAGGAGACGATGGTGACCTGCCCCGGGCCTTCCGCCAGGTACGCCTTCGCATAGGCGGCGATCAGGTCGTCCGCCTCGAAGCCTTCGAGCTGCGCCTTGCACACGCCCAGCGCATCCGTCGCATCGCGGATCAGCGCGAATTGCGGCACCAGGTCCTCCGGCGGGTCCGGGCGATGCGCCTTGTAGTCGGGGTAGATCTCGTTGCGGAAATTCAGCCGGTGCGCGTCGAACACCACGGCGATGTGGCTGCCGGCATGGCGCGTGAGGAACTGCGACAGCATGGTGGTGAAGCCATAGACGGCATTCACCGGCACGCCCTCGGGGTTCGTCATTGGCGGCAGCGCGTGATAGGCACGGAAGATGTAGCCGGACCCGTCCACCAGGATCAGGTGGCGTTCTCCGGGGGCGACCGTCGGCAGCGCCTCGGACCCCGCGGCGGCCTCGGCCAGCGCGGTGCCCCGGGAGCCGCCGGCCTCCGGAGCCCGCTCGCCGTCAGTGACCATGATCCTCGCCCGCGCCCTCGGCGAGGACGTAGGTGATCGAGCAATAGGGGCAGGTGACCTCCTGCTCCTCGATATGCAGCCAGATGCGCGGATGGCCGAGCGAGCCCGCCGCCTCGCCGTCGCAGGCGACCTTGCGCGCGGTCACCTCGATCCGCTGGTCGGGCGTCAGGCCTTCAACGAATTGCGGGCCATATCCGGTCATCAGGGGGTCGCGCATCGTGGTCCTCGTCACAGGTTGGCCAGCATAGTCGCGCGAGGCGTGGCGGGCCAGCCTGGGGGCGGGTAGCATCACCCCAGCATGGATCGTCAGCACGAACGCGCGATGAAGGAAGGCCTGGGGAGGGTACGCCCCCGATCCGGGACCTCAACGGCGCTGCGTCGCCGCACCCTCCTGGCCGCTCTGGCGCTGCCGGCCTGCACGCCGGCGCGCGCCCCCATGGGGCCACCCATCACCACGCCGGGCATCGCCGACGACGCCCTGCTCATGCCCGACGGCGCCCGCCTGCCGGTGCATGCCTGGCTGCCGCCATCGCCGCCAAGCGCCGTGGTGATCGGCCTGCACGGCATGAACGAACACGCCCGCGCCTTTGCCGAGGACGCCGCCCCCTGGTTCACCGACCAGGGCGTCGCGCTGTATGCCTACGACCAGCGCGGCTTCGGCGGTGCGCCCAACCGCGGCATCTGGGCCGGGCACGAGACCATGGCCGCCGACGCCACCGAGGCCGCCCGCGTGGTCCGCGCAAAGCACCCCGGCGTGCCGCTGGTGATGATGGGGGAGAGCATGGGCGGCGCCGTGCTGCTGGTGGCGGGTGCGTCGGCCACGCCGCCGCCGGTGGATGGCTACGTGCTGATGGCGCCGGCGGTGGTCGGGCGGGCCAGCCTGGGCTGGTTCGCGCGCGGGATGCTGGATGCGCTGGTCACGGTGGTGCCGATGATGGGCTTTGCCAATTCGGCACCGGGCTTCCAGCCGACCGACAACCTCGCCGCCTGGCAGCGCTGGTCGCGCGACCCGCTGCTGATCCGGCACACGCGCGTCGATGCGTTGGTGGGCCTGGTGGACCTGATGGATGAGGCGGTGGCGTCGGCGCCCGATTTCCGCGCGCCCGCGCTGCTGCTGTATGGCGGGCGGGACCGGCTGGTGCCGGCGGGGCCGACGCGCCGGCTGCTGGCCGCGCTGCCCCACCCCGGGCAGCAGCGGGCCGGCTTCTACGACAATGGCTACCACATGCTGCTGCGCGACATGCAGGGCGAACGGGTGGCGCGCGACGTCACCGCCTGGGCGACCGACCGGCGCGCGGCGCTGCCCTCCGGCGCAGAGGCGGCGGCGCGGGCGTGGCTGGCAGCGTGACGGGTCGGTCGCGGCCCCTTCTCGGCCATGATGGCGCCATCACGCTGGCAGCGGCGCTGCTGGTCGCGGTGCTGAGCCTCGGCATCGCGCCACTGCTGGCGATGCGCGCGGTCCGGCGCACGGCGCGCGACGCTGGCACCGTGCCGCCGGCGCCGCCATCGCGCATCCTGTTGCTGGGGCATCGCCTGGAACGCGGCGGCGTATCCGCTGTCTTCGCCGCGCGGCTGGACCGCGCGCTGGCGCTGGCGCAGACCCATCCAGGCGCGCAGGTCCTGATCCTGGGCGGACCGACCACGCCGGGCGCGCCCACGGAAGCCGAGGCCGGGCGCGACTGGCTCGTGGCGCGGGGCCTGGACCCGGCGCGGATCGGCATCGAGACGCGCTCCCGCAACACCATCGAGAACCTGGCGAACCACCGCGCCGCGCATCCCGGCGCGCTGCACGAGGCGCTGGTGACCAGCCGGTTGCATCTGCATCGCGCGGGGCTGACGGCGCGCGGGCTGGGCCTTTCCCCGGCCCCCGTGGCGGCGGAGGCCGCTCATGCGCCCGACCTTCCGCGCCTGATGGCCGAGGGCTTCATGGTTCTATGGTACGTGACCGGACGCTGGCTGTCGCAGACGCTGCGCCGTCGCGCCTGGCTCGCGCGCATCGATTGACCTCCATCAATCCGCCCCGCGGGTGCTCAATGCTACGAGCCTTCGCAATCCGTGCCGCGCGGCATGCAGGCCGTCTGCCCGCCCCCGGCATGGAGAACCGAAAGAAAGCCATGCAACGACGTCTCGTGCTTGGCGCCGCGCCGGCGCTACTCGTGGCCGCCAGCCTGGGCCTGTCGGGGTGCTCGCAGCCCCTCTATGACACTGGCGGCGGAACATTCACCGGGCAGGCGCCGCTCGATGCCCGGGCGCGGCAGATCGAACGGGCCGGCGCCGGGTTGGGCTGGCGGTTCGATCCGGTGCGCCCGGGTCTGATGCGCGCCACGCTCAACATCCGCAGCCATGTCGCGGTGACCGAGATCGGCTACGACGAGACGCGCTTCACCATTCGCTATGTCGACAGCCGGAATTTGAGCTACAGCGGCACGAGCATCCACAAGAACTACAATGGCTGGATCCGCAACCTGGAACGCGCGATCAGCCAGCAACCCGTGCCGTGACGGCGCCGGCAGCCGGCGGCGTCTTCACCAGCCCGTCCGGCCCCAGCCGGTAGCCGAAGCGGTAGGCCAGCGACAGCGCGTAGAAGGCGGCCTTGAACGCCAGCACGGGCGGCTGCCGGTTGGTATTGGTGTGCACGTCGCCGGCCAGCAGGCTGACCAGCCCCGCGCGCATCCGGAACCGGTTGCGCGGCTCCATGAACATGTCGCGCAGCACCGGTGAATTGATGCGGTAGATCAGCCACGACAGCGACGCGATCGCGCGCTTCACCTTGGCTTCGAAGGCGCGCGCCAGGGGCGCGGCGCGCACCGGGTCATCCAGCCAGGCATCGGCGACATCCGCACCCATCTCCGCACTCGCCATCGCCAGCAGCACGCCCGAGGAGAAGACCGGGTCGATGAAGGCATAGGCGTCGCCCGCCATCAGCCAGCCATCCCCGTGCATCACCGTCGAGGCATAGGAGTAGTTGCCCGTGGCGGTGACGTCGGAGATCAGTTCGGCCTCCGCGATGCGGCGCGCGACGGATGGCACGGCGCGCAGCGTCTCGAGGAAGAAGTCGCGCACCTCGCCGCGCCGGCGCTTGAAGAAGCCGGGATTGGACACCACTCCGATGCTCATCACGCCATCGGGCAGCGGGATCATCCAGAACCACCCTTCGTCGAACAGGTGGATGGTGATGTTGCCGTCCTCGGCCTCGCCGAAGGGCGCGACCCCCCGGAAGTGGCCATACAGCGCGGCGGTGTTGTTGTGCGGGTTGCGCGCCTTGCTGCCCATGGCGCTGGCCAGCACGGTGTCGCGGCCCGAGCAATCCATCACGTAGCGCGGCCGGAAGGCGTGGATGGCGCCCGCTTCGTCGCGCGCCGTCACGCGATGCCCGCCGCGTGCATCCAGCGCGACGTCCAGCACGCGCATCCCCTCCCGCGCATCGGCGCCGGCGGCGCGCGCGCGGGCGAACAGCACCTGGTCGAAGCTGCTGCGCCGCACCTGGTAGGAATGGGTGTAGTCCTGGTTCAACCCGGCCGCGAAGGAGAAGGCCGTGTGCTTGCCGTGCTCGTCCGACACGAAGCGCGCGCCGGGCTTGTGCACGCCGATCGCCGCGATCGCGTCGGCCACCCCCAGGCGTTCGAAGATGCGCAGGTTCAGCGGCAACAGGCTCTCGCCGATGTGGAAGCGCGGGTGGCGGTCCTTCTCCAGCACCACGACGCGGCGGCCCTTTTCGGCCAGCAGCGTCGCGGCGGTCGCACCGGCCGGGCCGCCGCCGATGACCAGCACGTCGCAGGCGGTCTCCCCTCCAAGCGGGGGTGGCGTGGCATCGAGCGGCATGACCCTGGGTTCCGCTTTGCTTCGGGTATAGGGTGAGTTCGCCATTTCACACGACAACCAGTGACCGAAGCAAACGCCACGAACCTTTCGCTGCCACCGGGCCTGGCCGTGGTGGTGCCCGCCTTCCAGGAAGCAGCGACCATCGCCGCGCTGCTGGGGCGCCTGCGCGCGGCGGTGCCCGGAATCGTGCCCCTGGTGGTCGATGACGGATCGACCGACGGAACCGGCGCCATCGCCGCCGAGGCCGGCGCGGAGCTGATCGCGTCCCTCGCGAATGAGGGCAAGGGCGCGGCCCTGCGCCGCGGCATGCGCGCAGCGATCGCCCGTGGCGACGCCTTCGTGGCGACGCTGGACGGCGACGGCCAGCACCGGCCCGAGGACCTGCCACGCCTGGCCGCCCTCGCGCGGCCGGACCGCATCGTCATCGGCTCGCGTCGCCGCGCCGTGGGCCAGCCCGCCGCCCGCCGCCGCGCCAACCGCGTGGCGGATTTCTGGATCTCCTGGGCGGCGGGGCATCCGGTGGCCGACAGCCAGTCCGGCTTCCGCATCTATCCGGTGGCGGCGCTGGCGGACCTCGACCGCTACGAAGGCCGCGCGCGGCGCTTTTCCTTCGAAAGCGAGATCCTGATCGACGCGGCGCGCAAGGGCATCACCACCGTCGCGGCCGACATCCCGGCGCTGTATGCCGGCACGCTCAAGCGGGCCAGTCATTTCCGCCCCGTTGCGGATATCGCCGGCATCGTGATGATGGTGGCGGGCAAGCTGTTCGCCCGCGGGCTGGATCCGGCCGGGCTCTACCGCAGCCTGGCCGGCCGCCGTCGGATCGAGGAGGAACCGAAGCCGTGATCGATCGCCGTTCCATGCTGCGCAGCGTCGTGCCGGTTACCGTCGCGATCGGCGGCGGCATCGGCCTGGGCGCCTGCCGCGCCCAGCCGATCTACGAAAGCGCCAACGGCCAGTTCCAGGGCCGCGGCAGCCTGAGCGAGCGCGAGGCGCTGATCCGCCGCGCCGCGGCATCGCAGGGCGGCTGGTCGGTGCAGTCGATGCGACCCGGCCTGCTGCGCGCCACCAACACCTGGCGCAGCCACCAGATGACGGTGGACATCTCCTTCGACATCCGCAGCTTCACCATCCGCTACGTGAACAGCGTGAACCTGGATTACAACGGCGCGCAGATCCACGCGAACTACAACGCCCGCGTGCAGGCGCTGGAACGCGCCATCCTGCAGGGCAGCGGCGCGGGGCTGCCGATCTCGCGCGGCGGCGGCGGATCGGCCGGCGGCAGCGATGCGGTGCCGGTCTCGGGGCCGATCGTCAGCCAGGAATAGGCCGCTCAGGCCATCCCGCCATTGATCGAGACCGTCTGCCCGGTGATGTAGCCGGCGCGATCGGAACACAGGAATGCGACCAGGTCGGCCACTTCCTCCGGCCGGCCAAGTCGCCGTGCGGGGACCAGCTGCTTGATCGTTTCGGGCGGCACGGCGGCCGATATGGCCGGGCTGTCGATCAGCCCCGGCGCCACCGCGTTCACGGTCACGCCGCGCGGCGCGCATTCCAGCGACAGCGCGCGCACCGCGCCGATCAACCCGGCCTTGGCGGCGGCGTAGTTCGCCTGGCCGCGATTGCCCATGATGGCGGACACGGACGACATCGCCACGATCCGCCCGAAGCGCGTGCCCATCATGGGCAGCAGCAGCGGCCGCACGACATGGAAGAAGCCATCGAGCGAGACGCCCATGACGCGCTGCCACTGCGCCTGCGTCATCGCCGCCATCGGCACGTCGTCATGCGCGCCGGCATTGTGCACCACCACCTGGATCGGACCATTTTCGAGCAGCGCCTCGCAGGCCGCGCGCGTGGCGTCATGGTCGGCGATGTCGAAGGTGGTGGCGGATCCGCCGAGGTCCGCTGCGAGCGCCGCCGCCCGATCCGGGTTGGCGTGGCCATGCACGATGACGTGGTGGCCATCGCGCGCCAGGGCGCGGCAGATGGCCGCACCCAGCGGGCTCGATCCGCCAGTGACCAGGGCGCGGGTCATGCCAGCACCACCGTGCCGCGCCCCGACAGCAGCACGCGCCCGCCGCCCGCCACGGCGAAGGCGTAGATGAAGCCGCGCGTCTCGCGCGACAGCGCGGTGGCCGTGACCTCCAGCGCGCCGGGCACGTCGTCGAGCCGTTCGGCCGCGAGTTCGACATCCGCCAGCGCCGCGACGAAGCCGTTCGGCTGCGGCGTGCCGGCGGTCAGCGCGCCGTGCAGCGCCATCGCCTGCAGCCCGTATTCCACGCCGCAGATCGCCGGCAGCCGATCGTCGCGTCGCAATGGATTGGCCGGATCGCGATGCGTGGTGCTGGTGCAGGCGATGCCCCGCGCGTCGCATCCGGCCACGCACTCCAGCAGGCACATCGCGCCCTGCTGGGGAATGAGGCGCGCGATGGCGGCGCGGGTGGCCGGCAGCATCATGGCGCGATGGCCACGTGCAGGCGCGCATCGTCGAGCATCGGCAGGTGCAGCGCCAACGGCGCGCCGCCGGCCAGCGCCACCAGCAGCGGCAGGGCGCGCGCCACCGGGTTCGCCTCATGCAGCGCGGCCAGGCTGCCGTACAGCGCGGGTGGCCCCGCCGCACCGGCCTGCGGTGTGATGTGCAACGTCCCTCGGGCACCCACGCCCGGCACCAGCACCAGCGCCAAGGCGAAAGCTGCGGTGGTGTGGCGCAGCGCATCGAGCGGCGCGGGCAGCGGCACGTCATGCGTGACGAACAGCACCGCATGCCCGCCCGCCACCACCTGCGCCGCCGCCTGCAGCAGCCCGGTGGCGAACACGCCGTCATGCCCGCCCAGGCTCACCGAAGGCCGCGACGACCCGACCGCGATGCCCCAATACCCCGCCGCGGCGTTGTGCACCGAATTGTGGAACTGCGTCGGCGAGATCGCGCCATCCGGCGTGTGCAGCGCCTCCAGGATCGAGGTGATGACCTGCGCCTCGCCATTGGAACTGGCGAAGACGGTGTCGAGGTCCTCGGGCGCCAAGCCGCTGTCCTGCACCGCCTCGGTCGCCACGGCCAGCGCCAGGCGCACGGAGGGGCCGGTGCGGCGGCGCTCGGTCGCCGGCAGCAGCGTGGGCGTGGGCGGGGCCAGCGGCGCGGGGTCGTGCGGTGCGCGTCCGGCCAGCACCGGCGCCGCCTGCGGCCACCCCGCCAGCCCCGGCGCCAGGATCCCGATGCCGGCAATGCCGACCGTCAGCGTCACGGCAGCCGCCCGATCACCAGCGCGCAGTTGCTGCCGCCGAAGCCGAAGGAATTGGACAGCACGCGATCGACCGGCGCGGTGCGGTTCTCCACCGCGATGCGCGCGGTGAAGGACGGGTCGGGCCGATCCAGGCCGAGGCAGCCCGGCACCAGCCCGTCCGCCACGCAGATCGCCGCGACCGCGGCCTCCAGCGCGCCTGACGCGCCAAGCGTGTGCCCGCTCCAGCCCTTGGTGGAGGAACACGGCACCGCATCGCCGACGATGCGCGCGATGGCGCGGTCCTCCATCGCGTCGTTCGCGCGCGTGCCGGTGCCGTGCATGTTGACGTAGTCGATCTGCGCCGGCGCGAGCCCCGCGCTGTCGAGTGCCGCGCGCATCGCCGCCACCGCGCCGTGCCCGTCCGGATGCGGCGAGGACATGTGGTGCCCGTCGGACGACGCGCCGGCCCCGAGCAACGCCAGCGCCCCGCCGTCGCCGGGCCCGGCGCGTTCCAGCAGCGCGAAGGCCGCCGCCTCGCCGATCGAGATGCCGTCGCGGTCCTCCGCGCAGGGCCGCGTCGGGCCCTTGGCCAGCAGTTCCAGCGACCCGAAGCCGTGCAGCGTGAGCCGGCACAGCGAATCCGCTCCGCCCACCACGGCGGCATCCACGACCCCCGCCGCGATCAGCGTCCCGGCATCGAGGAAGGCGCGCGCGGCGGAGGTGCAGGCCGTGGAGATCGACACGCAGGGCCCCGCCAGCCCCAGCCGCGCACGCACGTAGCGCGGCAGCGCGTGAAGGTCGTGCGTGCGCGCGTAATCGTAGTCCGCCGGCGGAACGCGCCCAGGCCTGCTCCGTCTCCTCGATGCCTGAGGTGGAGGTGCCGAGCACCACCGCGATGCGCCCCGCGCCATGACGCGCGACAGCCGCCTCCACCGCCGCCAGGAAACCATCCTGGCGCAGCGCCAGTTCCGCCAGCCGGGTATTGCGGCAGGCAAAGGCGGCGAGGGGTGGCGGGGGGGCCAGCGCCTCGGCCTCCCTTACGCGACCGATCCAGATGCCCGGCGGCATCGCCGGCAGGTCGCACGGCACGAGGCCGCCCTGCCGGCCGTGCAACGACGCGCGCATGGCTGCCAGCCCCACCCCCATGGCGCTGGTCGCGGTGACGGCGGTGATGCGCAGCGGATGCATGGTGTTCAAATGGGTCTGCGCCGCGCGGGCGCCAGCGCGCAGGCCAGCAGGAAGGCGCAGGCCACGCCGATCGTCACGGTCAGCCCCGTGGCTTGCAGCACCGGCGTGCGGCACAGCGCGAGCAGGCCGAAGGTGAGCAGCGTGGTCACCATGCAGGTGATGACGGACCCCAGCGCGCGGGCCGCCTCCGCCATGTCGCTATTTTCGGAACGTGACATGAACAGCGCATAGTCCATGCCCACGCCCGCCAGCAAGAGCGCCGCGGTCAGGTGGAAGATGGTGATCGCCTCGCCCAGCGCGGACAGGGCGGCGAAGGTCAGCAACAGCGCGCCGGCCAGCGCCAGGGCGATCCGCCCGCCGGCCCGCAGGCCGCGTCCGGCCCCGAGCAGCAGCAGCACCGCCGCGCCGCCCACCGCACCCCATCGCAGCGCCGCACCCGTATTGGCGGCCAGCAGTGCCTCGGTTTCCGCCTTGATCTCCACCAGCAGCAGGCCTGGCACGCCGGCGACGGCCGTGCGCAGCGCGGCCATGTCGTGCACGTCCGAGGGCAGCAGCAGCGCGCGCCAGGCATCGCCGTCCCGTCGCAGCAGCGGCGCGATCCGCGCGGCGAGCCCAGGCGCGGCGGCCAGGTCGTCCGGTGTCAGCGGCGCCAGCGCCCGTGCGGCGGCGACATCCGCCAGGAATGGATCGAAGGCGGTCGCGCGGAAGGGCAGGCCGTCGCGCGCCGAAGCCAGGCGCGCGTCGAGCGTCGCGTCGTCGGGCATGGCGGCGATGCGCGCGCGCTGCGTCGCGGCGCTGGGCAGGAAGCGCGCCGCGTGGTCGATCGTGAAGGCTCCCGCCAGCGCGTCGGCGGCGCGTTCGGCGGCCTGCAGCGCGGCCTCGGCGCTGTCCGCGCGCAGCGTCAGCACCGCGCGGACATCCGGCGCGCCGACCTGCGCGCGGAGTTCGCCATCCAGCACGCGCACCGGTTCCGGCACCGGGCTCAGCGCCGCCAGGTCGCGCTCCATCCGCGGCCCGCCGGTCGCGACCATCGCCGCCGCCACCACGCCGAGCAGCACCAGCACCAGCCCGCGCCGTGCCGGCAGGCGCAGCAACGCGTGGGCCAGGCGTTCGGGCAGCGGTCGCACCGCGAGGCTGTCCGTCGGCAGCAGCGCCGGCAGCAGGAAGCGCGTGGCCAGGGCAGCCGCGACCAGCCCGCTCGCCGCGAACAGCCCGAGCTGCGCCAGCCCCGGGAAGCCCGAGGCCAGCATCGGCGCCAGCCCCGCCACCGCCGCTGCCACCGCCAGGCGCAGCGTGGGCCAGATGCGCCGGGCGGTGTCGCGCAGGGATTCCCCCGGCGCGCGGTTGGTCACCAGCAGGATCGGGTAGTCATCCACCACGCCCAGCATGGTCATGCCGAAGCCCAGCGCCGCCCCATGCACATGCCCGAACACCGTGGCCACCACCGCGAGGCCCGCCAGCGTGCCCAGCGCCAGCGGTACCGCCACCACCGCCAGCATCATCGGGCTGCGGTAGCGCCAGAACAGGAAGCCGCCGACCAGCACGAAGGACAGTGTCGAGACCAGCTGCACGTCGGCGCGCACCGTTGCCGCCGCCTCCGCCGCGAAGATGCCGGGGCCCGACAGCAACAGCCGCGCGCCGGCCGGCGGTGCGGCTTCGGCATAGGCATCGCGGAGGGCCGCGACCGCCGCCTGCTGGGCCTGCGTGTCCAGCCCCGCCGCGCGGGTCTGCGCCAGCAGCATCGCGCGCGGGCCAGCCGCCATCCAGACGCCGTGCTCGGTGGCGACGCGTCCCTCGCCGGCCCAGCCGCGCAGCATGGCCAGGAAGGCGCCGGTCGGATCGGCGAAGGCAAAGCGGCGCACCAGCGGCGCGGCGGAGGATTGCAGCCCGTCCAGCACGCCCTCGAGCGATCCGCGCAGCGCGGGTTCGGTGAAGGCATCGGGCGTGACGTCTGGCGACAGCGCGTAGCGATGGGCGAACAGCAGCGCGGCCTCCTCCTCGTTCGCCAGCGCGCTGCCGTTCGCCACCAGCGCAAAGAGCCCATCGGCCGACAGGCGCTGCGCCATGGTGCGGGAGATGCGCGCGAGATCCTCCGCCGGCGCGCCCTCGATGCCTGCGATCAGCAGCCTGGTCGCGGCGCCCGTGCGCAATTCCCGCAGCAGGAACGCGGATTCCTCGGTGGTGGCGGCGGGCAGGAAGTCGGTGATGTCGCTGCGCAGTTCCACGTGGCGCAGCAGCAGCGGGAAAGCGGACGCCAGCACGGCCAGGGCCAGGAACAGGCGCGCGAAGCGCCTCATGGCACGGGCGTGGCGGTCAGTCGCGTACGGCCCTCGTTGCCCTGCGTCTCCACCACCGTGAGGACGCCGTCGCTGCCCTCCAGCGTGATGCGCTGCACCGCGCCGCGCAGGCGCAGGGACCGCGGCACCAGCACGATCCGCCAGCGCGTCGTGTCCCCGCTGAAGCGCACCTCGTGATGTTCGCGCAGCGTGGCGATGTCGCCGGCGAGCGTCGCGCGCAGGGCTTCGACCAGCGGGCGGAGTTCCGGCGCGGTGTCGAGTGACAGCGTCTCGCGCAGCCCGCGCTGCGGGCGTTCAAGCGTGAGGCGGTCGCCCTCGATCAGGAACAGTTCCGGCGCGGGGTCGATGGTGCGTTTCTCCAGCCGGTCTGGTGCGCGCCAGGCCAGCGTGCCGCGCGAGACGAGCGGACGATCGAGTTCCGGCACCTCCTTCTCCTCGACGAAGGTGGCGCGGGAGCTGCGGACGGCAGCGAGCGCAGCCATGACGGCGGCGAGCGGGTCGGCGGATTGGGCGGTGAGCGGGAACAGCAGCAGGGCGCGGCGGAGGAAGGTTGGGGGAGGCGAATCTCCCCGGAACCCCCACCCTGGCTTTTGGTGCCGGCCGGCGATGTTCACCGGTCTTCCCCCCAGAACGCGTAGAAATTGAACCAGTTGTAGGGATGCTCCCGGCACACCTCCGACAACCTGTCGGCATACCGGGCCAGCCATTCCTGCAGCGCCGCCTCGCGCCGGTCCCGCGGCAGGTCGATCCCCGGCGCGAATTCCTCGAAGCGCAGCAGGTAGCGCCGCGGCCCGAGCCACAGCCCGAAGCCCAGCACCACCGGCGCACGCAGGATCGCCGCCAGTGTCATCGGTCCGCCCGGGAAGGGGGCGGGGTGGCCGAGGAAATCCACGCGCACCGTCCGGTCCCCGCGCACCGCCCGGTCCGCGAGCAGTCCGACGACGCCGGCGCGGTCCAGCACCTCGCGCGCTTCCAGCATGGCCTCGGGCCGGCCCAGCGCGATCACCGAAGCGCGGCGCGTCGGATCAAGGCTGTCGAACAGCGCATCCGCTGCGCCTGCATTGTCGGTGTGCATCAGCATCCGCACCTCGACCGAGGCGCCTTCGCCGCCGACTGCGCGCAGCGCCTCGAAGGACCCCATATGCGCACCCAGCAGCACCAGCCCCTGCCCACGCGCGGCGGCGTCGCGCAGCATCTCGAGCCCGGTCACCTCCACCTGGTATCCCGCGCGCCGACCGGTCAGCAGGAAGACGCGGTCCAGCATGGTGGAGGCGAAGCAGAAATACAGCCGCCACAGGTCGCGCCAGCGCGCATCGCGCCCCAGCGCCCGCGCGAGATAACGCCGCACCGCGCGCTTCTGCGCCGCCGGCGAACTCAGCAGGTAGAACAGCGTCACCGGAAACAGCATGCCATGCGCGGCCCGCCAGCCCAGGCCGAGCGCAATCCGCACCATCAGCCGCAGGGCGGCGCCGCTGCCGCGCTCCGGCGTTGCGGCCCAGGGGGCGGGCGCGTCCGGCGCGGCCGTCATGGCGCGAAGGCCATCTCCCCGGCGGCAACCAGGCGGTCCGCGACGAAGCAGGAGAACCCGACGCGCTGGGCATCGCGCGGCACGAAGGCAATGCGCACGGCCTGGCCGGGCAGCACGGGGGCGGCGAACTTCACCCGCGGCACGCCCAGCAGGGCGCCGACATCGAAGGTCGCACGGGCGGCGGCGGCGACGTGGTCCATCAGCACAACGCCAGGGACCACCGGGGCGCCGGGGAAATGCCCGGGCAGGCAAGGATGGTCGGAGGGAACGAGGAAGGTCGGGGGAGGGATCTCCCCCGAACCGCCGCCTTTTTCTGAAACCGAAGCCGTCATCGGGACCAGGCGAGGCGGATCGCATCCTCGCGACGCAGCTTGCCGACGGCATCGCGCGGCAAGGCAGCGGCCATGACCACGGGACGCGGCAGGAAGGCGGGCTCCACGCGTGCGCGCAGCGCGGCCACCACCGCCTCGGCTGTCAGGCCGGGCGCGACCACCAGGGCGGCCAGGCGGCCACGCGGATTGCGGTCGAGATCCTCGGGTGCGAGGAACACGCCGTCCTCAACGCCCTCGATCGCCGTCAACATCGCGGTCAGGCCGGACAACGACGCCCGCTTGCCCGCCAGCTTCACCATGTCCCCGCGCCGACCGAGCAGGCGGAAGCGCCCGGGCGCCACCCATTCCAGCACATCGGCCAGCGGCACCGGCGCCGGCAGGCCAGGCACCGTCACCACGGCACCCTCAGGCCCGATGGCAAAGTCGACGCCGTCATACGGCTCCCAGCCCTCCTCGCCGAGGGTGCGGCGGGACGCGACGGACCCGGCCTCGGTCGCGCCATAGATCTCGTGCAGCGGCGCACCCCAGGCGGCCTCTGCTTCCGCGGCGAGCGACGCCGCCAGCGGCGCCGTGGCGGAAATCACGCCCGCCAGCGGCGGCAGCGCGATGCCCGTGCCCAGCAGCGCGCGCATCTGCAGCGGCGTGGTCACCAGCAGCCGCGGCGCCGGCACCTCCGCCAGTGCCTCCGCGATGTCGGAGGGGTAGAACACCGACCCCGCATGACCCGCGCCCGCGCCCTGCAGCGGCAGCATCAGCGTGGTCTCGAAGCCGTACATGTGCTGCGCGGGAATGGTGCCGACGATGCTCGCCCCGGGTGCCACGGCGAAGCGCGCGGCGGCGGCCCGCGCCCCGGCCACCAGCGCGCCCCAGGGCTTCGGATGCGCCTGCGATTCGCCGGTGCTGCCGGACGTGAAGGCGATGGCCGCGACGGCATCGGCGCGGATCAATGGGTTCGGCGCGTCGCTGCCCGCCGCCACCTCGGGCCGCAGGACCGGCAGCGCCAGCGCGATGTCACTGTCGGCCAGCGCGTAGCGCGCGCCATGCAGCCGCGCGATCTCCGCCAGGCGCTGCGGCGTGCGGTCGGCCGAGAGCAGCGTGGTCTGCCCGCGCGACAGCGCCGCGGCGAAACCGAGCAACGCCAGGTAGCGGTCGGCGCAGAAATTCAGCACCGGCCCGTTATCCGGCAGGCGTGCCGCGAGCGCCGCCGCCTCGGCCAGGAACCGTTCCAGCGTCACGCCGTCGCGCCCGCGGTGGAAGATCACCTCCCACGGCGCGCGGGACGTCAGCGGCAGGGGCGGTTCAACGCGCATCGGGCAGGGCATCCGCGCGCCATATGGCACGCAAGGTATTCCACGGGCTGGCCGCCCCAAGCGCGGGGAACAGCGCGCGGCGCACCGGGTGTTCGCCCAGGAACAGCAGCGCCGACAGCATCAGGTTCGCCACCGCTGCGGGGCCCGGCGCCGGACCCAGCCCGGCGAGCGTCAGCCCGTTCACCCCGGCGAAGGCCAGGAAGAACGCGGTCCACAGCCAGGTCAGCCGCCGCGTATAGCGCATCAGGCCCGACGAGAGCCGCCCGTGTTCCGCGCGCGTGTAGCGCGTGATCAGCGGCTCGTGCCCCGGCCGCAGCGTGGCGCCGAAATGCCACGCCAGCAGAAGGTTGCCGGCCAGCGGCAGCGCATCCAGCAGCGTCGCGGCCGCCCCCGCGCCCATGACCCACAGCGCCGTGGCGCCGCCGGCGGCGCAGGCCGTCGCGATGATGCCCGGCGCGCGCGCGGTCGGCGCGGCCATGGCGCAGGTCGCCGCCACCGCCAGGATGGCCGCGGCGTCCTGCAGCCCCGCCGCATGCGCCCCGAGGAACAGCCCGGAGAGCGGCAGCGAGATCGCCAGCCGCGGCGCCAGGCGGGGCCATGCCATGCGCGTCAGCCCGTCCGGTTCGTCTCGATATGCGCGGCCAGGGCGCGGAGCGAGCGGAAGATGCGGTGGTTGCGTTCGTCGTCGGAACGCAGCTGGAATCCGTACCGCTTGGACACCGCCAGCGCGATTTCGAGCGCATCGATCGAATCGAGCCCCAGCCCCTCGCCGAACAGGGGCGCCTCCGGGTCGATCGCCTCCGGCGCGATCTCGAGGTGCAATGCCTCGACGATCAGGCCGGCGACCTCCGCTTCCAAGGACAGGGTCGTCGTCAAAACTGGTCTCCCGCCGCGATTCGCGTTCCATTCCGGGCATCCAGACCGCAAGACCGCCCCGTTCGGCCTTGACGGAAGGGGGGCGACCGGCGACCTGAGCCGCAATGCCAGTCACACCCGGAAGCCAAAAGTATCAAGGGGAAAGCGGCCGAACAAGGGCGACCGACCGTGCCGCCCGCCGCTTCGCCGCCCTTCCCGCCGATTTCACCTTCACGGTGGACGTCGAGGAGCATGGCACGCCGGGCCGCGCCGCGCCGGCGACCCGCCGGCTGCTCGACCTGCTGGACGCCGCGGGCGCGCGGGGCACCTTCTTCGTGCTGGACGCCATGGTCCGCCAGGACCCGGCTTTGGTGCGTGAGGTGGCGCGGCGTGGCCACGAGGTCGCCTGCCATGGCTACGACCATCGTCCCCTGGCGGACCAGGGCCCGGCCACGTTCCGGACCGGCACCCTGGCGGCGCGGGACCGGATGGCCGACCTGCTGGGCGCGCCGCCGGCCGGGTTCCGCGCGCCGTATTTCTCGCTGACGCCGGACGCCGCCTGGGCGCCGGCGATCCTGGCGGAGGCCGGCTTCGCCTATTCCTCCTCCCTGCTGCCGGCCTGGAGCCCGCTGGCGGGATGGCCGGGGGCGCCCCGGCGGCCCTTCCTGTGGCCCGGCGGCGTGCTGGAACTGCCGGTGCCGGTCGGGCGCGTCGGGCCGTTGCTGCTGCCCTTCCTGGGCGGGATGTACCTGCGCTGGCTGCCGCCCTGGCGGCTGTCCACCCTGGTGCGGTCCTGGGTGGCCGAGAACGGTGGCGGGCATTTGTGGTCCTATTGCCACCCCTATGACGTGGATCCCGGCGAGGGGCTGGTGCGCCGCGCCGATGCGGGGCTGGTCGGCAGCGTCATGCTGTGGCTGAACCGCGGCCCGACCGTGCCGCGGCTGGAAGGCCTGTTGCGCGGACGGCGGTCGGAGCCCTTCGCGACCTATCTGCCGGCGCTGCGCGCGGCCGCGACGGTATGGCACCCGGAACCCGCGACAGGGTCCCTGCGCGCCGCCACCGTCGGGTGACCCGCCCCCGGCGTCAGGGCCTCCGGCAGAGCTGCGCCTCGGCTGCATCGAGCGCCGCCGCCAGGCCGTCGCCGCGGATTTGCGGCACGTCGCGCAAGCCGTCCTCCCGCATGCGGTCGGCGACGCACAGGCAGAACCCGGCCACGCGGCGCAGCGGCCAGGCCGCGCTGTCGCCCAGCGCCTCGCGCAGGCCGGTCGTGCAGCGCCAGCGGAACAGCGCATCGCCCAGCGGAGTCTGCAGCCCCGATGCTCCGGCAGCGGGCTGGGTGAAGGTCGATGGGCGCGGCGTGCGGTCGCCCTGCGCGTCGCGCGGCTGCACCACGGGCGGCTGCACCACACGCGGCGGAACCTGGCCGATGAACCACCAGCCACCGGCGCCGAGCGCCCCCAGGGCGACAAGAAAAACCAGCATGCGCAGCACCGCGCGAGCATGGCGCCCCCGCCGCGCCGGGACCAGCCCGCACGTGCCGGTTCCATTCCGGCGCGGCCTCGGTCTAGGCTCGCGCCATGCGCCGAACCCTCCTGTTCCTCAGCCTCGCCGCCGCCCTCCCGGTCCTGCCGGCCGCCCTGCCCATGGGCGCGGCGCTGGCGCAGGCGACCGAGACGCCGGCCCCGCCACCCTCGACGCCGATGCCGCGGCCGCCGCGGTCCTGCACGCCGGCGCCGCCCACCACCTGACCGCCCGGCGACGGCCGGCCGCACCGCGCGCCGGCACGCCGTGAGAGGCCTGCCGCACCTCGCCGCGCTGGCGGCCTTTGGCCTGGTTGCCGCCGCGCCCCCGGTCTGGCCGCAGCAGGTGCCGGGCCTCGGCGCCACCGACACGCGCCAGGTCGTGCCGGCCGACCAGGCGCCCTGGAATGCCGTGGGCGAGATCGAGGCGGCGGGGAATCGCTGCACCGGCACGCTGGTCGGGCCGCGCAGCGTGGTCACCGCACAGCACTGCCTGATCGATGCCGCGGGGCGCGCCATCCTGCGGCCAGGCGATGTCACCTTCCGCCTGGCCGGGCGGACGGCGCGCGGGGTATCGCTGCTGGCCGGGCAGGGCTTTGACATCGCCACCGAACAACCCTGGCGGTCGGATTGGGCGCTGCTGACCATCGACGCGCCGCTCGGCGAAGGCCGCGCGCTGCGCTTGGCGCGCGAACCCCCGCGCGAGGGCACGCCCCTGGTGCTGCCGGGCTGGCAGCACGACCGACCGGGCGCGCTGGTGGCGGACCTGCGCTGCCGCGTGCTGGTGATGGGCACCTTCGGCGCCCAGGGCATGTTGGTGGGACACAATTGCGCGGGGACCATGGGCAGCAGCGGGGCACCGCTGATTGCGCGCGATGCGGCCGGCGGGTTCGTGGTGGTGGGGGTGCAGGCGAAGGCGGCGCTGGGGCGGTCGCAGGGGGTCGCGGTGCCGGGCTTCAGCATTCCGCTGCGGTAGACAGGGCGAGGCGCGTGGTGCTGGCGGGCAGGGTCGTGTCCTGTCCGTTGGGGGTGAAGCGGATCGGTCCTGGCTCGGCGGCGCTGGCACCCATGGGCGTGATGCCAGCACACCGCGCGCCGTATCGCGGCCGTCGCTGCCGCCGGGTGGGCGGCGCGGCGGCGGTTCAGTCGGCGGCGGCCCGGCGCGCGGCGCGCAGCGGGCCGAGAATCTCCGCGTCATGCTCGCCGACCTTCGGCAGGTCGTGCCGCACACCCAGCCGCTGGTCCCCGAACTGGATGGGCAGCGCCGGCACCGCGCCGGGCCGGCCATCGGGGAAGGTGATGGGCAACAGCCCGCCGTTGGCCTTGAGATGCGGGTCCTCCAGCAGGTCCCATGGCCGTGCGATGCGGGAGAAGGGCAGGCCGGCGCGTTCGCACATCGCTTCCAGCGCCGCGACGTCGTGCTTCTTGAGCAGCGACTGCACCAGCGGGATCAGCGTCTCGCGCGCCTTGGCGCGGTCGGTGTTGGTTGCGTAGGCCGCGTCGTCCAGCACCGGCTCGGCCAGTTCACGCCGGAAGATCTCCCACTGCCGGTCGGTGACCACGCCGATGAAGATCTGCTGGCCGTCGCCGGTCTCGAACACGTCATACACGCCCCAGGCACGGCGGCCCGCCGGCATGGGCGTGGGGTCCTGCCCGGTCATCGCCTGCTGCAGCATGGCGGTCGAGACCAGGAAGGCGGCGTTCTCGAACAACCCGGATTGCAGGTGCTGGCCGCGCCCGGTCGCATCGCGGCTCCGCAGCGCGGCCAGGATGGCGATGGCGCCGAACATGCCGCCCATCATGTCGTTGACCGGGGCACCGGCACGCAGCGGGCGGCCAGGCGGGCCGGTCATGTAGGCGAGGCCGGACTGCATCTGCACCACCTCGTCCAGCGCGGTGCGGTTCTCGTACGGGCCGGGCAGGTAGCCCTTCAGCGACAGGTAGATCAGCCGCGGATTGCGTGCCGCCAGGGCTTCGTAGCCCAGGCCCTTCGCCTCCAGCCCGCCGGGGCGGAAATTCTCCAGCATCACATCGGCGGTGTCGATCAGCCGCTTCAGTGTCTCGATATCCGCGGCGTCCTCGGTGTCGAGCTGCACGGATTTCTTGTTGCGGCTGAAGGCCGGGAAGAAGCCGGTGCCGGAGGAGACCAGATACCGCGTGCGGTCGCCCTTGCCGGGCGGTTCCACCTTGATGACCTCGGCCCCGAGGTCGGCCAGTACCAGGCCGCAGGTCGGCCCCATGACCATGTGGGAGAATTCGACAACGCGGATGCCCGCCAGGGGCAGCGGCGCGCTGCCTGGTGCGCTTCGGTCCCCGGGCGCGCTCATGCCGCGCGCGCCTTCGCCCGGAACGGCGTCAGGCTTCCGCCGCGCAACAAGGCCGAGGGCAGGCTGCGCCCCAGGATGCGCTCCGCCAGGTGCCCCGCCGCGATCAGCGCATCGACATCGATGCCGGTCGCGATGCCCATTTCCTCGCACAGCAGCACCAGT
>LNEW01000170.1 GCA_001464375.1 Rhodospirillales bacterium Ga0074136 | reverse complement strand
AATTCGCGCCACGTGCTGGTGCTGCGCGACGGCGTGCCGCTGAACGATTCCTCCGACCCCAACGGCGCCTTCAACTTCGGCAACGAGCTGCTGGGCGATGTCGAGCGCATCGAGGTCGTGCGCGGTCCGGTCTCGGCGGTCTACGGCACCGCGGCGATCGGCGGCGTGGTCAACCTGATCACGCGCCAGGCGCCACGCGACCGCACCTTCGCCCCCTATGGCGAGGTCGCCGGCGGCACCCAGCGCACCGCCCGCGGCACGGTCGGCGCCGGCGGTACGGTCGGCGCCTTCGACTACGGCGTCACCGGCCAGGCGCTGTCGACCGAGGGCTTCAACGTCATCGCCCCGCGCATCGCCACCAACCAGGGCGAACGCGACGGGCTGCGCGCCGCTGCCATGACCGCGCGCCTGGGCGTGACCATCGGCGAGACCACCCCCGACGCCGCGATCGGCAGGACTCGCATCGACGGCCTGCTGCGCTGGCGCGAGAATACCGTGGGCCTCGACAACGTGCCCAACGACGACCCGAACTACACCGGCCAGGACCGCAACTGGTTCGGCTTCCTGCGCAGCCGTACCGACCTGGCCGGCGGCGCCTGGACCACCGGCTTCACGCTGTCCGGCAGCCATGACCGCCGCCGCTACACCAACTTCCCCGACAGCCTCAGCCGGTCCACCGCGGATGACCTGTACAATGGCGAACGCCGCGGCATCGCCTGGGACAACACGCTCCGCCTGCCCTCGGCGGAGCGCATACTCACCGACGTCGCGCTGACCTTCGGCGGCGGCTGGGAACGCGAGCAGGTGGAAAGCGCGGCGGGGTCGCCCTTCTTCCGCATCACCACCGATGCGCGGTCGACCAGCGGCTACGGCTATGTCGGCATCCAGGCACGCGTCTTCGAACGGCTCGACGTGACCGCCGCCGCGCGGCTCGACGACACCGAGGATTACGGGTCCGAGACCAGCTGGCGGCTCGGCGCGGTGCTGGAACTGCCCGAGATCGGCTCGCGCATCCGTGCCTCGGGCGGCACGGCGTTCAAGGCGCCGTCGCTGTACCAGCGCTTCGGCCAGATCGGGTCGTTCTTCCGCGGCAACCCGAACCTGGAGGCGGAAACCTCGGAATCCTGGGAGGTCGGCTGGGAGACCGATATCGGGCGTTTCGCCACGCTCTCCGCGCTGTATTTCGACAACCGCATCCGAAACCTGATCAACTTCGACCCGACCTTCACCACGCTCGAGAACATCGACCGCGCGCGCATCCGCGGCGGCGAATTTGCCGTCACGGTGCGGCCGGTGGATTGGGTGTCGGTGACCGGGTCCTGGACGGTGCTGGAGGCACGCGATGTCGAGACCGACACGCCGCTGGCGCGCCGCCCGCGCAACGTGGCCAGCCTGAACGCGCGCATCGCGCCGGAGGTCGGCTGGTTCGGCGTGCCGCGGTCGCGCTTCGTGATCGCGCCGGAGATCCTGTATGTCGGCGCCTCGCCCGAAGGCGCCTTCGCACGCTACGACGACAACGGCCAGGCACTCGCGACAGCGGGGAAGAACCCCGATGGCTGGCTGTTCAACCTGACGGCCTCGCTGCCGGTGACCACGCAGGTCACCGCCTTCGTGGAGGTGCGCAACATCGGCAATACCCGCTACGAACCGGCGAATGCCTTCGTCGTGCCAGGGCGCAGCGCGATCATCGGGATGCGCGGAGCGTTCTGAAGCACGGGCCGGGCGCGCTACCGTGTCGCGCCCGGCACCCACAGCACGTCGCCGCCCGCCTGCGCGTTGCAGTGGCGCGACAGCACGAACAGGTGGTCCGACAACCGGTTGAGGTAGCGGACCACCGCCGGGTTCACCTCCTCCTGCGCCGCCAGCGCCACCACCAGGCGCTCGGCGCGGCGCACCACGGTGCGCGCCACATGCGCGTGCGCGGCGGCCGCGCAGCCGGCCGGCAGCACGAAGGATCGCAGCGCCGGAAGCACGGCGTTCATCTGGGCGACCTCGGCCTCCAGCCGCGCCGACTGCGCATCCGTCACGCGCAGCCGCGCGCCGGCTTCGCCGGGCACGCACAGGTCGGCACCGACATCGAACAGCTCGTTCTGGATGCGCGCGAGCATCGCATCCGCCTGCGCGTCGGCATGCAGGCGCACCAGGCCGAGCGTGGCATTGGCTTCGTCCACCGTGCCGAAGGCCTCGACGCGCAGCGCGTCCTTGCGCACGCGCTGGCCGTCGCCGAGCGAGGTCTCCCCCGCATCGCCGCCGCGTGTCGTGATGACGTCGAGCTTCACCATGGCGGAACCTCCTGCGGTGGCGGCAGGCCCAGCGCCTGCGCGATGTCACGCGCCGCCGCCTGGGTCTTGACCGGGTGGTAGGCCAGATGCGGCGCGTCGGCGCGCATGCGGCGAACATGGAAGCTGTCCGGCGTGGTGATGGGCGGCACGCCGGCGCGCGCGGCGGCATCGTTCCAGGTCTCGCGCGACAGACCGCGCGCCGCGGCGATGCTCGGCACCGAGACTTCGCAATGGCCGCGCCAACCGTCGCGGTAGCCGGCTTCCATCGCCTCGAACAGCCGCGCCGACCAGCGCGCCAGCGGAAACAGCATGGAGCAGAGCGCCGCGCCCGTATCGCCCGCGCCCGGCGCGGCGGCGCGCCAATGCACCCAGCCGGGATCATCCTCCGGCCGGCGCGGCTGGCACGCCACGAGGTCGGCATCCGACGCCGCATCCGCCGCGCGCAGCGCCGCGAAGCCGGCCGGCACGAACACGTCGTATTCGCCGGCGATGACGTGGCGCCACGCCGGGAAACGCCGGTGCGCCGCCAGCACCACCAGGTCGACATTGCCCGGCACGATCTTGCCGGAAGCGGCCTTGCGGCGCAGCTCAGCGCGAAAGATCTCCTGCGGCGCGACATGCAGCACATCGTCGACGCCCAGCGCCCGGGCGGCCGCATCATGCGGCGCGGTCAGCAGCAGCCGCGTGTCGTGCGTCGCGCCCCAGCCGGCGCGCCATTCGCGCCAGCGCGCCAGCGTCATGTCATCCAGCGCATGCGCCAGCATCAGCGCGGCGCGCGCCTGGCGGGGCGGGGCATCGGGAGCGGCCATGCCCCCGTTATGGCCCGCTGCGCGCGCACGGCAAGCCCGTGCGCCTCATCGGCCGCGTCCCTCGGTCAGGCGGAAATGCACCGCGGTCGGCAGCGTGGCGACGACCGGCTGGCCGGCCTGCATCGCCGGGCGAAAGCGCCAGCGCCGCGCCGCCTCGACCGCCGCCTGGTCGAGCCGCGGAAAGCCCGAGCTGGCCGACACCTCGGCCGTCTCGACCCGCCCGTCCATCGCCACCCGCAGCGCCAGGCGCACCACGCCTTCCTCGCCCCGGCGGCGGCTCTCGGGTGGGTAGTCGGGCGGCGCGTTGCGCTGGCCGGCATCGCTGCCCGGCGGCACCACCGCGCCCATCGCCTGCGCGCCGAAGGATGGGTCGGGCAGCGCGCCGATGCCGGCATCCAGGCGCATCTGGCCCGGTGCGGGTTGCGCCCGCGCGGACCGCGGCTGGCGCGGCGGGGCGTTGGCGGCGGCCTGCGCGGGGGGTGGGGTGGGTTCGGCAGCGGGTGCAGGGCCGGGCGGCAGCGGCAGGGGTGCCTCGGCGACCCGCGCGGGCGGCTCGGGGGGCGCGGGTGCGGGTTCGGTCGGCGGCGCGGGCCGGGGCGCGGCGATCGGCGCGGGGGCGGGCGCAGGTTCGGGCGGCGCGGGTGGTTCGGGGGCCGGTGGCGGCAGGATGCCGGCCTCGATCGGCGGGCCGGCATCCGGTGCGGCGATGGGCTGCGCGGGCGGGGGGGGCACGGGCGGCGGTGGCGGCGGGCTGGCGGCCATCGGCGGCGGGGGCGGCGAAGGCGGCACGGGGTCCTCGGCCGCGGCACCGCCGCCGGGGTCGACGACATCGGCGAAGACCAGCGCCACCGCACCTTCGTCGGCGGGTTCCGGCTTCGGTTCCGTGGTGGGCCAGAACAACAGTGCCGCCAGCAGCGCGCCATGCAGCGCAAGCGACGCCGTCACGCCGGCCGCCAGCCACGGCGCCCGGCCTGGCGTGTGGCGTGGCGGAATGCGGGGCGGCGCCTTCACAGCACCGGCACGCCCTTGTGCTTCGCCTTGCCCTCGGGTTCGACATGGATGGTGATGACGGCGGTTTCGAGTTCGGCCTTGAGCGCCGCCTCGATCCGGTCGCAGATCTCGTGCGACTGCGCGACCGTCATGGCGCCGGGCACCACCAGGTGGAATTCCAGGAAGGTGTAGCGGCCGGCGTGGCGGGAGCGCAGGTCGTGCGCCTCGATCGCGCCCTCGGCCTGTTCGGCGACGATGCGGCGGATGCGATCGAGCGTGGTTGCGGGCACCGCCTCGTCCATCAGCCCGCCCACCGATTCGCGCAGCAGCCGGAAGCCCGAGAACAGGATGTTCCCGGCCGTCAGCGCCGCCAGCAGCGGGTCGAGCCACAATATCCCGGTCAGCGCGACCAGCCCGACGCCGACGATCACGCCGGCGGATGTCACCACATCCGCCCACAAATGCCGCGCATCGGCGATCAGCGCGGGGGACCGCAGGGCGCGGCCGCGCTTCATCAACAGCATGGCCCAGCCGGCATTGCCCGCCGAGGCGAGGGCCGAGATGGCCAGGCCCAGTGCCGGCTGGTCGGGCAGGCGCGGCGCCGCCAGCGCGCCCCAGGCCTGGTGCAGGATCAGCAGCGCCGCCACGATGATCAGCGCGCCTTCGAGAACGGCCGAGAAGTATTCCGCCTTGGCGTGTCCGTACGGGTGGTTGGCATCGGCCGGCAGGGAGGAGAACCGCACGGCGGCCAGCGCCGCCATCGCGGCGGCGACATTCACCACGCTCTCCATGGCGTCGGCCAGCAGCGCGACGCTGCCGGTGAGCCACCAGGCAGCCGCCTTCAGCCCCAGCACCGCGATGGCCACCACGACGCTGCCGATGGCGAGCGTCGTGGCCTGGCCGAGCCTTACCTCCATCATGGGCGGGGGTTTACCCGCCCCGGCCTAGACGGAGAAGTACTTCGCCCGGGGGTGGTGCATGACGATGGCGCTGGTCGATTGCTCCGGGTGCAGCTGCCATTCGTCGCTGATGGTCA
The DNA here is from genome assembly GCA_001464375.1 of Rhodospirillales bacterium Ga0074136. Lineage (GTDB taxonomy): Bacteria > Pseudomonadota > Alphaproteobacteria > Acetobacterales > Acetobacteraceae > Neoroseomonas. The sequence goes on along the minus strand of LNEW01000170.1, from coordinate 12,947 downwards.
CGCCGATGCGCTCGGCCTTCAGCAGGCGCAGCAGCGGTTCCTGGTCCTCGAGCTTCGGGCAGGCGGGGTAGCCGAAGGAATAGCGGCCGCCGCGATAGCCCTGGCTCAGCATCTTCTCGATGTCGCGTTCGTCCTGGCCGGCAAAACCCCATTCGGCGCGGATGCGCTTGTGGGTGTATTCGGCCATCGCCTCGGCCATCTCGACCGACAGGCCGTGCAGGTAGAGGTAGTCCTGGTAGCGGTTCTCCTCGAACCATTCCCGCGCCAGGTCGGACGCCTTCTGGCCGACCGTGACCACCTGCAGGCCGATCACGTCGCGCTGCGCATCATCCACGTCGCGCACGAAATCGGCGATGCAGTCGCCATCGGCCTTGGGCTGGCGCGGCATGTTGAAGCGCGCGGCTTCGGTGATGCCGTCCTCCTCGAACAGGATCAGGTCGTTGCCCTGGCCGGCGCACTTCCAATAGCCGTAGATCGCCTGCGGGCGCAGCACCTTCTGCTCGTCGGTCAGCGCCAGCATGCGCTTGAGCACCGGGCGCAGCTCCTGCTTCGCCCAGCCGAGGAAGTCATCCAGCGACCGCCCCGCCTTCCGGAAGCCCCACTGGAACTGGTACAGGCTGCGTTCGTTGATGAAGGGGATCAGCGCGCGCGGGTCGGCCTCCATCACACGCGCACCCCAGAAGGGCGGGTTGGGCGCTTCGCTCTCGGCTGCGACACGGCGGCGCCGTTCCTGCGCATAGGCGAGATCGACGGGCGCGAAGCCGCGCGGGTCGGCCTGCCCCAGCACGCGCTTTTCGTTCTTCGACTTGCCGGACCGCTTCTGCTGCACGGCGCCGAGGTACCCGTCGAAGTCGTTGCCCATCACCTTGTCCATCAGGTGCAGCCCGTCGAAGGCATCGCGCGCATAGACCACGCGGCCGCAGGCATAGGCGCGCACGCAATCATCCTCGACATAGTTGCGGGTCAGCGCGGCACCGCCCAGCAGCACCGGCAGGTCGATCCCCTGGCGGGACATCTCCTCGAGGTTCTCGCGCATCACCACGGTGGACTTCACCAGCAGCCCGGACATGCCGATGGCATGCGCCTTGTGCGAGACCGCGGCCTCGACGATCTGCGACAGCGGCACCTTGATGCCGAGGTTGATCACCTTGTAGCCGTTGTTGGTCAGGATGATGTCGACCAGGTTCTTGCCGATGTCGTGCACATCGCCCTTCACCGTGCCGAGCACGATGATGCCCTTCTCCTGGCCTTCCACGCGCTCCATGTGCGGCTCGAGATACGCCACGGCCGCCTTCATCGTCTCCGCGCTTTGCAGCACGAAGGGCAGCTGCATCTTGCCGGCGCCGAACAGCTCGCCCACCACCTTCATGCCGTCCAGCAGCACGTCGTTGATGATCGCCAGCGGCGCGATGCCCTTGGCCAGCGCATCGGCAAGCTCATCATCCAGCCCCTTGCGGTCGCCATCGATGATGCGGTCCTTTAGCCGCCCCTCGACGGTGTCGGCCTTCACCTTCGCCACATTGTCGGCGGCCTTCCGGCCGGCGAAGATCTCCAGCAGCTTCTGCAGCGGATCGTAGCCCTCGGCGCGGCGGTCGAAGATCAGGTCCTCCACGACCTTCACTTCCTCCGCCGGGATCTTGTGCAGCGGCTTGATCTTGGAAACATGAACGATCGCCCCGGTCATGCCGGCCTTCACGGCATGATCCAGGAACACGCTGTTCAGCACGTGCCGCGCCGCCGGGTTCAACCCGAAGGAGATATTGGACAGGCCCAGGATGATCTGGATGTCCGGGAATTCCTCCCGGATCATGCGGATGCCCTCCAGCGTCCACTGCCCGAGCTTGCGGTCATCCTCGTTGCCGGTGGCGATGGTGAAGGTCAGCGGGTCGATCATCAGGTCGGATTGCGGCAGCCCGTGCTGGTTGCAGGCGAAATCCACCAGGCGGCGGGCGATGCGCAGCTTGTCCTCGGCGGTCTTGGCCATGCCGACTTCGTCGATGGTCAACGCGATGACGGCGGCGCCGAACTTCTTCGCGAGCACCATGCGATCGGTCGCCGCACCCTCGCCTTCCTCGAAGTTGATCGAGTTGATGATCGGCTTGCCGCCATGCAGCTTCAGCGCCTGCTCGATCACCGGCGTCTCGGTGCTGTCGATCACCAGCGGGCTGTTCACCGACGCGGTGAAGCGGGTGATGACCTCGCTCATCTCGAACATCTCGTCGCGGCCGACGAAGGCGGTGCAGATATCGAGGCTGTTCGACCCTTCGCCCACCTGTTCGCGGCCGATGGCGAGGCAGCTGTCCCAGTCATTGGCTTCCTGCGCCACGCGCCAGGCCTTGGACCCGTTCGCGTTGCAGCGTTCGCCGATCGAGAAATACGCATTCTCCTGGCGCAGCGACGTGGCCGAATACAGCGAGGCGACCGACGGCACCCAATGGAACTTCCGGCGCACCGGCCCGGGCCGCGCCTTCGCACCGCCCAGCCGCCGCAGCATCGCGTCCAGCGCCGAGATATGCGGCGTGGAGGTGCCGCAGCAGCCGCCGATCAGGTTGAAGCCGTCCTCGCTGACGAAGCGCTCCATCCAGGTCGCCATCTCCTCGGCGCCCAGCGGATAATGCGTCTTGCCGTCCACCAACTCCGGCAGGCCGGCATTGGGCTGCACGCTCAGCAGCCCGGGCCAGTTCTGCGACAGCCAGCGCACATGCTCGGCCATCTCCTGCGGGCCGGTCGCGCAGTTCAGCCCGATCAGCGGCACATCCAGCGCATGCACCACCGCGGCGGCGGCGGCGATGTCGGGGCCGACCAGCAGCGTGCCGGTCGTCTCGACCGTCACCTGGACAAAGATCGGGATATCGGATTCTGCGGCGGCGCGCGCGATCTTCGCCGCATTCACCGCGGCCTTGATGTACAGCGTGTCCTGGTTGGTCTCGGTCAGGATGGCATCGGCGCCGCCGGCGATCAGCCCGCGGCATTGTTCGACCAGCGCGGCCTCCAGCACGTCGTACGTGATGTGCCCCAGGCTCGGCAGCTTGGTGCCCGGGCCGATGTCCCCGATCACCCAGCGGTGGCGGCCATCGGCGAAACCCTCGCCGGCCTCGCGCGCCAGTTCGACCGCCAGCTTGTTGATCTCGAAGGCGCGCTCGCCGAGCTGGAATTCCTCCAGCGTGATCGGGCTGCCGCCGAAGGTGTTGGTCAGCACCATGTCGGCGCCGGATTCATAGTAGCTGCGATGGATCTCGCGCACGATGTCGGGGCGCGAGAGGCACAGCACCTCGGTGCAGTTCTCCTTGTCCCAGTAGTCCTTCTCGACATCGAGCGTCATCGCCTGCACGCGCGCCCCCATGCCGCCGTCGCACAGCAGGACCTGGTCGCGAAGGGCGTCGAGCAGATGCGGTCGGTTCATCGGGGCGGTCTTTCTAGGAAGTCGCGGCAACAACGGGGCGGGTCTTGCGCTCGGCAACCCAGACCCGGACGGGAAGTTCGGCCTCGACCGTGCTGGACCGCGCCGGCACGCAGCCCGTCGCCCCCAGCCAGCCGGCGATGCCGGCATCGTCGAAGCCAGGCCAGCGATGCGCGAAGGCACCGCCGAGCAATTCGGCGCGCGCGTGTGGCGCGAGGTCGATCAGCACCAGCGAGCCACCCGGCTTCAGCACACGCGCGGCTTCCGCCAGCGCCGCCGCGGGGTCCTCGGCATAATGCAGCACCATTTGCAGCGTCACCGCGTCGAAGGACGCATCGGCGATGGGCAGGCGGTACATGTCGGCCTGGCGGACGGCGATGTGCGACAACCCGCGTTCGGCCAGCCGCGTGCGCGCCAGCGCCAGCATGTCGCGCGAGGCGTCCACGCCGACGCCTTCGTCGATCCGCGCCGCGAGGCGCTCCAGCAGCCCGCCGGTGCCGCAGCCGATATCGAGCAGCCGGCCGATCCGCGCCGGTAGCGCGGCATCCGTCGCCGCCTCGATCGCCGCGGCGGGCAGGCCCAAGGCCCCTACCTCGTCCCAATCGGCACCATGGCGGCGGAAACTGTCCGACGCCGCGCGGGCGCGTTCGGCGGCGAGCCGCGCGGCGGCCCGGCGGTCGGCCGCCAGCAACGGGTCCTCCTCCGGCAGCCGCGCCAGCACCTGGCGCGCCAGGTCGGCATCCTGCGCCAGCTGGAACCAGGCATTGGCCCCTTCCGGCGTGCGCACCAGCAGCCCGGCCTCGACCAGCAGCTTCAGGTGGCGCGACAGGCGCGGCTGGGACTGGCCGAGAATCGCCACCAGATCCGACACGCACCAGGCGCCGCGCGCGCACAGCGCCAGCAGCCGCAGCCGTGTGGGCTCGGCGACGGCGCGGAGTTCTGTCAGCAGGCTATCCATGATGGCTGGACATAGTCATAAAGATATCCTTATGTCCAGCACATCATGGCCTGGTCGATCGACGCCCGCATTCCCGTCACGCTGCTGTCCGACGCCGCCGCCCTGCCCGGCGCGCTGGTGACGGGCCGTCCGGCCGCGCTGCTGGCCGAGGGCGCCGCCCCCCATTCTGCCGATGCGCGAGTGAGCGAAACCTTCGCGCCCGACCCGACGCAGCACCCCGCCGCCTGCGCCTGCTGCGCAGGCCGCAGCCCGGCCGCCCAGGCGCTGGACCGCCTGTTCCAGGACCGCGTGCGCGGGCGTATCGCCTGGTTTGACCGCGTGCTGGTGCTGGCCATCACGGCGGAAGGCCGGGCGGAACTGGCACAGGCGCTGGCGCAGGATCCGCTGACCACCGCCCGGTTCCGCGCCGCCTGATCCAAGCCGTCACACCCCCGGCGCAAGGCTCCGGCCCGTGCTGCGAAGGCGTTCCCGGGCCGCTGCTGCACAGGCGGGCCTAACGGCGCTCCGCCAGAGGCACCGAACCCGGCGATGGGCAATACCAATGCCCGGATGACGCGTCCGGCGGAATCACTCGGCCGGCAGCGTCTTCTCCCCCTCGCCCAGGGGGCGCTGCATCTGCACCACGTCCACCCAGCGGCCGAACTTCATCCCAGCCGCCTTCAGCACGCCCACCTGGCGGAAGCCGAGCGACAGATGCAGGCCGATCGACCCGACATTCTCGGAATCGCCGATCACCGCGATCATCTGGCGGAAGCCGCGCGCCTCGCCCCGCGTGATCAATGCCGCCACCAGCGCCTTGCCCACCCCCTGCCCGCGGATGTCGTCGCGGACATAGACGGAATCCTCGGCGGTGAAGCGGTACGCGGAGCGTTCGCGGAAGGGCGCGAAATAGCCGTAGCCGATCACCAGGCCCGTCTCGTCCTCGGCCACCATCCAGGCGCATCGCGCGGCCTGGACCTTGGCGATGCGGGCGGCCATTTCCACCTCGTCGGGCGGGGTTTCCTCGAAGGTGCCGGTGCCGGTCAGCACGTGATGGGCATAGATGGCCGTGATGGCCGGCAGGTCCGCCGGCACGGCATCGCGCAGGCGCAGCGTCATGCCGGCAAACCCGCCGCCACCGCCACGCGCTCGGCCAGCGCCAACAAGGCACGGTCGCGCCCCGGCCCCGCCACCAGCGACAGCCCGACCGGCGCACCGCCGACCCGCCCGGCCGGGATGGTCACCTCCGGCAGGCCGCACAGGCCGGCGATCGCGGTCACGCCCATGCTCCGCTCCCGCACGCCGTTCTGCTCCGACTGCGACGCTGACAGCAGGGGCGCCGGGCCTGGCGAGGTCGGATAGACCATCACCGCCCCGCCCCCCAGCAACCCCCACAGCCTGGCCTGCGCCGCCCGGCGGAAAGCCCGCCCGGCCGCCGCCTTGGCCGGGTCCATTGCCTTCGCCGCGGCGAAGCGTTCCTTCACGCCCGGGCCGAATGCCGGCTGTGTCGCCTCGATCCAGGGGCCGAGGCTGGCCCAGGCCTCGACCGCCTGCGCGCAGCGGAAGGATTCGTAGAAGGTGTCCAACCCCTCGGGCGCGACCTGCACCGGCAGCGCCGCCCCCAGCACCGATTCCACCGCGCCGAAGGCATCGGCCAGCGCCGTCGCGGTCGCCGGTTCGGCGTTCACCCAGGGCTCCTGCACCTTCAGCAGCGGGCCGAGTTCCTTCTCATGCCCCGGCGGCAGCAGCACATCCCCAGCGCGCCGCAGCAGGCCGGCGCGGGCGGCGAACCATCCCGCCGTGTCATAGGCCGGCCCCAGCGGACAGGCACCGGTCAGGCTGACCGCGCCCCAGGACGGGCGGATACCGAAAATGCCGCAATAGGACGCCGGGATGCGCACCGAGCCGCCGGTATCCGAGCCCATGGCGATGTCGCACAGCCCCGCTGCCACCGCCGCCGCCGACCCGCAGGACGACCCGCCAGGAAAGCGGTCCGGCGCCGCCGGGTTGATCGGCGTGCCGTGCCAGACATTCTCCCCGGTCAGGCCATAGGCCAGTTCGACGGTCCGGGTCTTGCCGACCAGCCGCGCCCCGGCATCGAGCAGCGCCATCACCACCGCGGCATCCTGCGTGGCCGGGGCATGGGTGCGCGCCCAGTCCGGATTGCCGTAGCCGGTGACGTCGCCGGCAGTGTCGTACAGATCCTTCACCGCGAAGGTCAGGCCGGCGAGCGGGCCCTCGGCTGCGCCCGCCCGCTGCGTGCGCGGCCCGGGCACGAAGGCGCCCACCCGATCCTCGGTCATGCCCGTCACCTCCGCGGCTGCGCGTCGAATCGTGGCGCAGCGGCGGCGGCCTGACAACAGTTGCGGCCGCAACGTCCTGTCACAGCGTCGCCAGCGCGACCGCCAGGCGGCAGCCGCGCTCGTATTCCGGCAGGTCGACATATTCCTTGATGGTGTGGATCTCGTACTGACCGGCACCGATCGTGACGCTCGGCACGCCGTGCTTGCCGGCGATCCAGTTGGCATCGAGCCCGCCATTCGAGAACACCAGCACGGGTTCCATCCCGAGCGATTCGACGGCGCGCCTAGCGTGCGACACCACCGGCCCGTCCTCGGCCAGGCGGAAGGGCGGGTAGGACGGCGTGTGGGTGAAGGCGACCTCCGCCGTGGTGCCATCGGACGCCTTCACCGCCTGCCGGGCGGTGTCGAAGGCGGTGCGGTAACCTTCGGTGATGGCGGCGGCGAAGGCGGCCTCGGGGCTGCGCGCCTCGCCCACCAGCACCGCCAGGTCGGTCACGACGTTGGTGGCATCGCCCGCCGGCTGGCCGGGCTTGCCGCCGAAGATGCCGACATTGCTGGTGCCGTGGCCGTCATTCTTCACCACCTTGCCGAACCAGCCGGCCTTGTGCGCCTCGGCCAGCGCGATGGACCCGACCAGGGTGGCGGAGATGCCCTTTTCCGGCGCGACGCCGGCATGCGAAGCACGCCCCTTGATCTCGGCCCGCCAGTTCTCCTGGCCCACCGCGCCGATGATCAGTTCATTGGCCAGCCGGCCATCGACGTTGAAGCCCATCTCGGCGCCGAGCAGGTCGGCGGCTTCGAGTTCGCGCGCGCCGTGCAGGCCGCTTTCCTCGCGCACCGTGAACAGCAGGGTGATGGGCGGATGCGGCAGCTTGTGGCGCAGCAGCGTCTCGGCGAGCGACACCAGCAGCGCGCAGCCGGTACGGTTGTCGCCGCCCAGCGCGGTGGTGCCGTCGGAGACGATCCGGTCGCCCTCGCGCTTCGGCTTGGCACCGGCGCACAGCGGCACGGTGTCCAGGTGCGTCGAGAACAGCAGCCGCTTGCCCGGCCGCGTGCCCGGCAGGTCGACGATCAGGTTGCCGGTCTCGGTCGGCAGCGGGATCCGCTTGTTGGCGGTGTCGAAGCGGATCGCGCCCGCCGGCACGCCGATCGCCTTGAGGTCGTCCACGATCGCCGCGCCGATCGCCGCCTCGTGGCCGGTGACACCCTCGATGCCGAGGTAGCGCATCAGGCGATCGATGGCGGCGGCGGGGTCGAGCAGGCTGGCCGGGGCGTTCGGCTGCGACATGGCGGTTTCCTCCTGGGCGGTGGTGCGGCGACGGGGCCGGCGACCGCACCATCCTAGCGCGCCGCCGCGCGCCCGTCCGCAGCAGGGCGTCCGGCGGCTTTGCCGTGCATCCGCACCGCCTGGCCTCGTTGGCGACACGCTGCGGATCAAGCCAGCCGCAGCGCCCGGCAGGCACGCGGCGGCGGACGCGGTGCCTGCCGCCGCGCGCGCGGCGCCGGTCAGCGCGCCCGCAGCAGTTCCGGCACGCGCAGCAGGATGAACTCGTTGTCGTCGGCGCGCGTCAGGTGGCGACCCGCGCTGAAGGGCAGGTTGTTGTCGTTGGCGACGATGATGTGGTCGGCATCGACCATCGCCACGTTCTCGATGGTGAAGAACGGGAAGGTGAAGCGGTCGTTCGTCGCGCCTTGTGGGCGGTCGCCGCGCAGCCGTGCCAGGCCCTCGGTGTCGCGGATCGCCATCAGGTCGATATGGGCGATCTTGCGGACGTAGCCCTCGGCATCGGTGGCGCCCAGGTCGACCAGGTAGACCCGCTTGAAGCGCGCCGGCAGCGGGAAGCAGGGGCGTTCGGCGGTGCTGGTCTGCCCCTGCGCGCAGGCCAGGCCCGGGTCGCCCTCGCCATTGTCGCGCTCAATCACCAGGGCGCGGCGGTCGTCGATCATGTTGAAGTCACCGATCGCCGTCGCGCCATCTTCCAGGCGATAGCGCAGCACGCGACCGGTCCAGGCGGCACGCGCCGTATCCAGTTCCAGGATGCGCAGGAAGCGACCCTCGGGCTGGTCGGAATTCGGCGCGAAGAGCGGCTGTTCGAGCATCGCATAGAGCCGCGACCCGTCCGGCGATTGCGCCATTCCCTCATACCCGCCCGAGCGCCGCACGCGATGCGGGACGCCCTGGGTCGGGCTGGCGGGGACCGCCTGCGCCGGATGGTCGGGCGAGCGCAGCGCTGCCCCGTCCATCATGGTCTCAAGCACCCGCAGCACGCGGCCCTGCGCGTCGACATGAATGAGGTAGGGGCCGAATTCCTCGCCGATCCAGAAGCTGCCATCGGCCATCGGCTGGATCGATTCCAGGTCGAAATCCGCCCCGGTCAGGAATCGCGTCGGCGACGGATCGGTGGTGATGTGGAAGGGCACCACGCGGTTCGGGTCGGACAGGAAGATGGTCTGCAGCACCGCCACCTGGCCGGTGCGGAAATCCGGCCGCACCTTGTGGAACATCAGCAGCGCGTCGTGGCTGTTGCGGCGGTTGCCGAAGCCGTTGTCGGTCAGCACCCACCAGGCGCCGGCTTCGCCACGCACCGGCGCGATGCCGGAGAAGCCCTGCATCGGCTGGCCGCGGAATGGCAGCGACAGCCCGGTCGGCCGGCGGCCATGCATCGCGCCCGTGTCGCCCGGCGTGCTGCCGACCTGTTCGTTGCGCGCATTGCCCGCGCCGGTGAAGCGGCCGGAGACCGCGAAGCCCGGCGGCGCGCCTTCGGGCGGGGCGATGAAGGTGGCGGCCGGCAGGATGGCGTGGCCGGCGAGCGTCGCCTCCAGCCGCTGGTCGGCGAGCGCCGGGCCGGCGGCGATCAAGGCAGTGGCGAGCAGCAAGCGGCGCATGAAACCCCCGTGGAATGGACCAACGGACCGGCTTCTAGTGGTGGCGGATGACGCCTGGGTGACGGCGGCGTTGCGGACCCGCGAAACGGTGCGCTCAGTGCAGGCGCAACAGAGCCGCCTTGGTCGTCAATGCCGCCAGCATCGCCACCGCGATGGCCTCCCGCTCGCCGAAGCGGCGTGCGCCGACGAAGGCAAACACACCGATGATGAAGCCCCAGGCGGCGATGTCGCCGAAGTCAGGTTCGACCACTGCATCCTCTCGGTGCTCGAGATTGCCGGATGTTCACATAACGGACATCAACCGCGAGGGCCAGCGTCCCGCACCCTCAGCCGCGCAATTCGGCAAGCCCCCGCCTGGGCCGCCCATCCGGGCCGAAATTCGCGTCCCCCAGCCAGGCGACCATGGCATCGCGCCGGGCCGGCCATTCCTCCGCCAGGATCGAGAACCACGCCGTGCTGCGCACCCGCCCCTTCACCACCAGCACGTCGCGCAGCGTGCCCTCATAGGTGAAGCCGAGCCGCGCGGCCGCGCGGCGCGAGGGCATGTTCAGCGCATTGCATTTCCAGGTCATGCGCCGGTAGCCCAGTTCGTCCATCGCGTGGCGCAGCAGCAGGAAGATGGATTCCGTGGCGGCGCGCGAGCGCTGCATGCGCGGGGAGAACCAGATGTTGCCGACCTCGATATGCGCGTGGGCGGGGTGAATCTCCATCAGCGTCAGCCAGCCATCGGCGGTGCCCGTGGCGTGCGGGCGGATGGCCCAGGCCATCGGGTCGTGGGTCGCGGCGAAGGCGGCGACATGCGCGCGCATCGCCGCCTCGGTCGCGAAGGGCCCGGCGGCCAGGTAGGCCCAGGACGCCTCGGCCGCCTGGCTCTGCGCGGCGCGGAACAGTTCCGCCGCATGGCGCACATGCAGCGGTTCAAGGTCCACCGAGGCGCCGCGATGCGGCACGCGGGCCGGCAGCGGCCGCGGGGTCGCGTCGACCAGGGGGCCGACGGGGGGATCGGTGGCGGGGTCGAAGGGCACGCCCTCGGGCAGGTCGGTCATGGCGGCAGGAAAGCCCGCGGGTTGCCCCGGCGCAAGGAGCCGCGTGCCTCGGCGCGGCGCTGCCGGACGCGCCCCGGCGCGGCGCCGCGGCCCGCGCTTTGATGGCCAGCGCTTTGATGTTGCGCTGCCGACCGCGGCGCAGCAAAAGCCTCGGCACCATGAACGACGCCGCCCTGCCCGCCGCCCCCGCGATCCCCGCCGCCTATCTCGGCGAGCGCGTGACCTGGGTGCACCACTGGACCGAACGCCTGTTTTCCTTCCGCTGCACGCGCGACACGGCGTTCCGTTTCCGCGCCGGCGAATTCGCCATGATCGGGCTGATGGTGGCAGGCAAGCCGCTGGTGCGGGCCTATTCCATGGCGAGCCCGACCTGGGACGAGGAACTGGAATTCCTTTCGATCAAGGTGCAGGACGGGCCGCTCACCTCGCGCCTGCAGCATGTCGCGGTGGGGGATACCGTGCTGATCGGGCGCAAGCCGACCGGCACCCTGGTGACCGACAACCTGAAGCCGGGCCGCACGCTGTGGCTGCTGGCGACCGGCACCGGGCTCGCCCCCTTCCTGTCCCTGGCGCGCGAACCCGATGTGTATGATCGCTACGAGACCGTCGTGGTCGCGCACACCGTCCGCGAGGCGCGTGAACTCGCGCATCGCGAGCTGTTCGAACGCGACCTGCCCGCGCATGAATTCCTCGGCGAGATCGTCGCGGGCAAGCTGTTGTATTATCCCTCGGTCACGCGCGAGCCCTTCCGCACGCAGGGCCGCATCACCGACCTGATCGAATCCGGGCGGATCTTCGCCGATCTCGGCCTGCCTGCGCTGGACCCGGTGCATGACCGCGTGATGCTCTGCGGGTCCGAGGCGATGAACCGCGACTGCAAGGCCATGCTGGAGGCGCGCGGCTTCGCGGAAGGGTCGAACAACGCGCCCGGCACCTATGTGGTCGAGAAGGCCTTTGTGACGAAGTAACCGCCCGGCGGCGCCCGCGCTGGTCAAGCCGCTTTGCGGTCGACCTCGCCGGGCTGGGCCATGTCGAGGCCGGACGCCGCGCCGTGCTGCCGGATGGCGCCGTCGCCGCATCCTGCGCGGTCGATCCGAAGCGGCCCAGGGGCGTGCCGGTCGACCTGGCCGCGGCCTTCGCCGCTGCGGCCAGTGCCCCGCGTCGCCTGGGCGGCGGGTGCGCTGCTGGTGGTGGCGGGGCTCACGCCGCCCGTTGCGCCAGGCGCCGATCCGGCCTGGACGGCACGGCTGACGGGGCTCGGTCGCGCGCGGGTGGGTTTCGTCGCGTCCGCCTGACCGGCGCGCAGTTCAGCCCGCCGCGTAGGCGCGCAGCAGCGCGGCGATACCCGCACCGGCCCACAGCACAAGCGCGGCAAGGCCGATCCGTTCGGCATGCCACATCAGCCGTTGCTGCCAGATGCGCCGGGCTGCCGCCTGCAGGCGGGCGGCATCGGCCCGCGCCACGATCTCGGGGTTGCGGGCGGCGAAGATGCACCAGAACTCGGTCCGGCGGACATCGCGGCGGGTGCTTCGCCACGCCAGGACCAGCAATGCGAAGCACAGGAACCCGGTCATCGCCGCGCCGGAGCGCAGCGCCAGCGCCATGTCGAAGGACAGCGCGATCATCACCGTCGCGATCCCCAGCGAGAAGAACCCGCAGGCGCGACGGATCGACAGGTCTATGCAGAGCGGTATTTCATGCATCGCGCCCTCGGTGCCATGGGGCACCCATCCTGCGCCGGAACCGCCGCCCGCAGCCAAGGCTTTCGTCGCCGGCCACTCACCGCAGCCCAGCCAGCAGCAAAACCGCCGCCGCGCCGGTCCAGACCGCCATGGCGCCGGGCAGCGACAGGCCCAGCCGCTCGGCGACCGCCGCTGGCACCGCGGCCGCCAGCAGCGTGGCGGTCGAGACGATCAGCGACGCGCCGTAGAACACGATCTCCCGCGTCGCCGGCAGCAGCTCCGGCATCCAGACCGGGTGCAGGTGCCAGATCACCGGCAGCATCGGGCTCACCAGGCCGTTCAGCAGGCAGATCGCCACCGTCACGACGAACAGGTTCTGCGGCGTCACGGCGCGCCCCCCGGCGGCGTGATGGTGGGCGCGAGCCCCGCGCCCAGCATCGCCAGGCCGAACACCGTGCGCACCGCGAAAAGCCAGAATGCCGCGACCAGTGGCAGGAAGGGCGTGGTCACGTAGGTCGGCACCATCCGCCGTGCCAGCCAGACCGCCCAGCCGGTCAGCAGCAGGAAGCCGCGCCAGATGTAGTTCGGGCTGTCCGGGGCCATGAAGGCCTGCATCATGAAGCGCCCGAGGCAGCCCCAGGCGGTCAGCGCGAGGATGTAGGTCACGACCCAGAAGGTCAGGTGCCCGAAGAC
>LNEW01000169.1 GCA_001464375.1 Rhodospirillales bacterium Ga0074136 | reverse complement strand
AGATGCACCGCCCCTGCCCCGGCTTCCTCGAAGCAGCGGACCATGTGCATGACGTTGAGCGCCTCGCCATAGCCGGTGTCGCCATCGACCAGCACCGGCAGGCCCGACGCCCGCACCACCTGGCGGATATGCCACGCCACGTCGTCCACCGTGATCATCCCGAGGTCGGGCAGTCCCATGGTGGCCGACATCGCGGCCCCGGACATGTACAGCGCCTCGAACCCCGCCTTCTTCGCCAGCAGTGCGGAGATGCCCAGGTGCGCGCCAGGCATCTGCAGGATGCCGGGGGCGTCCAGCATGCGGCGGAAGCGCACGCCCGCGGGCTCGTGGGGCAGGTCGTCGGCGATCACATACGGCATGGCGGGCTCTCCAGCATCGGGTCCTGCCTATAATCCAGCCCGCGCCGGCTTCCCAGCCGGCGCGCTCAGAAGAACACCAGCGTCACCAGCACGAACAGCGGGATCAGGAACACCACCGCCCAGCCGACGAAGCCGAAGAAGGACGGCATGCGTTCGCCATTCTCCTCGACGATCGCCTTGACCATGAAGTTGGGCGCATTGCCGATGTAGGAATTGGCCCCCATGAAAACCGCGCCGCAGGAGATCGCCGCCAGTGTCAGCGCTCCCTGCGTCATCAGGTAGGCCGGGTCGCCGCCCGCCAGGTTGAAGAACACCAGGTAGGTCGGCGCATTGTCGAGGAACGACGACAGCACGCCGGTCAGCCAGAAATACACCCAGGGTATCGGCTGGCCCGCGGCATCGGAACTCAGCGCCACCAGCGGCGCCGCCGCGCCCTGCACGCCCGCGCGCAGGATCGCCAGCACCGGTGCCATGGTGACGAAAATGGCGGCGAACAGCTTCGCCACCTCGGCGATCGCACCCCAGGCGAAGCCGTTCGCCTCGCGCAGTTCCAGTGTGGTCAGCCGCATCGACAGCCAGGCGATCGCCACGAACACCGCGATGCCGACCAGGCGCTCGATCCCGATCGTCTCGCCCAGCAGATAGGCGTCGCCGGGCCGCCAGTAGCCCTGCACCAGCACCATCGCGACGACAGCGCCGATCAGCGCCAGGTTCACCAGCCCCTCGACGCGCAGCGGCTCGCGCCCGCCGGTGTCCGGCACCACGGGTTTCTCCCGCGCCCAGGCCATGCTGTCGAGCACGTAGTAGACGGCCAGCAGGATCACCGCGCAGAAGGCGAATTCCCAGAACAGGTGCGTGGTGGTCCAGAAGAACGACACGCCCTTGAGGAAGCCCAGGTACAGCGGCGGATCGCCAAGCGGCGTCAGCGACCCGCCGATGTTGCTGACCAGGAAGATGAAGAACACGAAGGTATGCGTCTTGCGCTTGCGGAAGGCATTGGCGCGCAGCACCGGGCGGATCAGCAGCATCGACGCACCCGTCGTGCCCATCAGCGACGCGATCACCGTGCCGAAGGCCAGCAGCGCGGTGTTGGTCGCCGGCGTGCCCACCAGCGACCCCTTCAGCAGCACCCCGCCGCCGGTCACGTAAAGCGCCAGCAGCAGCGCGATGAACGGGATGTATTCCTGCAGGATGATGTGCCAAACCTCGCCAGCCGCGACCTGCGGCCCGAAGGCGATGGCGAAGGGGATCACCAGCAGCGCGCCCCAGGCGGCCGCTATCTTGCCGTAGTGATGGTGCCACAGATGCCCCGCGACCAGGGGCATCAGCGCGATCGACAGCAGCAGCCCGGCAAAGGGGATGCCCCAGGCCAGCGAGAGATCCGCGCCCGATACGCCCGCGGCAGCCGCCGGACGCACCATCATCGCCAGGATCAAGGCGCTGCCGGGCAGGGCCAGGGCCGTCGCGGCAAGGGGGCGGCGCAGTCGCATCCTCGATCGGGTCTCCCGTTGCGGCCGGCGTCCCGTCCGGCTCCCGATCTGCCTTGCAGGATGATCGCCGCCGCCACAAGGGGGGCCGCCCCCCTTTTCCGGCCCCGCCCCCGGCCCTAGTTTGCCCCTCGAACAGGAGTGACCCCGAATGGACATGAGCGGCGAGCGCCGCATCCCCGCCGCCCGTACGCGGGTCTGGGATGCGCTGAACGACCCCGAGATGCTGCGCGCCGCGATCCCGGGCTGCGAATCCGTCACGCGCACCGCCGAGGACGCCTTCGAGGCGAAGCTCGCGCTCAAGATCGGCCCGATGGCCGCCAAGTTCGGCGCCAAGGTGAAGCTCGAGAACATCGACGCGCCCGCCTCCTACACGATCACCGGCGAGGGCAATGGCGGCGCCATGGGCTTCGCCAAGGGCGGCGCGGACGTGGCGCTCGAGGAGCTCGGCCCCGAGGAGACGATGCTGCGCTACACCGTGAAGGCGCAGGTCGGCGGCAAGATGGCGCAGCTGGGTGCGCGGCTGATCGACAGCACCGCCAAGCAGATGTCCGAGCAGTTCTTCGACCGCTTCGCCGCCGCGCTGACGCCCCCTGCCCCGGCCGAGGACATCGCGCCGGTCGCCGCGGCCGCACCGGCGGCGCCGCGCGCACCGATCACCACCCCGGCCGGCATCTCGATCCTGGACCTGCTGCCGGAAGCCCCGCTAGGCATTCCGCTGCTGGCCTGGGCGGGCGGCGCGGTGTGGCTGGTCATCCTGGCGCTGATGTTCCTGTGAGCGGTCCGGCCGGGGCGCTTCCCGCCAGCGTCGAGGAAACCCAGGCGCTGCTGGCCGCCGGCGGCTACGTCGCCGACCGTGCGCTCGCGACCACCGTGCACCTCGCGCTGCGCATGGGGCGCCCGCTGTTCCTCGAAGGCGAACCCGGCACCGGCAAGACCGAGATCGCCAAGGTGCTGGCGAAGATGCTGCCGCGCCACCTGGTGCGCCTGCAATGCTATGACGGCCTCGACCTCTCCGCCGCGGCCTATGAGTGGAACCACGCCAAGCAGCTCATGGCGATCCGCCTGGCCGAGGCCTCGGGCGAAACCGACCGCGACGCGCTGGAACGCGGCATCTACGACCGCCGCTTCCTGCAATCCCGCCCGCTGCTCCAGGCGCTGGAGGGCGAACCCGCCGTCCTGCTGATCGACGAGCTCGACCGCGCCGACGAACCCTTCGAGGCCTTCCTCCTCGAAATCCTGGCCGATTTCCAGGTGACCATCCCGGAACTCGGTACCATCCGCGCCGTCACGCCACCGGTCGTCATCATCACGTCGAACCGCACGCGGGAGGTGCATGACGCGGTGCGTCGGCGCTGCCTGTATCACTGGGTGGACTACCCCGACGCGGCGCGCGAACGCGCCATCCTGCGGGTGCGCGCGCCCGGCCTGCCGGAGAAGCTCTCCGCCCAGATCGTCGCCTTCGTGCAGAAGGTCCGCGAGGGCGACTACTTCAAGCTGCCCGGCGTCGCGGAGACCATCGACTGGGCACAGGCGCTGAGCGCGCTCGACGCCAAGGAACTGGAACCCGGCGCGGTCGACGAGACGCTCGGCGTGCTGCTGAAGTACCAGGACGACATCGCCAAGCTGCGCGGCGCCGAGGCCGCGCGGCTGCTGTCCGAGGCGGCGGGATGACCGCGCGGCGCGGGCGCGCGCCATGGCGCTGACGCCGGACCGCGACGCATCGCGCATCATCGGCGCCGTCCAGGCCCGCGCCGCCGGCGCCGCCACCGCGCCGGGCGGTCACCTGGCCGCCAACCTGTTGGCCTTCACGCGGCTGTTGCGGCGCACCGGCCTGCCGCTCGGCCCGGGCGAGGCGATCGCGGGCCTTGGCGCGCTGACCGAGATCGACCTGGCGGACCGCCGCCAGGTGCATGCCGCGCTGCGTGCCGTGATGGTCCACCGGCGCGAGCATTTCGAGATCTTCGACCAGGCCTTCCAGCTGTTCTGGCGCGACCCCGAGGCCGCCGCCCACGCCGCCGCCATGGCGCTGCTGGACGGCAACAAGCCCAAGGACGAGAAGCCGCCGCCGGCCTCGCGCCGCCTGGCTGAGGCGATGCAGCACAACGCCCCCAAGCCCAGGCCGCCCGAGGAACCGCCGCCCCGCCACGACATGACCTTCACGGTCAGCGAGCGCGAACGCCTGAGCGAGATGGATTTCGAGGCCATGTCGGCGGACGACATCGCCCGCGCGAAGCAGGAAATCCGCCGCCTGGTGCTGCCGCTCGATGAACAGCGCACGCGCCGCTTCCGCCCCGACCCCTTCGGCCCGGTCACCGACCTGCGCGCCACCGTGCGCCAATCGCTGCGCACCGGCGGGGAGATCCTGGATATCGCGCGGCGCCGCCGCGTCACGCGCCCGCCGCCGCTGGTGGCGCTGTGCGACATCAGCGGCAGCATGTCCCGCTACGCGCAGATCCTGCTGCATTTCCTCCATGCGGTCGCGAATGACCGCGACCGCGTGCAGACCTTCCTGTTCGGCACGCGCCTGACCAACGTGACGCGCCAGTTGAAGCACCGCGACCCGGAAGTGGCGTTCGAGATGATCTCCCACATCGTGCCGGACTGGTCGGGCGGCACGCGCATCGGCGAATCCCTCGCGCTGTTCAACCGGCTATGGGGGCGGCGCGTGCTGGGCCAGGGCGCCGTGGTGCTGCTGATCACCGATGGCCTCGACCGCGAGGGTGCCAAGGGCCTGGCCGAGGCCTGCCAGCGCCTGCGCGGGTCCTGCCGGCGGCTGATCTGGCTCAATCCCCTGTTGCGGTTCGAGGGCTTCCAGCCCAAATCCCAAGGCATCCGGGCGATGCTGCCCCATGTGGACGACTTCCGCCCGGTGCATAACCTGAACAGCCTGCGCGACCTGGTCACGACCCTGTCGGACCGCCACGCCGCGCAGCGCGGGAGGATGGCGGCATGAGCACCGACACCACGCAATCCGAGGATATCCTCGCCATCGCCGCCGAATGGCGCGCGGCGGGCGAGCAGGTCGCGATCGCCACCGTGGTCGAGACCTGGGGCAGCAGCCCGCGCCCGGCGGGATCGCGCCTGGCGGTCACCGCGTCGGGCCGGCTGATGGGCTCGGTCTCGGGCGGGTGCATCGAGGGTGCGGTGGCCGATGCCGCCTGGCAGGCGATGGCCAGCGGCACGCCGCAGGTGCTGGATTTCGGCGTCTCGGACGAACGCGCCTGGGAGGTCGGGCTGTCCTGCGGCGGCAAGGTCAAGGTCTTCGTGGAGCCGCTGACATGAAGGGCGAAACGCTGGCGCGGCTGCAGGCGGAACGCGCCGCGCAGCGCGCCGTCGTGCTGCTCACGCGCCTGTCGGATGGCGCGCAGCACCTCTGGCCGCAGGATGCGGTGCCCGACGCGCTGGCCGATGCCGCGCGCGATGCGCTGGGCCGCGAGAAGGGTGCCATGGTCACGCTGGATGGCGAGGCCTGGTTCATCCACCCGCACAACCCGCCACTGCGCATCATCGTGGTCGGTGCCGTGCATATCGCGCAGGCCATGGCGCCGATGGCGGCACCGCTGGGCTTCGAGATGATCGTGGTCGACCCGCGCGGCGCTTTCGCCACCGCCGAACGCCTGCCGGGCCTGACTCTGAACACCGACTGGCCGGACGACGCCATGGCGGCGCTCAAGCCCGATGCGCGCAGCGCGGTGGTGACGCTGACCCACGACCCGAAGCTCGATGACCCGGCGCTGGATGCGGCGCTGAGAAGCGAGGCCTTCTACATCGGCGCGCTGGGCAGCCGGCGCACGCATGCCAAGCGCGTCGCGCGGCTGCGCGACCTCGGGCACGGCGACGACGCGATCGCGCGCATCCACGCGCCGGTCGGGCTCGACATCGAGGCCGTGACGGCGCCCGAGATCGCGCTGTCGGTGATGGCCGAGATCGTCGCCGCCCGGCGCGGCGCGGCGCTGGGCGCACCGCGTCCGGCCGCACCATCGCAGCAGCGCGTCAGCATCGGTATCACGGCATGATCTTCGGCCCCACGCCGATCGAGGAAGCCAAGGGTGCCATCCTCGCCCACTCGCTCCGCCTGCCCGGGCGCGTTCTGAAAAAGGGCACGGTGCTCGACGATGACGGCGTGGCGGCGTTGAAGGAGGCCGGCCGACGCGACGTCATCACCGCCCGCCTCGAAGCCGGCGACGTGCCGGAGAACGAGGCTGCCGAACGCCTGGCCATCACGCTGACGGCGCCGCTGATCGCGCGCTCCCGCGCCGCCACCGGGCGTGTGAACCTGCTGGCCGAGACCGCCGGGCTGCTGGTGATCGACGCGAAGCGGATCGACGCGGTGAACGCCGTCGACGAAAGCCTGACCGTCGCGACCCTGCCCAACCACACCCCTGTCACGCCGCGCGAGATGATCGCGACCATCAAGGTCATCCCCTTCGCGGTGCCGGGCGCGGTGCTTGGCGTGGCCGAGGCGGTGGCGCGCGGCGGCCGCGGCCCCGCCTTCGCCGTGCACCCTTTCCGCCCGCTCAAGGTCGGCCTGGTGCTGACCGAACTGCCGGGCATCAAGGAAAGCGTGATGGAAGGCGCGGTGGAGGCGACCTCCGCCCGCGTCGAATCGCTGTGCGGCACCATGCTGCCGGTCGAGCGGGTGCGCCACGAGGAAGGCCCGGTCGCCGAGGCGCTGTCGCGCCTCAAGCGCGCCGGGGCGCAGATGCTGCTGATCGCCGGCGCCTCGGCCGTGGTGGACCGGCGCGACATCGGCCCGGCCGCCATCATCCGCGCCGGCGGGCGGATCGACCATTTCGGCATGCCGGTGGACCCGGGCAACCTGCTCTGCCTGGGCCGGATCGGCGACATCCCGGCCATGGTGCTGCCCGGCTGCGCCCGCAGCCCGAAACTGAACGGCTTCGACTGGGTGCTCCAGCGGCTGTTCGCCGGCGTGAAGGTCGCCCCCGCCGACGTGATGGCGATGGGCGTGGGCGGGCTGCTCAAGGAGATCGAGGTCCGCCCCCTGCCGCGCGAACAGGCCCCGCGGGTGGCCCCGCCGGCACTGGCCCCGCGCCGCGCGCGAGCGGTCGCCGCCATCGTGCTGGCGGCGGGGCGCTCGCGCCGCATGGCGCCGCTGAACAAGCTGCTGGTCGCCGATACGCAGGGCACCGCGATGGTCGCGCGCGTCGTGGACAATGTGCTGGCCTCCCATGCGCGCCCGATCATCGTCGTCACCGGCCATGAGCGCGACCGGGTGGAGGAAGCCCTGGCCGGCCGCCCCGTCATCTCCGCCCATGCCGACGACTATGCCGAGGGCCTCTCGGCCTCGCTCAAGGCCGGCATCGCGGCCCTGCCGCCGGATGCCGAGGGCGTGCTGATCTGCCTGGGCGACATGCCGCTGGTGGCGGGGCCGATGCTCGACCGCCTGATCGCCGCCTTCGACCCGGATGAGGGCCGCGCCATCGTCATGCCGACCTTCCGCGGCAAGCAGGGCAACCCGATGCTGTGGGCGCGCGAATTCCTGACCGAAATCATGACCATCACCGGCGATGTCGGCGCCCGCCACCTGGTCGGCCGCCACGGCGACCGCATGGTCGAGGTCGAGATGGCCGATGACGCCGTGCTGCGGGACTTCGACACGACGGATACGCTGAAGGGGCTGCCGGGGGCACGCGGCGGGTGAACCTGTCGGCCGGCGCGGCGCCACCGCTGCGGCTCGCGCGCTTCCACGACCTGTCGGTGCTGCCCTATGCCGGCTGGCGGCCTGCCGCGCCGGGCGCGGCGCTCACCGGCGGGCCGGTCTTCCCGCCCGGGGCCCCGGACTGGGTCCACATGCCGATGCAGGGCGGGCGCCAATGGGTGCACGGCCCGCACGCCGCGCCGTCCGGGACAGACCTGGAACCGCTGCCCGGCCGATACGCCTTCGTCGGTCCGGCGGTCGCGCATTTCGGGCACATGGTGGGGGAATTCCTGCATCGCCTGTGGGTGCTGCGGCAGGAGCCGGGGCTGCGCCCGCTCCTGGTAGCGACAGGACCGCGCCCATCCATCCCCGGCTGCGTCGCGGACTACCTGCGCCTGGTCGGCGCGCCCGAGCCCGTCCTGGTCGACCGCCCCCGCCTGGTCGAGGAACTGGTGGTGGGTGAGCCGGGCCGGCTGCTCGGCGCCACCTGCACCGCCGCCTATGGGCGCATGGTCGGCGCGATGCTGCCGCCGGCGCTGCTGGAGCCGACCGGCCAGGCGCGCGACCTCGCGATCCTGCGCGGCCACCTCCAGACCGGGCGCTGCATCGGCGAGGCCTGGATCGAGGATCACCTGGCCGCGGAGGGCTACCGCATCTTCCGCCCGGAGCAGCACCCCCTGGCGGAGCAGATCGCCGCGCTGGCCGGGGCCGAGCGCATCGTCGCCGCCGAGGGCAGCGCGCTGCACCTGTTCGACCTGCTGCCGCCGGTGCGTGCGCGCATCGCGGTGATCGGCCGGCGCCGCGGCATGGCGATCCCGCGCGGCTGCCTGGAAGAGAAGGCCGCCGAGCTCCACCTGATCCGCCCGGACTTCATCATCGGCACGCTGCACCGGCGCAATCCGCGCGCCAATGCGCTGACCTTCATCGACCCGGTGCAGGTGCTGGGCACGTTGCGCGAGGCCGGCTTCATTGCCGGCCTGCCGGCCGCCGGCTTCCTCAACGACACGGCACGGCTGCAGGCCGACATCGAGGCCTATGCGCTGCACTGGCGGCACCTGGCGGGTGACGCTGCGGCGACCGCCTTCGCCGCGGCGGCGCTGGCATCCTGCCAGGCGCGCCGCCAGGACCCGGTGCTCGCGGCGGCGCTGGCCGCGCGCGGCTGAAAGCCGGCAGCCGCGGCTTGCGGGAATCCGGCGCTCCGGTGCAAATACCGCCATGAGCAACGTTGCTGGCTCCGGCGCGCCGCTTCGCTGGCAGGTTCCCTTTGCCGACGGCCCGTTGCCCGAGCTGCCACCCCCGGTTTCCGACGTGCCGAGCGTCTTCGCCTTCTCGCTGGCCAAGGCCGGATCGACGCTGCTGTTCAACCTGCTGCGCGGCCTGGCGCCGTCGGCGGGGTCGGTGTTCTTTTCGCTCGATGACCTGATGTTCAAGCAGGGACACGCCCTGCCGGTCGCCTGGCCGGGCGCGGCGCGGCTGTTCCGCCCGCGCGGCTATTGCTACGGCGGCTATCGCGGCCTGCCGCGCCACGCCATCCCGCCGCTCAACGACAGCCGGGTCCTGCTGCTGGTACGCGACCCGCGCGACATGATCGTCTCGCAGTACTATTCCTTCCGCGAGAGCCACACCGTGCCGGCGGATGCCGGGCCCGACCACCCGATGGCACTGGCCCGCGCGGCGGCGTCCCAGCAGACTCTGGCGCAGTTCGCGGTCAGTTCCGCGCAGCGCTACGCCCGGCGCTTCGAGGCTTATCTCGCGCTCGGCTTTCCCTGGCGCTCGAATGTCGCGGTGCATCGCTACGAGGACGTGATCTTTCGCAAGGCCGACTGGGTGGACGACATCTGCGACTGGTACCAGTGGCGCATTCCCGCCGAGACGCGCCAGCGCGTCGTCGCGCGCTTCGACATCGTGCCCGAGGCCGCCGACCCGACCCGCCACATCCGCCAGGTGCATCCCGGCAACCACCGCACGGAGATGGACGCCAGGACGATCCGCCAGGTCGAGACCATCCTCGACGACGCGATGGCGGCCTTCGGCTACCGATCAGATAGCGCCTGAGAAGGGCGGCACAGCGCCGGCATGCGTGGACAGCGCGGCGGCAACCGCGCGCTCAGGGAGCGGCCGGGGCGTCGTCCGGCGCTGCCTCCGGGGCGCGCAGGAAGCCGTCCTCCTCGACGACCCATTGCGGGCGGCCCAGCCGGTCGAGCGTGCGCCGCACCAAGTCCGGATCCTCGAAGCGGCCGAGCAGCCTGGCGCTGCCCTGCTTCACCAGCCGCGGCGCCGGCAGGGTGGGTGCCTCCACACCGATGTGGCGCGCCACGTTGCGCAGCACCGCCGGGTGGGACAGGTGCCGGTACTCCACCATGTGGAAGACCTTGCCCTGGTCGTCGCATCGCCGCAGCAGCCCGTCGTAGTAGTCGCGGTAGCGGCGGTATTCGCGCAGGAATTCATCGGTATCGAAGGGCAGCAAGGGCACGGGCGGCGGGCTGCCACCCGCCTCGCGTGCCAAATAGCGCCCGGTCAGCCGCGCGGTGCGCTGGGATGCGAAGACCGCCAGGAAATTCTCCCGCTGCAGGATCACCACCCGCCAGCCGGGGTCCGCCACCAGCCGGTCGCGCACCGCGGGCGCATGGCCGCGGAACCATTTGAAGCCGAAGATGCGCGTCGGGCAGGCCGCAACGACGCGGTCGAGGAAGCCGACCGGGTCGGCGTCGCGCTCGGGCTTCAGCGCCGCCGCGTCCGGCCGCGCGATGCCCATGTAGGCCGGCAGGTTCACGGTCTTCTGGTGGAACATCTCGTGCGCGAAGGTGGTGTCGGGCTGCGCGTCAAGAAAATCCATCAGCAGGGTCGAGCCCGAGCGCGCATGCGCCAGCAGCACGGCCCGGATTTCCGCGCCCACCGGCGCGCCCCTCAGCCCAGCGCCGCGCGCACCCAGGCGGCCCAGCCCAGCACCGCCGCGTCGTCGCCGATGCGCCCCGCCACCTGCGCGCCCAGCGGCAGCCCGTTCGGCCCGACGCCCGCCGGGACGGTCACGCAGGGTCCGTGCAGCAGCGTCCACAGGGTGTTGAAGGCCGGGTCGCCGGTCCAGCCGAGGCCCTCCGGTGCTTCCCCTGGGGCGGCAGGCGTCAGCACCGCGTCGAAGCCCTCGATGGCGGCCGGGAAGGCGGCGCGCGCGGCGGCGAAGGCGGCGCGGCCCGCGGCCAGGGCGGCGGCGCCCTGCGCGTGGCCCCACTCCATCCGTTCGCGCAGCACCGGCGAGAGCAGGGCGCGCGCATGCGCCATCTCCCAGCCCAGCGCCTCGGCCGATTCCGCGTTCATCACGGTGGGATGCGCGGCATAGGCGGCGGCGAAGACGTCAGGCAGCGCGAGGGGCGTGACGGTGGCGCCGGCGCGCCGGCAGGCCTCGGCCACGCGTTCCATCAAGGCCAGGGTCTCGGGCGCGGCCTGGTCGGCGGAAGGGCCCATCACCAGCGCCAGGCGCGGCGGGCGCGGCGCGCGCGTGTCGGGCGCGCCGTAGTCGCCGCCGGTCATTGCCGCCATGGCCAGCGCGCAATCGGCCACCGAACGCGCCATCACGCCGATGGTGTCCAGGCTCTCGCTCATCACCTTCATCCCCGCCCGGTGCAGCGTGCCGTAGGTCGGCTTGAAGCCCGTGACACCGCAATAGGCCGCGGGGCGGATGATGCTGCCCGCGGTCTGGGTGCCGAAGGCGATCGGGAAGAACCCCGCCGCCACGCCGGCCGCCGAGCCCGAGGAGGACCCGCCCGGCGTGTGCTTCACATTGGCCGGGTTGGCGGTCGGCCCGGGATGCCGCGTGGCGAATTCCGTCGTCACGGTCTTGCCGATCACCACCGCGCCGGCGGCGCGCGCCGCCGCCACGCAGGCGGCATCCGCGCGCGGCCGATGCCCGGCCCAGGCGGGCGATCCGTATTGCGCCGGCAGGTCGGCGGTATCGATCACGTCCTTCACGCCGATCGGGATGCCGGCCAGCGGCCCCTGCCCGGCCGCGGCCGCCGCGCGGCGTGCCTGGGCGGGGTCGAGCCAGGCGAAGGCGCGGATGGTTTCCTCGCGCGAGGCGATGCGGTCGAGGCAGGCCTCGGTCAGGTCGGCAGAGATGGCGGCGAGGGCGGTGGTGGCGGTGAGGTCGGCGGTGTCGGTCATGGCGGCATGTCGGCGCGTGAGGGCGCGACGGTCAAGCGCGGTCGGACAGCCTTGCTTTGGCCGACCACGTATGGGGTGTAGCTAGCTGGGCATCGTACCTACCTGTCGGAGAGCTTTACAGGCATGCCTCCGATGCGACGATAGAACGAAAATATAGCCCTATTTACAATAGGTTATTTCATGGCACGGAATCTGCTTTGCAACGGGTCGAGATCACGCTTTGCACCTACCGCGTGAATTTCGTACCGGCCGTCGCAGCCGCTTTGAGCGGGCCAAGATGAGCGGTGGTCGAGACTAGGGCGCGGTTCGCAATAACGGGTAAGAGACAGAGGAGGGCGATGTGATGCTCAGGAATACTAGAAACCTCGCGGCGGCGGGCTTCGGGCTCCTGGCCCTCGGCGCGTTCGCCTTTCCTGCTGCTGCAGCTCCGCTGTTCACCGTGAATGCGCAGTTGACCGGTGACCCGCGTCCCGGAAACCCGGACGGGTTGATTATCGGCGTGTCCGTCGTGGTCGATGCAGGTTCCCAAAACCGTGCGACCTGGACCGTCGACATCAATTCACCCCTCCATGCCAACGCGCGGTTGGACAATTTCGCGTGGAACCTGGTCAATATTGGAAACAAGTACTCCCTTGCGAATGTGGCGTTCGAGAACACCTCGCCGACGGGCTGGGCCGGTCAGTTCGTGACCCCAGCGACAAATGTGCAGGGGGGCGGAGGCATTGATTTCCTGTGGGTCGCGAATCCGGCCACCAACGCGAACAACGCCAGCAACAACGTCACTAACTCGGTCAACCTCGTGTTCGATATGGTGCTGACCAGTGGCAGCTTCCTCGAGAGCGACTTCCTGAACGCCGCGACCTCGAGCGGCGCGGGTGGCGC
>LNEW01000168.1 GCA_001464375.1 Rhodospirillales bacterium Ga0074136 | reverse complement strand
GCGCGGCCGTAATCCGGCTTCTCGGTGCCCTCCATGATGCCCGGCTTTTCCTTGAACTGGCGCCGGACTTCCTCGACCACGCTCATCGCCGCGCGGCCGACCGCCGTCATCGCCATGCCGCCGAACAGGTAGGGCAGCATGCCGCCGAACAGCAGGCCCACCACGACGTAGGGATTGGCCAGCGAGAAGTCGATCGCCGTCACGCCCGCGAAGTACGGGTACTGCGCCGCATTGGTGATGAAGTAGTTCAGGTCCTGGGTATAGGCCGCGAACAGCACGACGGCGCCCAGGGCCGCCGAGCCGATCGCATAGCCCTTGGTCACCGCCTTGGTGGTGTTGCCCACGGCGTCCAGCGCATCCGTGGTCTGGCGGATTTCCTTGGGCAGGCCGGCCATCTCGGCAATGCCGCCGGCATTGTCGGTGACCGGGCCGAAGGCATCGAGCGCCACCACCATGCCGGCCAGCGCCAGCATCGTGGTCACCGCGATGGCGATGCCATAGAGCCCCGCCAGCGCATAGGACACCAGGATGCCGGCGATGATCACCAGCGCCGGCAGGGCGGTGGATTCCATCGACACCGCCAGGCCGCGGATCACGTTGGTGCCGTGGCCGGTCACCGAGGATTCCGCGATCGACTGCACCGGCCGGAAGTTCGTGCCGGTGTAGTATTCGGTGATCCAGATGATCAGCGCGGTGACCACCAGGCCGACCGCGCCGCACAGGAACAGCGAGAAGGCGCCGAAGGTCGCGCCCGCCGCGGTCGCGGTGCCGAAGCCGAAGATCATGAAGGACAGCGGCAGCAGGGCGACCAGCGACAGCACGCCGGTCACCGCGAAGCCGCGGTACATCGCCCCCATGATGTTGTTGCTGGCCGGCAGCTTCACGAAATAGGTGCCGATGATCGACGTCACCACGCAGACCGCGCCGATCGCCAGCGGGAAGATCATGCCCGCCTTCAGGAAGGGCGAACCCGCGAAGGCGATGGCGGCCAGCACCATGGTCGCGACCATGGTGACCGCATAGGTCTCGAACAGGTCGACGTTGTCGCCCACATTGTCGGCGATGGTGGCGGGGTTGCGGGGGTCGTCCTCGGGGATGCCGGCCTCGACCTTGCCGACCATGTCGCCGCCGACGTCGGCGCCCTTGGTGAAGATGCCGCCGCCCAGCCGCGCGAAGATCGAGATCAGCGAGGCACCGAAGCCGAGCGCCACCAGCGCGTCGATCACCGTGCGGTCATTGGGTTCCAGCCCGCCGATGATGACCAGCAGGAAGAAATACACGGCCACGCCCAGCAGCGCGCCGCCGGCCACCAGCATGCCGGTGATGGCACCCGACTTGAACGCCACATCGAGGCCGCCCGCGAGCGACACCGTCGAGGCCTGCGCCGTGCGCAGGTTGGCGCGCACCGAGACGTTCATGCCGATGAAGCCCGCCGCGCCGGACAGCACCGCCCCCAGCAGGAATCCCACCGCGACCGTGAGGCCGAGCCGCCAGGCCACCAGCACGAACAGCACCGCGCCGACGATGGCGATGGTGGTGTATTGCCGCTTCAGATACGCGTTGGCGCCTTCCTGGATCGCCTTGGCGATTTCCTGCATGCGCTCGTTGCCGGGATCGCGCGACAGCACGTCCTTGGCGGTGATGACGCCATAGGCGATGGACAACGCCCCCAGCGCGATCACGATGATCAGCCACACGGTCAGCACGTCGATGAATCCCCCTCGGTGAACGCGGTCTCGGGCCGCAATAGACCGCGGGCGGGGTGCGACAGGCGCCGCCCCGCCCGGCGGCCAAACGCCTGTCTAGAGGGGGAAGGCCAAGGCGCGCAACGGGGGGTGGGTCGCGGCGGGCGGCAGGCTGTCGCGGCCTCGCGGGCCGGCAGGCGCCCGCCCGGGGCGCGCTGCGTCACTTCGCCCGGTCGATCGCCTCGGTGATCAGGCGGCGGGCTTCGTCGGCGTCGCCCCAGCCGATGAACTTCACCCACTTGCCGGGCTCGAGGTCCTTGTAGTGTTCAAAGAAGTGCTGGATCTGCTCGATCGTGATCTTCGGCAGGTCCGTGTAGTTGTGGACATGCTGGTAGCGCAGCGTCAGTTTCGGCACCGGCACGGCGATGATCTTCTCGTCCCCGCCGCCGTCATCCTCCATCTTCATCACGCCGACCGGGCGAACGCGGATGACCGCGCCTGCGATGATCGGGCGCGTATTGGCCACCAGCACGTCGATCGGGTCGCCATCCTCGCTCAGGGTGTGGGGGATGAAGCCGTAGTTGCCCGGATAGCGCATGGGCGTGTGCAGGAAGCGGTCCACGAACAGGGTGCCGGCGGCCTTGTCCATCTCGTACTTGATGGGCTCGCCGCCGATCGGCACCTCGACGATGACGTTCACGTCGTGGGGCGGGTCCTTCCCGATGGGAATGGCGTCGATGCGCATGGCGGGTCTCCGGTTCGGGACGGCGCGCGCCTGTAGCAGAGCGGCCGGGGGGGCGGAAGGTGGGCGCGGCGCGGCACGCGCGCGGACGCAGGGCCTGCGCACCGGACGGCAACGCGCCCGCGCGTGCCAGGGTTTCGCGCGCCTCCTCGCGACGGGGTTTCGCGCGCCTCCGCGCGACGGGGTTTCGCGCGCCTCCGCGCGACGGGGTTTCGCGCGCCTCCGCGTGCCAGGGTTGCGCGGCGACGGCGCCCCGCCCAGGCTTGGCCCATGACCCCCGCCCGCGCCGCCTTCGCCGCCGCCGCCCGCGCCCGCGCGCCCGAGGTGGCCGCGCTCACCCGCCGGCTGATCGCCGTGCCATCCCCCAACCCGCCCGGCGATGTGCGCGCCTGCGCCGAGGTCTGCGCCGCCCTGCTGCGCGACCTCGCCCCCGCGGCCGAGGTCTCGCTGCACGCGACCTCGCCGGAGGTGACCAACGTCGTGGCCCGCATCGCCGGCGCCGGGCCGGGCCGCACCCTGGCCTTCAATGGCCACCTGGATACCTACCCGGTGAACGAGACGCTGCCCTGGACGGTCGACCCGCTCGGCGGCGCGCTGCGCGACGGGCGGATCTACGGACGCGGCGCGGCCGACATGAAGGGCGGCATCGCGGCCTCCATCCTCGCCTTCGCGCTGCTGGCGCAGCACCGCGACGACTGGCGCGGCGAAGCGATCCTGACCCTGGCCGGGGACGAGGAGACCATGGGCCCGCTCGGCACGAAGTGGCTGCTGGACAATGTCCCGGGCCTCGCCGGCGCTGGCGCGGTGATCATCGGCGATGCCGGGTCCCCCCGCGTGCTGCGCTTCGGCGAGAAGGGCTTCCTGTGGATCGAGGTGGAGGCCAGCGGCACCGCCGCGCATGGCGCCCATGTGCATCTGGGGCAGAACGCGATCGACCGGCTGCGCGCGGCGCTCGACGTGGTGGCGGCCCTGCGCGGCCTGCCGGTGGCGGCGCCGCCCGCGGTGACCGCCGCCATCGCCGCCGCCGCGCCGATCAGCGAGCCCCTGGCCGGCACCGGCGAGGCCGCCGTGCTGGGCGGCATCACCGTCAACATCGGCCGGATCGAGGGCGGCACCGCGCCCAACCTGGTGCCGGCCAGCGCGCGCGCCGCCTGCGACATCCGCCTGCCGGTGGGTGTGGCCGCGGCGCAGGTGGAAGCCGCGCTGGCGGCGGGGCTCGATGCGCTGCCGGGGGTGGCGTGGCGCGTGCTGCGGCGCTTCGAGGCGAACCACACCGACCCCGCCGCCGACATTGTCCGCCTGGCGCACGCCGCCGCCGAGGAAGCGCTGGGCGGCGCCGTCGCGGTGAACATGCGCGTGGGCGGCTCCGACGCCCGCTGGTTCCGCATGGCCGGGCTGCCGACCGTGGTCTATGGCCCCACCCCGCACAACATGGGCGGCGCCGATGAATGGGCGGATCTGGCCGAGCTGGAGGCGGTGGCGCGCGTGCATGCCCTCGCGGCGTTTGATTTCCTGGCCGGCTGAGGGCAATCACACAGGCGCATGGGCCTGTAGCTCAATGGTCAGAGCGGACCGCTCATAACGGTTTGGTTGCAGGTTCGAGTCCTGCCGGGCCCATGATCCCAGGCTGAAGATGCCGGAAATGCCGCACGCACCGCGAGTGGGCCGGCCGCAATCCGTGTGATCCACGACGTTGTTCCGCGGGCGCGCCACTGGCAGCCTGCCGCCGGCGCCGCCATGGCGGGCGCCTGGCAGCCGAGCCCGTGCCGCCTGGCACGACCGGCGTCATCCGGTGCACCAGAAGGCGAGCCGTGCGCCACGCCAGGGAGAGGGCGCATGACCATCATCGTCACCACCAGCTCGACCACCGCCGCCACCAACATCACGCTGGCCAACAACGGGGACCTGTTCGTCGGGCCGAATGCGGTCCGGGTGTCGAGCGGCGCGACCGGCATCTCGGCGGGCTTCGCCGCCCATGCGATCGACATCCTCGGCACCGTGTACGGGGAATTCGCCGGGATTGCGCTTGGCGCCGGCCTCGCTGCCCAGACATCCTCCACCATCACGCTCGGCGCCGCAGCGTCGGTGACGTCGCGGGTGGTGGGACTCCGCTCCCAGGGCGCCACCATCAACATCTTCAACGACGGGCTGATCAAGGGCGGCACCGGGATCGACCATGACGGCACCGGCTTCTTCCGCCTGGTGAACACCGGCAACATCGTCGGAACCATCGGCAACGCGATCGAGGTGGAGGGCGATCGCGGTGACATCACCAACCACGGCGTCATCACGGCACTCGACGGCTACGGGGTCTCGCTGACCAACATGGGCAGCACCCTGTCATCCATGACGATCCGCAACTTCGGCACGATCAGCGGCAACAATGGTGCGATCGCGGGTGCCGACGAGGTCGCCGACTTCGTCTTCAACTACGGCACGATGATCGGGTCCGTCGTGCTGCGTGGCGGCGACGACTACTACGACGGGCATGACGGCCACGTCACGCGCGAGATCGTCGGCGGCGAGGGCAATGACACCGTGATCGGCGGGCCGGGGCGCGATTTCGCCCAGGGCGACGAAGGCAACGACAGCATCGAGGGCGGTGCCTACAACGACGTCCTGAGCGGCGGCACCGGCAACGATACGCTCGATGGCGGCGCGGGCGACGACTGGCTGCGCCCCGGTGCCGGCGCGGACCTGCTCGACGGCGGGGACGGGCAGCGCGATCTGCTCGACTACCTGCTGGAATCGCTGGCGGTGACCATCGACCTCGCCACCGGCGATGCCTCGGGCGCGGCGGCGCGCGATGTCTTCAGCGGGATCGAGCGGGTGCGCGGCGGTGCAGGCAACGACACGCTGACCGGCGATGCGCAGGCCAACGTCCTGCAGGGAAGCTCAGGTGCCGATTTGCTCGCCGGCGCCGGAGGGAACGACGTGCTGTCGGGCGGCCTCGGCGCGGATACGCTGCTGGGGGGGCTCGGTGTCGACCAGCTGTGGGGTGGCACCAGCGGCGACGTGTTCCGCTTCGCGACCCTGTCGGAGAGCGGCGCCGGCGGCCAGCCGCGCGACCGCATCGTGGACTTCACCCGCGGCGAACCCGACCGCATTGACCTGTCCCTGATCGATGCGGATGCGACCCTGGCCGACAACCAGGCCTTCGTCTTCAACGGCGCGGCGGACTTCAGCGCCGCTGGCCAGGTGCGCACCCAGCTGATCGGCAACAACACCTTCGTGTTCGCCAATACCGATGCCGTGCTGGGCACGGCGGAATTCTCGGTCGTGCTGACCGGCACCGTGGCGCTGCTGGCGACCGACTTCGTCCTGTAGCGCTGGTGTCCCGGTGCGGCGTGCTTGGCGCGGGGCGGGCCGGGCGGTAGAACCCCGCCCGAACCCCGAGCACCACAGGTCCACGCCCCATGGCTGCCTACCAGTATGTCTATGTGATGAAGGATCTCACCAAGGCCTATCCAGGCGGGCGTGAGATCTTCAAGGGCATCACCCTGTCCTTCCTGCCCGGGGTGAAGATCGGCGTGCTCGGCCCGAACGGCGCCGGCAAGTCCACGCTGATGCGCATCATGGCCGGCCAGGACAAGGAATATGGCGGCGAGGCCTGGGCCGCCGAGGGCGTGCGCGTGGGCTACCTGTCGCAGGAGCCCGAGCTCGACCCCACCCTGACGGTCGGCGAGAACGTCCGCATGGCCTTCGCCGAGCTGAACGGCTGGATGGCCCGCTTCAACGAGATCTCCGAGAAATTCGCCGAGGAGATGACCGAGGACGAGATGAACACGCTGCTCGGCGAACAGGCCGATCTGCAGGAGAAGATCGACGCGGCCAATGGCTGGGAGATCGACCGCCAGGTCGAGATCGCGCTGGATGCCCTGCGCTGCCCGCCGCCGGATGCCGCGGTGACCAACCTGTCGGGCGGCGAGCGCCGGCGTGTCGCGTTGTGCCGGCTGCTGCTGGAAAAGCCCGACATGCTGCTGCTCGATGAGCCGACCAACCACCTCGATGCCGAGAGCGTGTCGTGGCTGGAGCAGACGCTGAAGGCCTATACCGGCACCGTGCTGATCGTCACCCACGACCGCTACTTCCTCGACAACGTGACGTCGTGGATCCTGGAAGTCGATCGCGGCCGCGGCATTCCGTACGAGGGCAACTACTCCACGTATCTGGAGCAGAAGCGCAAGCGCATGGCGCAGGAGGAGCGCGAGGAAAGCACCCGCCAGCGCCAGCTGGCCGAGGAACGCGACTGGATCGGGCGCAGCCCGTCGGCGCGCCAGGCGAAGTCCAAGGCCCGCATCGCGGCCTATGAGGACCTGCTGCGCGCCAGCCAGGACAAGGCGCCCGACCCGACCGAGATCGCCATCCCGCCGGCCCCGCGCCTGGGCAATACGGTCATCGTCGCCGAGGAGCTGCGCAAGGGCTACGGCAATGCGCTGCTGATCGACGAGCTGTCCTTCAAGCTGCCGCCCGGCGGCATCGTTGGCGTCATCGGCCCCAACGGCGCGGGCAAGACCACGCTGTTCAAGATGATCATGGGGCGCGAACCGCCCGATGCCGGCACGCTGGTGGTCGGCGAGAGCGTGCAGCTCGGCTATGTGGACCAGAGCCGCGACAGCCTGGATGACAGCAAGTCGGTCTGGCAGGAGATCTCGGGCGGCGACGACACGATCATGATCGGCAAGCGGTCGGTGCCGTCGCGCGCCTATGTGGCCGCGTTCAACTTCAAGGGCGGCGACCAGCAGAAGCGCGTGGGATCGCTGTCGGGCGGCGAGCGCAACCGCGTGCATCTCGCGAAGATGCTCAAGACCGAGCACAACGTGCTGCTGCTCGACGAACCGACCAACGACCTGGATGTCGAAACCCTGCGCGCACTGGAAAACGCGCTGATGGATTTCGCGGGTTGCGCGGTGATCATCTCGCACGACCGGTTCTTCCTGGATCGGCTGGCGACGCACATCCTGGCCTTCGAGGGCGACAGCCACGTCGAGTGGTTCGAGGGCAATTTCGAGGCCTACGAAGAGGACAAGCGACGTCGACTCGGCGAGCACGCCACCGACCCGCACCGCATCAAGTACAAGCCGCTCGCGCGGTGACGCGCGGCATGAAAAGGCGCGCAGTGATGCGCGCCGGCGCCCTGCCCGCAGCCCGGGCCGCGCGATGATGCTGCAGGCGCTGCGCTCCACCCGCCTCATCACCACCGATCGGCTGATGATGATCCCGCCGGGGCGCGAGAACCTGCCGGACCTGATCCGCCTCAAGGCCGATGAGCGCGTGTTCGCCTGGATGCTGCACGGCGTGCGTTCGCCCGAGCGCACGCGCGAGGAGCTGGAGGACGACATCGATTTCTGGGCGGTGCGGGGCTACGGCACCTGGTGTGTCTTTGAGCGCGCGACCGGCGACTTCCTGGGGATCTGCGGCCTGATGGAACGGCCGGACGGCCGCGGCGTGGCGCTGCGCTACGCGCTGTGGCCCGAATGCCGCGGCAAGGGCTATGCGCGGGAAGCGGCTCGCGCGGCGCTGGCCTTTGGCCATGCGGCCGGGCTGAAGCGCATCATTGCCGTGGCGCGCTACACCAACCATGCCTCCCGCGCGGTGATGACCGATATCGGCATGACGGCCTGCGCCGACTACACGCACAAGGGCGAGGCGATGCTGGTGTTCGAAAGCCTGGGCTGACAGGCCGCTCAGCACGGCGGCCCGATGCCTGTCATCGGGCCCGTTGGCACAGGGCGCGACCCGCGCCGCCGCCAGCACGGCGTGGCGCGCAGCCCGGCCGGCGGCTGCCGGCGCCGCCGATCGTGGTCAGTCGAGACTCTGCGGCCAGCCGATGAACAGCCCCACGTCGCCTGGCATCCCGCCGGGGAAGTCGATGACGCGGGCGGAGAACGTGAAGCCGCCGGGGGCGAGTTCCTTCTCCCACCACAGGTAGATCTTGTGGAAGACGCCCGGCAGCGTGTCCTGCCAGCCCTCCAGGTGGTTGTTGATGCGCCGCGCACCGTCCGCGCACAGCAGGGAGGGGAACTTCACCAGCATCAGCTCGCGTTCGCCGGCCTCGAAGGCGCGGCGGATGCGCAGCATCGCGCGCTCGCGGTCCTCCTCGGTGATCTCGTAGGTCTGCACGCGGTTGGAGAACGCCTCGAGTTCGGCCTTCTTGTATGCGGCGGCTTCCTCGGCCTCGGCGCGCCGGCGTTCGGCGGCGGCGGCCTTGGCGGCAAAGAGGTCCTTGATGGACATGGTGGGCGCGTGGCGGTCCATGGGGCGTGCTCCAGCGATGCGCGCCATCCTAGGTGGGGGCCGCCCCCGTTGTCTTGACGTCCGTCAAGGCGGTGGCGGATGCCTGCCTCAGCTGCGCGTCTCGCGTGCCGCCAGCTGCGCGATCTGGTTGCGCATCGCGTCCAGGAGCGACGCCACGCGCCCGCCATTCCGCTGGATCACCGCCGAATACTCGCTGCGGGTGGTCAGGCGCAGCGACGTGCCCTCGGCGATCACATCGACCACGCGGGGCTGGCCGCCGACCTCCGCGACGCGCCAGTCGAGCGAGAAGGGCGGCTGGTTCGGGCGTTCGATGATGGTGTTGACCAGCACGTCCTCCTCGGTGCGCTGCTGGGCGCGGCCGAGCGAGAAGCGCACGCCGCGGTATTCCCCGAAGCGGGCCGACAGGTTGCGCACGATGATGTCGTCGAACAGCCGGTTGTATTCGGCCAGTTCCGCCGGCGAGGCCTGGCGGACATAGCGGCCGAGGATGAAGCGGCCGGTGCCCTCGATGTCGATCGCGCGGCGCAGCACGGCGGCGACCTTCTCCCGCCGTGCGGTGACGTCGGATCGCTGGTCGTTGATGGCGGCGACCAGGTCGTTGCCGGCATCGCGCACCAGGGCGGTGGCGCGGGCGGGGTCGATCTCGGCGCGGCCGTGCTCGGGCAGCGCGAACAGCGCGGCGGCGAGGGCGGGGGCGGCGATCAGGAGGCGTCGTTTCATGGCGGTCATATGGGTCGTTCCACGCGGATTCCGAGTCATCGTGGGCGCGGCGGCGGTGCCGCATCCGGCCCACCGGGCTCGGTCACGCCCTGGCCGAAGCCGGTGACGCCCGAGGGCCCCACCACCCGGCCGCCCGGGCTTTCCTGGTTGCGGATCTCGAAGCCACGGCGCTGGCGATAGGCCGAGCGCAGCGTCGAATAGGGGTCGAGCGAGGTGGCGCGCACCTGATCGATGGGCTCGAGCAGCGCCTCGCGCGTGTCGAGCACCGTCAGGCCCAGCCGGGTCCAGCCGGAGGCATCCACGAAGGCCCCCTGGCCCAGCCACATCAGCGGGTTCAGCAGGATGTCCACGCCCTGCCCGGCAAGATCGCGCGGCGAGGACGGGCCGAACAGCGGGACGAACAAGTAGAAGCCCTCGCCGGCGCCCCAGACCGCCAGGGTCTGGCCGAAATCCTCGGAATGGCCGGGCACGCCCCATTCGCGCGCGACATCCAGGATGCCGCCGACGCCGAGCGTGGAATTCACCATGAAACGGCCGAGCGTGATGCGCGCGCGGGTGATGTTGCCCTGCATCAGGTCGTTGGCGAGGATGACCGGCGCGCGGATATTGCCCAGCACGTTGCGGATGCCGGTGCGCAGCGGCTGGGGCACGACGTCGCGATAGGCCTCGGCGACCGGCTGCAGCACGTAGCGGTCGGCGACCTCGTGGACTTCGAACAGGGCGCGGTTGGCGGGTTCGAAGGGGTCGTTGGTCTCGCGGAATTCGGCCAGCGCCTCGGGGTCGTCGGCGGGCGGGCGGGTGGCGCAGCCGGCAGCCGCGCCCAGCAGGAGGGCGAGCGCCAGGCAACGCAGGATCGGGGGCGGGGAGGGCAGCATGGTGGCGGAATACAGCGTCCTTCGGGCGCTTGGAACCGGATTCCAGATGGGGCTTGTCCGCCGCTGGTTGCACCCCAGCCTAAACACATGCCGTCGCCGCGCAGTGAAGCACTTCGTGGCGATGCGTAACGAAGTCTTGCCAGCCCCCGCCGGACAGGCGACAGGGGGCGCCCCGCGCGAGCGGGAGGCACGCCACGAGGAATGCGCGCGATGAACCATGCGATGACCGGAACGCTCGCGCGGTGGCTGACGGGGCCGCGGGTGTCGGGCCTGCCGGCGCCGGCCGAGATGCCGCCGCCGCGGCTGTCCTTCGAATTCTTCCCGCCCAAGACGGACAAGCTGGAGGAGCAGCTGTGGGCCTGCATCCGCCGGCTGGAGCCGCTGGCGCCGCGCTTCGTGTCGGTGACCTATGGCGCGGGCGGCACCACGCAGGAACGCACGCACACCACGGTGTCGCGCCTGGTGACCGAGACATCCCTGACGCCGGCCGCGCACCTGACCTGCGTGGGGGCCACGCGCGACGAGGTGGATGCGGTGGCGCGGCGGTACTGGGAGGCCGGGGTGCGGCATATCGTCGCACTGCGCGGCGACCCGCCGGCGGGGGCTTCCGAGTACACGCCGCATCCGGGCGGGTATGCCCAGGCGGAGGATCTGGTGCGCGGGCTGCGGCGCATCGGGGAGTTCGACATCTCGGTGGGGGCGTATCCGGAGGGGCATCCGGCGGCGGTCTCGGCCGAGGCGGAT
>LNEW01000167.1 GCA_001464375.1 Rhodospirillales bacterium Ga0074136 | reverse complement strand
GGCGGCGATCGCGACCGAGGCGCTGGTGGATGACCTTGCCGAGACGCTGGGCCTGGACCGCTGGGCGATCCGCCGCCTGAACGCGATCGGCCGCGGTGACACCACACCGTCCGGCCAGGTGCTGCACGCCTCCGCGGGCCTTCCCGACTGCCTCGATGCGCTGAAGTCGGACTGGGATGCGGCGCTGGCACGCGTTGCCGCGCACAACGCATCGCAGCCGCGCGAACGCCTTGGCGCCGGCATCGCCTGCATGTGGTACGGCTGCGGCAATACCGCGCTGTCGAATCCATCCACCATGCGCATCACGCTGGCGCGCGACGGGACGCTCACGCTGTTCAACGGCGCGGTGGATATCGGGCAGGGCAGCACCACCGTGATCGGGCAGATCGCCGCCGAGGCGCTCGGACTCCCGCTCGCGGCGCTGCGCCAGGTGGTGGGGGATACAGCGCTCACGCTCGATGCCGGCAAGACGTCGGCGTCGCGCCAGACTTTCGTCAGTGGCCGCGCGGCGGCGGATGCGGCGAAGGCACTGCGCGCGCGTATTCTCGCACTCGCCAATGCCGGTGATGGCGCCGCGCTTGCGCTGGATGGCACGCGCCTGACGGTGCGCGACGCGCACACGACGCGCGTCATCGACCTTGCCGCGCTCGACGCCGACATCTGCGCCGAGGCGCGCTACGATCCACCGACCGTCGCACTCGATGCCGATGGCCAGGGCGTGCCCTACGCGACCTATGGCTTCGCCGCGCAGGTCGCGCTGGTTCGCGTGGACATGGAACGCGCGACGGTCAAGGTGGAGGAGATCGTTGTGGCGCAGGATGTCGGCCGCGCGGTGAACCCCCTGCTCATCACCGGGCAGATCCATGGCGGCGTCGCGCAGGGACTGGGCCTGGCGCTGATGGAGGAGTTCATCCCCGGCCGCACCGAAAACCTGCACGACTATCTGATCCCCACCGCCGGCGACATGCCGCGCATCCGCATCCACCTCATCGAGGACCCCGAGCCGGAAGGCCCCTTCGGCGCCAAGGGCGTGGGCGAACCCGCGCTGGTGCCGACTGCGCCCGCCATTCTCTCCGCCATCCGGCACGCGACGGGCGTGCGCATCACGCAGGTACCCGTGCTGCCGCATCGCCTGCACGCTGCGTTGAAGGCGCGCAGCGCATGACCAGCCGCGCCGCCCGCAGCGCCCAGTTCGGCGCCGCCGAGGCCGACGGTATCATCCGCTGCGATGCCTGCCCGGTACTGTGCCGCATCCGCCCCGGACGAGCCGGCGCCTGCGCACGCTACGCCAACCAGGATGGCGTGCTGGTGCGCACCGACCCGGTGCTCGCCCTCGCGCACGCCGTGGACAGCAACGCGCCCCTCGTGCCCTTTGCACGGCAGGACTGGGATGGCGCGCTGATGGGCCCCTCGCGCGTCTTCGTCACCGGCGTGGGATCCGGCACCACCTATCCGGACTACAAGCCTGCGCCCTTCATCATCGGCAGCACGCATGACGGGGTGGACACCGTCACCGTCGTGACCGAGGGCATGTTCAGCTATTGCGGTGCGAAGGTGAAGATCGACACCGACCGTCATCTTGGCCCCGAGGCCGCGGCGGTGCGCGTGAATGGCGAGCAGGTCGGCCACGTCACCACCGCCGAATACGGGTCGCAGATGCTGTCGATCGGCGGCGTGCGGCACCTCACGGGTGGGTCCAAGAAGGAGGGCGTCGTCACCTGCGACACGCTGCTGAAGCTGTGCGGCGCGGAAGCGGTCGAGCTCACGATCGATGGCGGCCATGCCGTGGTGGTGCAGGCGGGTGCAGCGCCCATCGTCGACGGCACGCCGGAAACCCGCATGCGCGTGGGCTGCGGCAGCGCGGCCGTGGGCATCTTCGCGCAGCAATGGCTCGGCCATGTGGACGAGGTGGTCGTGGTCGACGACCACATCACCGGCGTGCTCAGCGAACACCAGGCCGGGCGCGTGCTGGACATGCGCCCGGCCGGCATCCGCGTGCGCGGGCGGCGCTCCACCCCGGGGCGATATTTCCAGGTGGCGCAGCCGGGCCTCGGCTGGGGCGGTACAGACATCACCGATCCGCTCGCCATCATCGAGCGCATCGACCCGAAGCTTGCCTGGCCCGGGTTGCGCCTGCTGTTCACCAGCACCACCGGCGACCACGCGCTGTATTGCGTGCTGGACGACGCGCTGCGTCCCATGCCCGCCGAGATGCCCGCCGCCGTGCGCGCCGTGGTCGACCGCATCGGCGAGAATTGCGAGCCGTCCCTGTGCTCGGTGCTGTTCATGGCAGGCGCCGGCGGGTCGTTGCGCGCCGGCGTCACGCAGAACCCCGTGCTGCTGACGCAGTCGGTCGCGCGCGGGGAGACCCGCGTCACCATGGGCGGCGCGCCGGTCTATCTGTGGCCGGGCGGCGGCATCACCGTCATGGCCGACGTGCTGCGCATGCCGCGCCTGTCCTTCGGCCATGTACCCACGCCCGCGATCGTCGCGCCGATCGAATTCACCCTGCCGCGCGCGCTGTATGCGCGCCTGGGCGGCCACATGGACCAGGTGGTGCCGGTCGGCCAGGTATTGCGCGACCTTGGCGAGGACCTGCGCGTCGAAACCTGGCACCCGGCCAATCCCTGGCCCTTCCCGCGCTGACACGATGGACCCGCCGGTCGTCACGCGGCTGGATGGCGGGCGGCTGCACCTCTCCCATGGCCCGATCGACGTGGTGCTGCGCGGCTGGGGCGAAGCCGCAGCATTGCGCGCCGCGGAAGCCGCAGCGATGGCGATGTTCGCCACCATCCTGCCCAGCCTTGTCGCCGAGTTGCCGAGGTTGCGCAGGCCCATGGCGGAGGCGCCGCGCGTCGGGCACCCCGTCGCGCGCCGCATGGTCGCGGCCTGCGCGCCCTTCGCGCCGATCTTCCTGACGCCGATGGCCGCGGTGGCCGGCGCGGTGGCGGATGCGCTGCTGGCGGAGATGCTGCGCGCCGCGCCGCTGTCGCGCGCCTATGTGAATGACGGCGGCGACATCGCGCTGCACGTGTCACCCGGCGAATCGCTGGACATCGGCCTGGCGGCGGATCCGGCGCGGCTGGCCTTGGATGGCGCGCTGCGCGTCACCGCGGGCAGCGGCATTCGCGGCGTGGCGACGTCGGGGCGGCGGGGGCGGTCCTTTTCGCTCGGAATCGCCGATGCGGTGACGGTGCTGGCGCGCGATGCGGCCACGGCGGATGCCGCGGCGACGCTGATCGCCAATGCGGTGGATGTGGACAGCGCGGCGGTGCAACGCGCACCGGCTGCCAGCCTGGACCCCGACAGCGACCTGGGCGCGCGGCTGGTGACGGTCGCGGTCGGTGCGCTGACGCCGTCGGAGACGGCGCGTGCGCTCGCGGCGGGGCTGTCACGCGCGGAAGCCTTCCGCACCGCCGGCCTCATCCTGGGCGCTGCGCTGCGCCTGGGCGGTGCCGTGCGCGTCGCAGGCCTGCCGGTCTTGCCAAGCCCCTGAACGCAGAAAGGGGCGCCTCTCGGCGCCCCTTCCGGTGCTGTGTCGCGTGGCGTGCCCGCGTTAGCGGAGCACGATCTCCACGCGGCGGTT
>LNEW01000166.1 GCA_001464375.1 Rhodospirillales bacterium Ga0074136 | reverse complement strand
CGGCCCGGCAGGCCGGCGGCGGCGGCGATCAGCGCCTCGACCTCGGCCTCGCTCAGCGCGCGCGGCAGGCTGGCCGGCAGGCGCGGGCTTTCCAGCAATTCGGTCGGGTCGTCGGGTCGGATGCCCTCGCGTGCCAGGAAGCGGTGGAACTGGCGGATGGCGGACAGGCGCCGCGCCTGGGTGCGGGCCGCGAAGCCTGCCGCGGCCAGGCTTTCGACCCAGGCGCGCAGGGTGTCGGCGTCGGCGGCATGCACGGCGGTGCCGCGGGCGCCGGTGAAGGCCGCGAAGTCCTGCAGGTCAGCCGTATAGGCGGCGAGCGTGTTGCGCGCGGCGCCCCGTTCGGCGGCGAGCATCTCCAGGAAGGATTCGATGAAGCGCATTCGTCATGCCCTCAAGCGCCGGCCGTCCGGCCGGCTTGCCTGCACGCCATGCGCTGGGGCGCGGGCGGCGGTCGGGGGGATGGGCGCGGTCGCGCCGTGCGCTTCCGGATCGCGCGGGGCGCGACCCGCAGGCCGGGGGTCGCCGGGCCGGCGCGGCCCCTCACCGCCCGGTGCTGAACCGTTCGTTCGGCACGGGACGTTCCACCGGCTGCGGCGGCACCGCCGGCGGGAACGCGCCCAGCACCAGCAGCCCGACCGCCACGGCGCCGAGCACCAACAGCAGGATCATCAAGAACGGGCTGCGGGACATCGGGCGCGGCGGCTCCCTCACCGATTTGGCTTTGTGTGCTAGCCTTCGCCCCCGTGTCGCGCAACTCCGCCCTCGATCTTCCTGACGAAGACCGCCTGAGCCCGCCCCTGCACGAAGCCCCGCCCCCGGCCGAGGCGGCGCGGTCCGTCGTGCTCGTGGGCATGCCCGGCGCGGGCAAGACCGCCATCGGCCGGCGCCTGGCCGCGCGCCTGGGCCTGCCGTTCCGCGATGCCGACAGCGAGATCGAATCGGCCGCCGGCATGCCGATCACGGAAATCTTCGCCCGCTATGGCGAACCGCATTTCCGCGACGGCGAGCGGCGCGTCATCACCCGCCTGCTGGCCGGGCCGCCGCTGGTGCTGGCGACCGGTGGCGGCGCCTTCGCCGACCCCGCCACGCGGGCTGCCATCAAGGCCTCCGGCGCCGCCACGCTCTGGCTGCGCTGCGCCATGCCCACGCTGCTGCGCCGCGTCGCCGGGCGCGAACACCGGCCAATGTTCCTCAATGCCGACCCGGCCGAGGTGCTTGCCCGCCTCATGGCCGCGCGCCATCCCTTCTATGCCGAGGCCGATGTGACCGTGACCTGCACCGACGAAAGCCCCGATGCGACCACGCGGCGCGTGCAGGATGCGCTGGCCGCCGCCACCGCACCGCGCCGGCTGCCGGTCGGCCTCGGCGATCGCGGCTACGACGTGCTGGTGGGCCCGGGGCTGCTGGGGCGCGCCGGCGGGCTGGTGGCGGCGCTGCTGCCCTCGCGCAAGGTGGTTGTCATCACCGATTCGGCGGTCGGCCCCCTGCACCTGGCGGCGCTGCGCGACGGGCTGGAAGCCGCGGGCCTGTCGGTGCTCACCGAGATCGCCGTGCCGCCGGGCGAGGCATCGAAGGATCTCGCGACCCTGTCCGAGGTGCTCGAACGCATGCTGGCGGCGGGGCTGGACCGGCGCACGGCGGTGGTGGCGCTGGGCGGCGGCGTGGTGGGGGCGGCTGTGGCGATGCGCGGCGTGCCCTTCGTGCAGGTGCCGACCACGCTGCTGGCGCAGGTGGACAGCAGCGTCGGCGGCAAGACCGGCGTGAACCTGAAGGCCGGCAAAAACCTGGCCGGCGCCTTCCACCAGCCGCGCATCGTGCTGGCCGATACCGATACGCTCGCCACGCTGCCGGCGCGTGAATTGCGCGCGGGCTACGCGGAAGTGGCCAAGCACGGGCTGCTGCAGGGCGCCCTGTGGGACTGGTGCGAACGTCACGGTGCGTCCGTCGTCGCCGGTGATACCGCCGCGCTGACCCATGCCGTGGTCGAATCCTGCCGGCTCAAGGCGGCTGTGGTCGCGGCCGATGAGCGCGAGGAATCCGCCGAGGGCGGCCGTGCGCTGCTCAACCTGGGCCACACCTTCGGCCACGCGCTGGAAGCCGAGGCTGGCTTCGACGGGTCGCTGCTGCATGGCGAGGCGGTGGCCGTGGGGCTGGGGCTGGCGGCGGCGCTTTCGGCCCGGCTGGGGCATTGCAGCCAGGAATGGCCGTCCCGCGTCATGGCGAATCTGGCGGAGTGCGGGCTGCCGGCGCGCATCGCCGACCTGCCCCGGCGCTTCGCGGTGGATGCGCTGCTCGGCCGGATGGCCAAGGACAAGAAGAACCGCGACGGAACGATGCGCTTCGTGCTGATGCGCGGGGCGGGCGACTGCTTCACCAGCGCGGATGTGCCGGCCGAGGCGGTCGCCACGCTTCTGCGCGACGAAGGCGCGGGCTGAACACCGGGAGGGCGCTGCCCTCCCGGACCCTCCCGCCAGGTGGCAGCGCCACCTGGACCGCCGGAACTCAGGGCGCTCTGGTCAGGACGGGCGTCCTGCGATACCCCATTGCTGCATTGCACACCGGGAATGCCATGCCGCTGTCCGACCCCGCCGCCCGTGAACCGATGCACCGCCGCCAGATCGACATGCACGGCTACCGCCGCGCCGACGGGCTGTTCGACATCGAGGCGCATCTGCTCGACACCAAATCCTACGGCTTCGACAACGAGGAACGCGGCTTCCTGCCGGCCGGCACGCCGCTGCACGGCATGTGGATCCGCCTCACGATCGACGAAGACCTGCTGATCCACGCCTGCGAAGCCGCGTCCGACCACACGCCCTATGGCATCTGTCCCCAGGCGGCACCGAACTTCGCGCGGCTGGCAGGGCTGAAGATCGGCCCGGGC
This sequence comes from Rhodospirillales bacterium Ga0074136, assembly GCA_001464375.1. Classification (GTDB taxonomy): domain Bacteria; phylum Pseudomonadota; class Alphaproteobacteria; order Acetobacterales; family Acetobacteraceae; genus Neoroseomonas. The sequence continues at coordinate 11,805 of LNEW01000166.1, read as the reverse complement.
TTCAACCGCGCGGTACAGGAACGCGTCGGCGGCGTGCTCGGCTGCACGCATCTACGCGAGGTGCTGGCCCAGATGGCGACCGTCGCCTACCAGACGCTCTACCCCGTGCGACGCGCGAAGGAACTGGTGCGCGAGGAAGCCACCGGGGTGCGCGAGACGCCACGCATCATCGGCACCTGCCTGGCCTACAAGCCGGACAGCCCGGTGGTGAAGCTGCGCTGGCCGTGGCTGACGCAGGAAGCGGCTGAGTAGCGCCGCCACGCGACATGACCATTCGGATCGCGCACCTGCGCGATCCGGCAGCGCACAGCGCGACCGCGCCCAAACCAGCAGCCGCATCCGGCGCAACAATGCGTGGCGCGAAAGGCCAGCCGGCGGATGCCGGCGCCCGGCGCTTGAGGGCAAAACAGACTCGCCCGGCGCTTGAGGGCTACAAAAAGTCGCGCAACAGCGCGACCAACGGCACATCCGCCGGCGGCATCGCGTAATCCGCCAGCTTCTGCGGCCGCACCCAGGCCAGCGCCTGGCCTTCCATCGGCGTGACATTCCCCACCCAGCGTCGGCACAGGAACAGCGGCATCAGCAAATGGAATGCCTCGTAGCCATGCGACGCGAAGGCGAAGGGCGCGAGGCAGGCCTCGGTCACGTCGATGCCGAGTTCTTCCTTCACTTCGCGGATCAGCGCGGCCTCCGGCGTCTCGCCCGCATGCACCTTGCCGCCGGGGAATTCCCATAGGCCGGCCATCGACTTGCCCTCGGGGCGGCGGGCCAGGAGCACGCGGCCGTCCGGGTCGATCAGCCCGATGGCTGCGACCAGCAGGATGGGCTTGCCGCCAGGCGCGGCCTCGCGCACCGGCGCGGCAGCGTGCGGCGCGGGGGCCAGGTCCGCGCGCCCGGCCTCGAACAGCCGCACCGGCATCGCGCCCCCGCGCGACACGAAATCCTGCGCGCCCGACCCCGTCTCGCGGAATCCGATCCGTACCAGCACCGCCGCCGATCGGGCATTGTCCACCAGCGCGCTGGCCGTGATCCGGTTCAGGTCGAGATTGGCCAGCGCCCAGCGCGCCAGCCGCCCCGCCGCCTCCGGCGCGATGCCCTGGCCCCAGTGCCGCCGGCCGACCCAGTAGCCGAGTTCGGCGGAACGGTCCTCGCGGTCGCGCGTCAGGCCGCAGCAGCCGACCAGCACGTCGTCCTCCCGGCGCGCGATCGCCAGGTGATACGCCTCGCCCTCGGCGATGCGCTCCGCAGTCGAGGCAATCCAGTCATCGGCCAGGTCGCGCGAATACGGGAAGGGCACGCGCGCGAGGGTCTTGGCTACCTCCCAGTCATTGACCAGGCGATGCAATTCGGCGGCGTCGGTCGCGCGCAGCGGGCGCAGCAGGAAGCGCGCGGTCTCGAGCGGCGCGAAGGTGACGTCGGAGTCGGGCATGGGCACGCCAGGAACGGCGCCGCCGCGCCCGTCGTCAAGGCTTGCGCGCGACCAGCAGGACGAACATCGGCGCGGCGTTGCGCGGCAGCGGCAGCAGCGTGGCGGCCATCCGGCCGAGCACGAAGGATGCCGCCAGCGCCGCATACCAGGACCGCCGCGCGGCGAACCACGGCCCGCCAGGCCGCGTCTTCAGCGGCGAGAGCCGGCCCATCCAATGAATAAGGGGCTGCGCCGGCACCGGCGGCAGCGGGCGGATCTCCTCCACCAGCAGGCCCAGCCGATCCGCCAGCGCGCGCATCGCCTGCGCGTTCCACCAGGACAGATGATGCGGCGGCGCGTTGAAGACGAAGTCCGGAATCGCCGTCATGGCGGATGGCCAGATCGGCGCCCCCAGCATCAGCACCCCGCCCGGCTTCAGGCAGCGCGCCATGGCGGTGGCGAAGGCAAGCGGATCGGCGACGTGTTCGATGACCTGGAAGGCGACGGCGGCGTCATACGCCCCGGGATGCGCCGCGGCGTGGTCGACCAGGCTCTCGGCGCGGATGGCGCCGCCGTGCTCGGCATAGGCGCCAGGGTTGGGGTCGAGCCCGACATAGGCTGCGCCAGGGACCAGCCGCGCGAAGGCGCCCGCGCCCGCGCCCACCTCGAGCACCGCATCGCCGGCACGGATTCGCGCCGCGGCATGCGGGTATTCCGCGCGGTCGCGCCCGGCCGCGCGCACGCGGCCGCCGGCATCCAGGCGGCGATACAGTGCTTCGTAGAACGTGCCGTCGCCTTCCTCGGCGGGGGCGAAGAACACCAGGCCGCAGGGGCTGCGGTAGATACCCAGGCGCCCGGCCGGCAGCGGCGTCGGCTCGACCTTGAAGGCGCGGCGCCACAACCCGCGCAACAGGGCGGCCGAGACCTCCTGCACCAGGGTCGCGGCTTCGCCGGTGATGGGGCAGATGCCCGGGGTCACGACGCGCGCGCGGCTCGGTGTGCCGTGTTCACGCCGCCGCACCCGGCGGATGGCGGCGCAGCACGCGCACATCCTCCGGCCCCATCACCTCGTATTCGATGTGCCGCCAGCGGATCACGCGCGTGCGCGCGCTGGTCCAGAACAGCGCCGCCACCGCCGGCGCGGTGACGGGTGCGAGCGCGCCCAGCGCCACCTGCGCCGCACGCGCGGGCATACCCTCGCGGATGCCCACGGCACGCGTCACGCGGTCCTGCAGCAGCGCGCGCGCCACGCCCACTGCGCCGACCGCCGCGACGAAGCCCAACGCCACGCCGTCGCCGCCAAGGCCGAGCACCGCCAGCGGCAACACCAACGCCTCGGCATGCAGCGCGACGCCCAGCCACACCCACAGCGACGGCACATAGACATGCACGATCTGCAATTGCCGGGTCTTGAAGGCGATCGCCTCGCGGTCGCCGCCCTCCGGTGGCGTGGGCAGCAGCACAGCGCGGCGCGTCAGCACCCGCAGGCCGAGCGCACGCGCCCGCCGGCTGATCGCCCCATCGGTGGAAAAGGTGCGCGCCAACGCATCCGCCAGGTCCATGCGCGCCAAGGCATCGCGCGCAATCGCCACCGACCCGCCCCACACAAGCCCCGAAGCGAGGAAACGCGGCCCCAGCGCGAGCGAACGATCGAGCCACGCCACGACATGCCGCGCCGGCCCCGCGCCATCCAGCGCATGCCAGCGATACCCCGTGACCAAGTCCGCCGCGCCGTTCAGCGCCGGCGTTGCCAGCCAGGACAGCCAATGATCCTGCGGCAGGATGTCGGCATCGAGCAGCACCAGCGCATCGTCATCCACGTCCACCCGCGCCAGCGCGGCGATCATGTTCGTCGCCTTCTGGCTGCGCGTGTCATCGAGGCCCGCGACGACGATCTCGACCGGGAATGGCAGCAGGTGTTCCAGCTCGCGTACCTGCGCCAGCGCAGGGTCGGTCTCCGCCTCAACCGCCACCAGCATCCGCCGCGGTCGCAGAGTCTGCCGCGCCAGCGCCGCGAACAACGGTGGCAACCCCTCGGTCCGCCCGGTGACCGCCAGCAACAGCGTGACACGGCCAGGCACCTCGATGGCCGGCGCCCGGAAGAACCGCAGGAACCATGCGACCCCGGCCAGCCAGGCACACGTCGCCAGCAGCGCGATCGTGCCGAGCAGGATGGTCACGGGGCGCGCTGCCGGAGAGGGGCTTTGCCCCCCTCCGGACCTCCCCCCACCAAAGGCCTAAGGGCCTCTGGACACCAATACATGTCGGGATGGTGGGGAGCGGGCATGGCATGCCCTTCATGAAGGGCGCAACGGCGATGCCCCCTCCCCGCCATCCCGATCAAGTCGAGGGTTCCAAGGGCCTTAAGCCCTTGGTGGGTGGGGTCCGGGGAGGGCAAGGCCCTCCCCGCCAACGCCCGTGCCGGCACTAGCTCCGGTACGACCCGTTGATGTCGATGTACCCATGCGTCAGGTCGCAGGTCCACACCGTGGCCTTGCCGCGGCCGAGCCCGATATCGACCGTGATCTCGACCTCGCGGCCCTTCATATGGGCGACCACCGGCGTCTCGTCGTAGCCATCCACGACGCCGCCGTCGCGCGCCATCCAGGTGCCGCCCACGGCGATGGACAGGCTGTCGCGGTCGGCGGGTTCGCCGGCCTTGCCGACGGCCATGACGATGCGGCCCCAGTTGGCGTCCTCTCCGGCAATGGCGGTCTTCACCAGCGGCGAATTCGCGATGCACATGCCGATGCGGTGCGCGGAGCGCGCGGTGACGGCGCCGGTCACGTCGATGCGGATGAGCTTCTGCGCGCCTTCGCCGTCGCGCGCGACCATCAGCGCCAGGTCCATCAGGACCTCGTTCAGGGCGCGGGCGAAGTCCTTGAGGACCGGGCCGCCCTCCGCCGGCACGCGCGGGTGCTTCGCCACGCCGGTCGCGAACAGCATGACCGTGTCCGAGGTCGAGGTGTCGGAATCGACGGTGACGCAGTTGAACGACTTGTCGCAGCCCTTCTTGAGCAGCGCCTGCAAGGCGCCCGCGGGAATCTTCGCATCGGTGGCGAGGAAGGACAGCATCGTCGCCATGTCCGGCGCGATCATGCCCGACCCCTTGGCGATGCCGGCGATGGTGACGGTGGTCTCGCCGATCGTCGCGGTGCGCGTCGCCGCCTTTGGGAAGGTGTCGGTGGTCATGATGGCGCGCGCCGCGTGGTCGAAGCCGGCCTCGGCCACCGCATCGAAGACCTTCGGCAGCGCGCCGACGAGCTTCTCGGTCGGCAGGCGTTCGCCGATCACGCCGGTCGAGGCCAGGAAGACTTCCTTCGGCTTGCACCCCAGGATCTTCGCCGTCGCCTCGGCCGTGCGCACGCAGGTCTCGCGCCCGGCCTTGCCGGTAAAGACGTTGGAATTGCCCGATGTCACCACCAGGCCGCGCGCCTTGCCGCCCTTGAGTGCGGCGCGCGACCATTCGACCGGCGCACCCGGGCAGCGGTTCTTGGTGAACACGCCCGCCGCCGTCGTGCCGGCCGGGAAGGCCATGGCCATCACGTCCTCGCGCGCGCGGTAGCGGATCTCGGCCATGCCGGTGGCCACGCGCACGCCGGGCACCGGCGGCATCTCGGGCATCGGCAGCGCGAGGGGGGAGACCGGATGGGCCATCATCGTATCCTATTCCTGCTTGGCGGAGGCTCAGCGCCGGATCGGCGCGCCGGGCCGCGCCGGCGGCGCGACCGGCGTGGGCGGCTCGGCGGCGTCGATCGCGCGCGGGGCCGTTCCATCCAGGTTGAAGCGCTCCACCCGCGCCTCGCCGCGGGCACGCTCCACCGCGGCCTGGACCTCGGCCTCCATCAATTGCTGGCGGATCGCCTGGGCCACTTCCTCGAAGGGCGGGGGCGCGGCGGTGCGGCGTTCCTCGACCTTGATGACGTGCCAGCCGAAGGGCGAGCGCACCGGGTTCTCGCTGACCTGGCCGGCCTGCAGCGCGAAGGCGGCCTCGGCGAATTCGGGCACCATGTCGGCGCGGCGGAAGAAGCCGAGGTCGCCGCCCTCGCGCGAACCGGGGCCGGTGGATCGCCGCTGGGCCACGGCCGTGAAGTCGGCGCCGCCGCGCACCTCGGCCAGGGCGGCGCGCGCCTCGGTTTCGGTCGGCACCAGGATGTGGCGGGCGCGGACTTCCTCCTCGGCCGGACGGCCGGCGACCTCGCGGTCGTAGCGGGCGCGGATGGCGGCGTCGGTCACGCGCGCGCTGATCTCGCGCGTCAGCCAGGCCTGCTGGAGTTCCTGTTCCTCGGCGCGGCGGATGCGCGCGCGCACCTCGGCATCCTGGTCGAGGCGCGCGCGGCGCGCGGCGGCGGTCACCGCGCGGCCGGCGATCATCTGGTCCAGCAGCAGCGGCAGCAGCATCTGCTGCGGCGCGCCGCGCACTTCCTCGGGCAGGTCGCGGGCCGCGGCGGTCAGGTCGGACAGCAGGATGGGATCGCCATCCACCCGGGCCACCACCGGGTCCCCGGGCGGGGTCGCCGGCGTCGGCTGGGCCATCAGCGCGGAGGCGGCCAGGAGCGTGACGGCCAGGACGAGGCCCGCGCGGACGGGTTGGGCGGGGCGAAAGCGACGTGTCATGGGGTCTCGGATCCGGGGAAGCCGGGAAGATGGCGGAACGCCGGCGCCCCCACAAGGCGCAGGCGGCCGGCCGGGACACGGCTGTGGCTCGCCCGGCGTTGACCCGGGGGGAGTGCCCGCCTATCTCTGCGAGGGCCGCGCCGCGACCCGCCTGGACCCTCGGTTCCGGCCGGGCGCGGCGCGATCCGAGTCCGCGCCCTCCGTGCCGGGGGGCGTGCTCGACCGGGCAGACCGCCCGACGGAGACCGACACCCCCGATGTTCGCCCGCCTCGCCGCCGCCCTGTTTGGCACCTCGAACTCCCGCGCGCTGAAGCGCTACGAGGCGCGGGTGCCGGCCATCAACGCGCTCGAACCCGCCATGCAGGCGCTTTCTGACGAGGCGCTGGCCGGCCAGACGGCGCTGTTCCGCGACCGCCTGGCGAAGGGCGAGACGCTCGATGACCTGCTGCCCGAGGCCTTCGCAACGGTGCGCGAGGCCGCGCGCCGCGTGCTCGGCCTGCGCCATTTCGACGTGCAGATGATCGGCGGCATGGTGCTGCACGAAGGCAAGATCGCCGAGATGAAGACCGGCGAGGGCAAGACCCTGGTCGCCACCCTGCCGGTCTACCTGAACGCCCTGCCGGCCAAGGGCGTGCATGTGGTGACCGTGAACGACTACCTCGCCACCCGCGACGCCGAATGGATGGGACGGATCTACACCTTCCTGGGCCTGACCGTCGGCACCATCGTGCATGGCCTGACCGACGACGAACGGCGGAATTCCTACGCCTGCGACGTCACCTACGGCACCAACAACGAATACGGCTTCGACTACCTGCGCGACAATATGAAGTACCGCCTGGAGGACATGGTCCAGCGCGACTTCGCCTACGGGATCGTCGACGAGGTGGACTCCATCCTGGTGGATGAGGCGCGCACGCCGCTCATCATCTCCGGGCCGTCGGAGGATTCCTCGGACCTCTACCGCAAGGTCGACGAGGTGGTGAAGGAACTGGTCAAGGACGAGACCACCTTCGAGAAGGACGAGAAGCAGCGCACCGTCACGCTGACCGAAGCCGGCAGCGAGCGCATCGAGCAGATGCTGAAGGACGCCACCCTGGTCACCGAGGGCGACCTGTACGACATCGGCAACGTCACCGTCGTGCACCACCTCAACCAGAGCCTGCGCGCGCATACGCTGTTCAAGCGCGATGTCGAATACGTGGTCCGCCAGGACAAGATCGTCATCATCGACGAATTCACCGGCCGCATGATGGAAGGCCGCCGCTATTCGGACGGGCTGCACCAGGCTCTGGAAGCCAAGGAGCACGTGACCGTCCAGCCCGAGAACCAGACGCTCGCCTCCATCACCTTCCAGAACTACTTCCGCCTCTATCCGAAGCTGTCGGGCATGACCGGCACGGCATCGACCGAGGCCGATGAATTCGCCGAGATCTACAAGCTCGAGGTGGTCGAGATCCCGACCAACGTCGCGGTGGCGCGCGAGGACAGCGACGACGAGGTGTATCGTTCGGCCGCCGAGAAATACGAGGCCGTCGCCGTGCTGATCGCCGAGGCGCGCGAGCGCGGCCAGCCCGTGCTGGTCGGCACCACCAGCATCGAGAAGTCAGAGCTGATCTCGAACCTGCTCAAGAAGAAGGCCGTCCCGCACCAGGTGCTGAATGCCCGCTACCACGAGCAGGAGGCAGGCATCGTCGCGCAGGCCGGCCGGCCCGGCGCGGTGACCATCGCGACCAACATGGCCGGACGCGGCACCGACATCCAGCTCGGCGGCAATTACGAAATGCTGGCCCGCCACGAGGCCGGCACCAATGAGGGCGAGGCCTACGAGGCCGCCGTCATCAAGCACAAGGCCGAGGTCGAGGCGGTGCGCCCGGCCGTGAAGGCCGCCGGCGGCCTGTTCGTGATCGGCACCGAGCGCCATGAATCGCGGCGTATCGACAACCAGCTGCGCGGCCGCTCGGGCCGCCAGGGCGACCCCGGCGCATCGCGCTTCTTCCTGTCCCTGGAAGACGACCTGATGCGCATCTTCGGGTCGGACCGCATGGGCGGGATGCTGCAGAAGCTGGGCCTCAAGGACGGCGAGGCGATCGTCCACCCCTGGATCAACAAGGCGCTCGAGAAGGCGCAGAAGAAGGTCGAGGCGCGCAACTTCGACATGCGCAAGAACCTTCTGAAGTACGACGACGTGATGAACGACCAGCGCAAGGAAGTGTATTCCCAGCGCCGCGCCTTCATGACGGCCGACGACGTCGCCGAGACGGTGCAGGAGATGCGCCGCGAGACGATCGGCGACCTGGTCGCCCGCTGCATTCCCGAGAACGCCTATCCCGAGCAATGGGACCTGGAGACGCTGCAGCGCCAGGTGCAGGACGTGCTGAACCTCGATGTCCCCGTCGCCGATTGGGCGAAGGAGGAAGGCATCGACGACGACGCGGTGCGCGACCGGCTCGAGGAAGCGGCCGACCGTTCCTATGCCGCGCGCGCCGCCAATGTCGGCCCCGACATCATGCGGCAGGTCGAAAAGTCGCTGCTGCTCCAGGTGTTTGACCAGGTGTGGAAGGAGCACCTGCTGGCGCTCGACCACCTGCGCCAGGGCATCGGTCTGCGCGCCTATGGCCAGCGCGACCCGCTGAACGAATACAAGTCCGAGGCCTTCGCGCTGTTCAACAGCATGCTGTCGGAGCTGCGCGAGCGCGTGACCTCGCTGCTGCTGCGCATCGAACTGCGCGCCGATGCGCCGCCGCCCTCGCCCGAGGGCATCGGATTCCTCGACATGCGCCACCCGGACCCGGAGCTGGCCACGGCGGAGCTGGAGATGGCCACCGGCGGCGGCACGACCTACGAGGCCGTGCCGATGGCGATCGGCACCGCGGCGCCGCGGCCGATCGCGGACGGGGTGGACCCGAACGACCCGGCCACCTGGCACCGCACGCCGCGCAACGCGCCCTGCCCCTGCGGGTCGGGGAAGAAGTTCAAGGTCTGCCACGGGCGGGCGTGATGCGGCGGGGGGGCCTGGTGCCGGCCGGCCTGCTGGCCTGCCTCGCCTGGCCTGCCCAGGCGCATTGGGAATTCACCCGCTGGGGCATGACTCAACAGCAGGTGGTCGCCGCGTCCCGCGGGACAACGCGTGCCCTGCCGCCCGCCGAACGCCGCCCGGTGCCCAATGCGCGCATAGAATACCGCGCCGCCGGCGAGTTCCGCGCAGGCACGCTGCGCCTCACCGTCGCCTTCGCCTTCGACGCCCGCAATGGTGGGCTGGTCTGCGTCTCGGCCCGAGGCGAGGCGGCGCAGGCGGATGCGCTGCGCGCGCGCCTGGAGCGCCTGTTCGGTGCGCCGCAGGAACGCGGCCGCGACCCAGCGAGCGGCGCCATCACGCTCGGCTGGTCCCGACCGGATGAGATCGACCTGCACATTTCGCCAGGGCGTCCGGTCGTGCTGCTGCACTGCGCGCGCGGCGTGTAGCGCTGAACCCTAAAGCGCGAAATCCGATCGCATGTTTCCATGCGACCGGATCGGGCCGTCGCCGCAGCGCCGCCGCGGCTATTCGTTCGGCGAGAGCGTCTTGATCAGGTCGAAGACCCGCTTGCGCACCGACGGATCGGTGATGCGGTAGTACGCGCGCACCAGCTCGAGCGTCTCGCGCCGGTGCAGCGTGTCGTCCTCGAAGCCCTCCTGCCCCTCGGCAAAGCCGAAGGCGGCGCCACGCGAGCGGTTGGCGGCATTGCCGCCGAGCTCGGCCGACATGTCGTCGAAGAAGAACCCGATCGGCACATCGAGCACGCGCGCCAGGTCGAACAGGCGGCTGGCGCCGATGCGGTTCACACCCCGTTCATACTTCTGGATCTGCTGGAACGTCAGGCCGAGCGCTTCGCCCAGCTTCTCCTGGCTCATGCCCAGGAGGGTTCGACGCAGGCGAACGCGCGTCCCAACATGCACGTCGATCGGGCTGGCCCGATGTTCGCGCTCGACGCGCTCTACGGTCTCGTCACTCGCCATCCGGCCCTCCGCGCCTCGCATTTCTACACGCGCCCTTTGCAACTCGGTAAGTCAGGCATTAACGCCCGTCCAGTGTCACAGGAATAGGCGGCGCTTCATCTTTCGTCAACTCTTTTTCTTATTCTCGGAAATTGAGACGTTCTGTTGGCGTAGCGCGGCCTGCGCCTCGCCCAGCACGCGGCGCAGCGCGACCCCACCACCACCCCAGGACGAGAACACCCAGCGAAAAAGTGATCGGGATCACAAGGCCGATGCGCGCGAAGGGTGGCGCTTCGCGTGGCGCGGGCAAAGGCGCCTGCAACACCCCGGTTTCGCCCAATTCCGTCCGCGCAACCTCCCGCCCGCGCGCATCGAACACGGCCGAGACACCCGTCTGCGCGGCGCGCGCCAGCGGCAATCCTTCCTCGACGGCGCGCAGCCGGGCCGCCGCGAGATGCTGCCATGGCCCCGCCGAAATTCCGAACCAGGCGTCGTTCGTGACATTCACCAGCCAGGCAGGACGTTCCGCCGGTACAACCGCTGCGGGAAAAATAACCTCATAACAAATTAACCCGCCGAAGGGCGGAACCCACCCCGCCCGCACCGCCCGGCGCGATTCGCCCGGCGTGAAATCCATTCCCCCCTGCACCAGGCGCACCGGCAGCAGCCCCGACAGAGGCATGTATTCGCCGAACGGCACCAGGTGCATCTTGTCCTGCAGGCCGCGCACCGCGCCGGCCGGGTCGATGGCAACCAGGGAGTTGAACACGCGCCGCGCCCGCCCATCGGCGCCGCGTTCCGCCCTGACCGTGCCGGTCAGCAGCATCGCCCGCTGCGGCAATGCGCCGGCGACGAGCTGGCGCACCTCCGGGTCGTCGGCCAGCAGGAAGGGCACCGCCGTCTCGGGCCAGATGACGACCAGACCGTGATCCGCCGGCAATTCGCGCAAGGCAGCCAATGCCGCCTCCCGCGTGCCCTCGATGTAGCGGCGCAGGATCGGGATGCGCTGGTCCTCGCGCCACTTCACCTCCTGCGCGATATTCCCCTGCACAATCAGGATGCCGACCGGCTGCGGCGCCGGTTCGGCCGGCCACAGGCGCAGCACGCCGAACAGCGCGAAGCCCGCCAGCACCGCCGCACCGCCCGCCATCGCCCGCCGTCCCAGCAGCGGCGTCGCCGCCACCAGCACGGTCACCAGCGACAGCCCATGCACCCCGATCCAGGCCGCCCCTTGCAGCGGCAGCGCGTCGAACGCCCAGACCGTGCCCAGCAGGTTCCACGGGAAACCCGTGAACACCCACCCCCGCAGCAATTCGAACAGCACGAACCCGCCCGAGAACACCAGCACGCGCGGCCAACCCGCCCGAACCTGCACCGCCAGCGCCGCCGGCACCGCCACGAACACCGCCAGGGGCAAGGCCAGCGCCGGCACCGCCACCGGCACCAGCCACCAGAAGCGCTCCACCTCGGTCAGGATCGCATGCGTGATCCAGTACAGCCCGGCCGCGAAAAACCCCCACCCCCAGGCAAACCCAAGCCAGAAGGCGCGGCGCCACCCCCCCTCGCCCAGCATCACCAGCAACCCCGGCACCGCCAGCAGCAACACCGGCACCGCATGCACCGGCGGCAAGGCCAAGGCCGCCAAAGCCCCCAACCCCACTACCGTGACCCACATCCGCCACCCCCGCCGCGCGGCGAGATGACCCAGGAAACGATCCAACATGCGCGGCAGTCCTAGTGGGCGTGGGGTGGGGTTGGCGCGGCGAACGGCGAACCGGGAGGGCTCTGCCCTCCCGGACCC
>LNEW01000165.1 GCA_001464375.1 Rhodospirillales bacterium Ga0074136 | reverse complement strand
AACCGCCGCGTGGAGATCGTGCTCCGCTAACGCGGGCACGCCACGCGACACAGCACCGGAAGGGGCGCCGAGAGGCGCCCCTTTCTGCGTTCAGGGGCCTGGCAGGCCGCCCATCGCCGTGTTCTGCGTTGCAGCACGGCGCTGCCTCCTGCACACTTTCCACACCGCCTCACCCCATATTCGAATCGTCATGCCCCCCGCTGCCTCCCCTCGCCGCCTCACCCTCGCCACGGTCGCCGCATTCGGCGTCTTCGCCCTGTCGGGCCCGGCGGCCGCGCAGTTCCCGCAGGGGCCCTACATCGCCGGCGGCTTCGGCTGGAACCTGGTGCCCGACACCGACCTCAACCTGGACCAGGCGGCGGTGATGGGACTCGGGCGCGCCGGCTATGGCGGCGGCGGGTCGGTCGGCTTCACGCCGGGCGTGGCCGGCGTGCTCAGCCTCGGCTGGGGCTTCGGCAACGGTCTGCGCGCCGAGATCGAGGGCAACTACCGCTCCAACGAGGTCGACAGCGTCTCCGGCGCGGCCGGCTGGGCCAGCGCCGGCGGCCCCGCCGGGCGCCAGGACAGTTGGGGCGTGATGGGCAATGTCCTGCTCGACCTCGGCGTGTTCGGCCCGGTCATCCCCTATGTCGGCGTGGGCGCCGGCTATGTCGTGACCGACTGGGCCGGAGTGCGCGGCATCGGCCAGAACGGCGCGCTGCGCATGACCGTGAACGACAGCGATGGCCGGTTCGCCTACCAGGGCATCGCCGGCCTGGCCTTCCCGGTCGGGTTCGCGCCGGGGCTGGCGGTGACCGCCGAATACCGCTTCCTCGGCACGCTGCAGCCGCGCCTGCAGGCGCGCTTCGACAACCCGGCCACCGGCGCGACCGTCGCCTCGGGCGCGGTCGAACCGGATGTCTACAACCACTCGCTCATGCTGGGCCTGCGCTACACGCTCGGCCGCGGCGCCACCCCGGCCGC
>LNEW01000164.1 GCA_001464375.1 Rhodospirillales bacterium Ga0074136 | reverse complement strand
CGCCGCCGCGCCGAGACAATCGCCGCCGAACTGGTCCGCCGCGGCGTCGCGCGCGAGGACATCGCCATCACCGCCTTCGGCGAGACGCAGCCCCTGGTCGCTACCGCCGACGACGTGCGCGAACCGCAGAACCGGCGCGTCGAGATCCTCGTGCGCTGATCGCTGGGCGCCGAAGACTTCGGCCGCCAGGTGTCAGCCTTCTTGCGCCGTCAAACGCCGGGCGCCGCCTGGGTTGCGCCGGACGATCGGCTCGCCGCATTCGCCCGCGCGCGCATCAAAAAAGGGCGGCGCCTGCGCACCGCCCCTTTTTGAGCGACCGGCTTTCGATCAGCGGCGCGTCGATGTCGTGCGCGACGCCGTCCGGGCGGCCGGGCGCGTCGGCGCCGGCACGCCGCAATCATCGCCATAGGTCTGCGGGATGTTCCGCTCCGCCGCCAGGGCCGGCAGCTGCGCCGCCGGCGTGGCCAGCACGCGCTGGAACAGCGGGTCGGCATCGCGGCAGAAGAACGACCCGCCGCGGATCGCGTCCTCGGAATGCTCGTTCGCCATGGTGGTGTTGTAGCTGTCGAGCAGCGTGCGCCCGCGCCCGCCATGGTTGCGCGTGAAATGCGCCTGCGCCGCGCGGTCGGCGTTCGTCAGGTCACCGCCGAAGCGGCGGATGAACTGGTTGTAGGGCTCGCTTTTCTGGCACTGCAGCGCGGTCACCATCAGGTAGGACCGCAGCGCGCGCAGCTCGAACACGTTGCGCTCCTCGGGCCGCAGGCAGGTATTGGCGAGCGCCGGCGCGGCGATGGCCATGCCGCAGAGCGCGGCGAGGAAGGTGCGGGTCTTGTTCATGGGCGCCAGGCGCTCCCTTGCGGATGGATGGAACGCGCACCGCGCCCCGAATCGACGGCGCGGTACACGACTCCTGGCTTCGCTGATACCCCGCAACCGGATACGGGGGAAACCCAAAAAAGCCGTTACAATCGTCAGGCGATCCAAGGCCTTGCGGCGCGCCGTGCAGACGCCCCCGCAACGTCAGGCCGCGCGTCGCGCCGTAAGGCGCCGCCGCAGCCGGCCGATCCGCGCCAGCCCCTCCAGCCGGCGGTCCAGGAAATCCAGCGTCGGCCCGATATCCTCCGATTCGTCGCGCAGCCAGAAGGCCAGCGTCGCGCCATAGACCGCGCTCAGGCTAAACCGCCGCGTGTACCAGGAGAAATCCGCCGAGGTATCGCCAGCGGCATACCAGATGGCATTCGCGGTGCGCGCCGCGGTGCGCAGCGCCGAGCCCACGTTCCAGGGCAGCGTCTGCACCGCCAGCGCCTGGCGAACGGCCTCCCGGTGCGGGCCCGCCTGGCGCAACCGTGTCGCGATCAGCGTGCGGATGCGGTCGGGCACGCGCAGGCCCGACAGGTCGCCGGCCGCCTCGGCCATCTCGCGGTCCGCGAGGTCGAGCCACGCCTCGATCGCGCTCACCGGGCCGCGCGGAAACAGGAAGGTGGCTTCCTCCCCGGGCAGGCCGCTGGCCCGCAAAGCCGCCGCGATGCTGCGCGTCGTCCAGCCGGACTGCGGGATCAGCGGCAGCAGGGCATGGATTACCGCGTCGCGGCTGGCGCGGTCGGTCTCGTGCAGGTCGGTCATGTCTCCTCCTTCACCGCGCGCGCCTCGGCGGCCGCGCGGGCGAGTTCCTCGGTGAAGCCGAATTGCGACAGATCCTCCATCCGCATCGGATAGAGCACGCCATCCAGGTGGTCGGTCTCGTGCTGCATGACGCGCGCGACCAGGCCCGCCGCCTCGCCATCCACAGGCTGCCCGGCGATGTCCACGCCGCGGAAGCGGATGCGCGCGGGCCGGCGCACCGAACCCCGCAGGCCGGGGATGGACAGGCAACCCTCCCAGGCGATTTCGGTCTCCTCGCCGACCGCTTCCAGCACCGGGTTGATCAGCGCGGCCACCCCGCCCGCCCCGGTGCGCCAGACGAACAGCCGCAGCCCGACATGCACCTGTGGCGCGGCCAGGCCGATGCCGCCGGCATCCTCCATGGTCTCGGCCATGTCGGCGACCAGGCGACGGATCTCCGGGTCGGTCGGGTCCTCGACCGCGGCGGCGCGGTGCAGCAGGATGGGGTGGCCCATGCGGGCGATCTTCAGGATGGCCATGGCGGTCCGGGCGCTCTGGGAAGTGGCGCCACCTTCAATATAGGGCGCCGCGCCCATGCGGGAGGGCTTCCGGCGCGCCGCGAATCCATGCTAAGGCTCCGCCCTGGCGCACGGACCGGCTGACCGGCCGTGCCTTTTCGCCTTCGCTGTTTCCACATCCAACGCGCAGGAGGTTGCGCCGCGTGCAAGTCGTCGTTCGTGACAACAATGTCGATCAGGCCCTCAAGGCCCTCAAGAAGAAGCTCCAGCGGGAAGGCGTGTTCCGCGAGATGAAGCTTCGCCGCCACTACGAGAAGCCCTCCGAGCGCCGCGCGCGCGAGGCCGCCGAGGCCGTCCGCCGCGCCCGCAAGGTCGAGCGCAAGCGCCTGGAGCGCGAGGGCTTCTGAGGAAGTCCCCTTCGCGTTCGCGCGAAGGGCAGCGCCGCCGAGGCGCCAGGCAGACAGCCGCGTCACGGGACACCGTGATCCGCGGCTTTTTGCTGTTCGGGATCCTGCTCGGCCTCGTGGCGCCGGCGGCGGCGCAATCGCCGCTCGAACCCTGGCTGGTGCAGTCGGCCTGCCTCGATGCCGCCGGGCGTGTGGTGCCCGGCCGCCTGCCCATCGACACCGCCTGCCGCCGCCGCGTGCCTCAGCAGCAGTATGACCCCATGCCCTATCGCCGCCACGACTGGCCGGCGGTCGAGCACGCCTCCGGGCTGCCGCAGGGCTACCAGGCCTCCGATGCCGTGCTCGGCACGCTGATGGGCCGGCCCGCAGCCATCCACACCTTCGACTTCGGCGCCGGCGAGGGCCGCCGCTTCGGCACCTTCGACCGCGGCCGCGGCGATGGCGGCCAGGTGGTGCCACTCGCCCCCGGCCCGGCCTTCATCGCCATGACCGAGGATGGCGGCGGCGGCGTGCAGTGGTTCCTCTCGCCCGAATGCCGCCAGGGGGGCCTGGGCTGGCAGGGCTGGCTCGTTGCCGCACCGCAGCCGGGCCAGGGCTGGTCCGAACGCGTGGTGCGCCTGCGCATCGCCCCCACCGCCGCGGCCTGCCCCACGCGCTTCGATGAAAGCCTGACGCGCTGGCGCCGCACCGCGGTCGACCTGCCCTGGCGCGAGGCCGCGACCGGCCGGCAGGGCAGCGCGCGCTTCGATGCCATCGTCTCGGAACATTTTGGCGGCGGGGCGATCGCCACCGCCGACCACCTCGAACGCTTCGTCCTCGCCCGCGACCTAGGCATGGTGCGCTGGGAGCGCTGGGAGAACACCGCGCGGTCGCGCCGGGCCAACCTGGCGCGCGACGCGGCCGCCTTCGCCCGCCAGCAGCGCTGCCCGCCGCTGGCCGTCAGCGAGGCACCCGCCGAGGGCTGGCTGATGATGGATTGCCGCACCTGGACCAACTTCGTGCGCGCCACGCCGGGCCGCCCGCTGGCCGCCCTGGCCTGGCCGCCGCCGGAGCTGCGCTGACGCGCCGCTTCAGCCGAGCAGCCGGATCCCTCCCGCACCAGCCCTGCCCCCGGCCAGCACGACGATCGCGCCGCCAACGGCGGCCATCAGCATCGCTGGCCGCCACCCCCCCAGCCGTCGCCCACGGCATCGAGGAAGCCACCCGCCGCGCCGAAGCGGGGGGCAGGGGATCGCGGGCCTTGGTCAGCGCCGCGGCAGGCAGGCCCAGCGCCGCCCGGCGCAGCACGACCGGCCCCATGGCCGCGGCCTATGGCACCAGAACGATCTTTCCATGGGCGCCGGGTGCCAGCACCGCGACATGCCCCGCCGCCGCATCCGCCAGCGGCATCTCGCGCCCGATGACCGGCCTCAAGGCACCTTCCGCCACGCCTGCCATGATGTCCTGCATCATCGGCTTCACCTG
Organism: Rhodospirillales bacterium Ga0074136; assembly: GCA_001464375.1. Classification (GTDB taxonomy): domain Bacteria; phylum Pseudomonadota; class Alphaproteobacteria; order Acetobacterales; family Acetobacteraceae; genus Neoroseomonas. The sequence continues at coordinate 19,570 of LNEW01000164.1, read as the reverse complement.
CGCGGGTGTCGCGTTCCACAGCGCGATCCCGCGGATATCGAGTTCCTTCATCATCGCCACGCGCGGATTGACGGTGATCTCCCCGCGATTGCCGATCACGATGATCCGCCCGTATTTCGCGACCAGGTCCATGTCGGCAGCCAGGTTGACGTTCGCGAGCATCTCCAGGACCAGGTCCGGCCCGGCGCCGCCGGTGAAGTCCCGCACCTCGTCCAGATAGCCCGTCCGGGTGTGATCCACGGCCAGTTGCGCACCTTCCTCGGCGATCAACGCCAGACCCGTGGCGGTGCCCGCGCTGCCGATGACCTTCAGCCCGGCGCGCCTGGCCAGCTGAATGGCCGAGGTGCCGACCGAGCCGCTGGCGCCGTGGATGAACACCGTCTCCCCCGCACGGGCACCGCCCCTTTCGAACAGCGCATAATGGGCGGTGGTGTAGGAGACCCCGAAGGCGGCCGCCGCGGCGAAGCTGACGCCATCGGGCAGCGGCAGGACCTCGCTGGCGCGGCGCAGTACCTTCTCCGCATAGCAGCCTGTCAGGTCGAAGCTGAGGGCCGTGCCCACGAACACCCGGTCCCCGACAGAGAATTCCGCGACCCCGGGCCCCACGGCCGCCACCACGCCGCCGGCATCCCCGCCGGGCGTGTAGGGAAGCGGCGGGACGATCGCGTAGGTCCCGTTGCGCATGTAGGTGTCGGCGGGATTGATTCCGGCGGCGCGGACATCGATCACGACCTCGCCGGAGCCAGGAACCGGATCACTCACGTCTTCCAGGCGCAGGACATCTGGCCCGCCGAAGGCATGGACACGGATCGCTTTCATCTCGGTCTCTCTCCCACGATGCCGTTGGTCCGCCGCCCGGAAGGTCGGTCAGGGCCGGCGGAGATGCGCTTCCGCGGCAGCCCCGGCGCCCCGCCGGCGACGGACGCCCTGCCCGCCGCGGCTGACGCTACGCCGCCCTCGCCGGCCCTGTCACCGACGGCAGGGCGGTCATCACCCGCGCCGAACGCGCGACGGGCGCCGTGGCCTGGCCACGACGCCCGTCATTCGCCCGTCCCTGCGCGTCAGCTACCGCTGCAGCGCCTGCACGATCTCCTGCGTCACCTTCTTCGCGTCGCCGAACAGCATCATGGTGTTCGGGCGGAAGAACAGCTCGTTGTCCACGCCGGCATAACCGCTCGCCATGCCGCGCTTGATGAAGAAGACCGTCTTCGCCTTCTCCACATCCAGGATCGGCATGCCGTAGATCGCGGACGACTTGTCGGTCTTGGCCGCCGGGTTGGTCACGTCGTTGGCGCCGATCACGAAGGCCACGTCGGCATCCGCGAAGTCGGGGTTGATCTCCTCGAGTTCGAAGACCTCGTCATAGGGCACGTTGGCTTCCGCCAGCAGCACGTTCATGTGCCCGGGCATGCGGCCCGCGACCGGGTGGATCGCGTACTTGATGTCCACCCCTTCCTTCTTCAGCAGGTCGGCCATCTCGCGCAGCACCTGCTGCGCCTGCGCCACCGCCATGCCGTAGCCCGGCACCACGATGATCTTCTGCGCGTTCTTCATCATGTAGGCGGCGTCTTCGGGCGAGCCGGCCTTCACCGGCGGCCGGTCGGCATCGCCGCCGCCCGGCCCCGCCACGCCGCCATCGGACCCGAACCCGCCCAGCAGCACGTTGATGATGCTGCGGTTCATGCCCTTGCACATGATGTAGGACAGGATCGCACCCGAGGCACCCACCAGCGCGCCCGTCACGATCAGCAGCAGGTTGCCGATGGTGAAGCCGATGCCCGCCGCCGCCCAGCCCGAATAGCTGTTCAGCATGGACACGACCACGGGCATGTCCGCACCACCGATCGGGATGATCAGCAGGAAGCCCAGCGCGAAGGACAGCAGCGCGATGGCCCAGAACAGGAAGCCCCAGCCGGTGGCGACGAACAGGATCACCAGCAGCAGCAGCACCCCGCCCAGGATGGCGTTCAGCTTGTGCTGGTTCTCGAAGGTGATCGGCGCGCCCGACATCCGCCCATCGAGCTTCAGGAACGCGATGACCGACCCCGAGAAGGTGATGGCACCGATCGCAAGCCCGAGCGACATCTCGATCAGCGACACCGCCTTGATGTTGCCGCGGATGCCGATGCCGAAGCTCTCGGGGCTGTAGAAGGCCGCCGCCGCCACGAACACCGCCGCCATGCCGACCAGCGAATGGAAGGCGGCGACCAGCTGCGGCAGCGACGTCATCTGGATGCGCTGCGCCAGCACCGTGCCGATGGTGCCGCCGATCGCCAGGCCCGCCACGATCAGCATGAAGCCGCCGAAATCGACCCCGCCCTTGAAGATGGTCGCGAAGATCGCGATGCCCATCCCGATCATGCCGTACAGGTTGCCCTGCCGGCTGGTCTCGGGGTGGCTCAGCCCGCGCAGGGCCAGGATGAACAGGACCGATGCGACCAGGTACGCAATGGTCGAGAGCGTCGTGCCCATGGCGTCAGCTCCCCTTCTTCTTGAACATCGCGAGCATGCGCCTGGTCACCATGAAGCCGCCGAAGATGTTCACCGCCGCCAGCGTGACGCCGAGGAAGCCGAAGGTGCGCGCCACGCCGCTCTCGGCATGCCCGGCCGCCAGGATCGCACCCACCACGATCACCGAGGAGATCGCGTTGGTCACGCCCATCAGCGGCGAATGCAGCGCCGGCGTCACGTTCCACACCACGTGGTAGCCCACGAAGCAGGCCAGCAGGAAAATGGTCAGCAGATACAGGAAGGGCGAGATGGCCTCGGCCGCCGGGGCCGCGGCCTCGGCCATGCGGCGCGCCGTCTCGGCCAGGGCCGCGGCGCGCTCGGCGATGGTCTGCGCCTCGTTGGCGATCTGGTTCGGGTTCATCGGTGCGCTCCCTACGACGCCGGCTGCATCAGCGGATGGACCACGGCGCCGCCGCGCGTGAGCGTGACACCCTTCACGATGTCATCATCCTCCGGCAGCTTCGGCGCCTTCGCCTCCTTGTCCCAGAAGGTGGACAGGAAGGTCAGCAGGTTGCGCGCGTACAGCGCGGAGGCTGCCGCCGGTAGCCGCCCGGGCCAGTTGGTGAAGCCCAGGATCTTCACGCCGTTCTCGGTGACGAACAGCTCGCCCGGCCTGGTCAGCGCGCAGTTCCCGCCGGCATCGGCGGCGAGGTCCACCACGACGGAGCCCGGCTTCATCGACGCCACCATCGCGGCGGTGACCAGGATCGGCGCCTTGCGGCCCTGCACCAGCGCGGTGCACACCACCACGTCCTGCTTGGCGATGTGCGTCGCGACCACTTCGGCCTGCTTGGCGTAGAATTCCGGCGACAGCTGCTTGGCGTAGCCGCCCGCCGTCTGCGCCGCCTTGCTCTCCTCGTCCTCGTAGCCGACGAAGGACGCGCCGAGCGACTTGATCTCCTCCTTCGCCGCCGGCCGCACATCGGTCGCGGAGACGCGCCCGCCCAGCCGCCGTGCGGTCGCGATGGCCTGCAGCCCGGCCACCCCCGCACCCATGATGAACGCATTGGCGGCGGGCACCGTGCCGGCCGCCGTCATCATCATCGGGAAGCCCTTGTCGTAGGCGGTCGCCGCCTCGATCACCGCGCGATACCCCGCCAGGTTCGCCTGGGAGGACAGCACGTCCATCGACTGCGCGCGGGTGATGCGCGGCAGGAGTTCCATGGAACAGGCCTCGATGCCCGCCTCCGCGAAGGCGGCCGCGGCGGCCGCATCGGCGCCGAGCGTGCCGATCAGCAGCGCGCCCCTCGGCAGCGGCGCGTCAGGCGCGCGCACCACCAGCACGATGCCGGCACTCTCCAGCGCCGCGGCGGCATCGGCCGCGATGGTCGCCCCCGCCTCGGCATAGCCGCTGTCGACGAAGCCGGAGGCCAGGCCCGCGCCCGCCTCGACCGCCACATCCAGCCCCAGGCCGATGTATTTCTTCACCGTCTCGGGCGTTGCGGCGACGCGGGTTTCCCCGTTCCGCCGTTCCTTCAGGATCGCCACACGCATTCGGAGACACCCCCACGCGCCAGATTGGTGCAGCGCAACTACCCGTGGGACGGCGGGCTGTCCAGCGCCGATCCCCCGCCCGGCGCGGTGCGCAGGCCGCGATGCCCGGGAGCGTCGACCAATGGTGCGGCAGCGGATTTTCAAGGGGGGCGGCACCATCGATGGCGCTTGGCGCCGGGGGCGTGGCGTCGGCGCCCCGCCCCGGCCAGTCACGCTGCCGGATGCGGATCCGGCAACCCCGCCTCCGCCAGCGCCACCGCCTGCTTCTGCGCCAGCACCTGCACATCGAAGCCCTGGATCAACTCCTGGAACAACTCGTGCCAGTTCAGCCGCGCGCCCAGCCGCAGGAATACCGACCCCAGCCCGATCGCCGCGCGGTCCATCAACGGAAACTCCCGCGGCACCCGCACGCCGCCGGTGCGCTTCAGCCCCGCATGCACCTGCTCCGCGATCCGCCGTCCGACCTGCGGGTCGTCATCCACCTGGATCGGCCGCACCCGGTCATCCAGCAGCGGCTCGTAGAGGAACTTCGCCCAGATATTCAGCACCTCGATCGTCTCGCGACTGAGGTTCTTGAACCCCCAGATGCGGTACGCCTCGGCCGCCTTGTCGAAATCCCCGTCGCGGATCGCCTCGAACAGCATGATCACGCCGCCGATGAAGGATGGCGGAAAAATCCGCACCACCCCGAAATCGAGCAGGTTGATCCCCCAGCCGCCATTCTCCGGCATGTCCGACCGCACCTGGTAGTTGCCCAGATGCGGGTCGCCATGGATCACGCCATAGCCGTACAGCGGCACGTACCAGGCGCGGAACAGCGCGCGCGCATAGGCGGCGCGCTCCTCGGCCGGCGGGTCCTCGTCGATGCGCGCCTGGATGGCGCGGCCATCGAGCCAGGTCATGGTCAGCAGCCGGCGGGTGGACAAGTCCTCGACCGGCACCGGCACGCGCACGCCCGGCACGCCCGCCAGCATCTTGCCGTACAGCCGCTGCTGCGCGGCCTCGCGCTGGTAGTCCAGCTCCTCGCGCAGCCGGTCCGACAGCTCGATGAAGGCTTCCTCGTTCTCCAGCGTGCTGTCCATGCGGCGGAAGATCGCCAGCGCGATCTTCAACTGCCGCAGGTCGGCTTCCACGACCGACGCCATGTCGGGGTATTGCAGCTTGCAGGCCACCCGCGTGCCGTCATGCATCACCGCGCGGTGAACCTGGCCCAACGACGCGGCGGCGGCGGCCTCGCGCTCGAAGGATGCGAAGCGGGATTCCCAGGTGGGACCCAGTTCGCTGCCCATCCGCCGGCGCACGAAGGGCCAGCCCATCGCCGGCGCATTGGCCTGCAGCGTGGCCAGTTCCTTGGCGTATTCCGGCGGCAGCGCGTCCGGCACGGTGGACAGGAACTGCGCCACCTTCATCATCGGGCCCTTCAGCCCGCCCAGGATGGCCTTGAGGTCCTCGGCATGCGCCGCCTTGTCGGCCTTCATGCCCAGGAAGCGCTGCCCGGCGAAGCGCGCGGCGATGCCACCGACCGCGCCGGAGGTGCGCAGCATCCGCCGCGCCTCCCCGAAGATCGTGCTGCCCTCGCGGTCAGCCATCCGCGGCTTCCAATTCGTCGATGAAGCCGGAGATCACATCCAGCCCCTTCATCCAGAACGCCGGGTCGGCCGCGTTCAGCCCGAAGGGCGCGAGCAGTTCCTGGTGCCGCTTTGTGCCGCCGGCGCGCAGCATCGCCAGGTACTTCGCCTCGAAATCCTGCACCCCGCCCTCGGCATGCACGCCATACAGCGCATTCACCAGGCAATCCCCGAATGCGTAGGCATACACATAGAAGGGCGAATGCACGAAATGCGGGATATACGCCCAGTACACGCCGTAATCCGGCGTGAACTCGAAGGCCGGGCCCAGGCTCTCGTGCTGCACCTGCATCCACAATTCGGCGATGCGCTCACTGCTCAGCTCGCCCTTCCGGCGTTCGTCGTGCAGCAGCGTCTCGAAACGGTAGAAGGCGATCTGGCGGACCACCGTGTTCAGCATGTCCTCGACCTTGCCGGCCAGCATGGCGCGGCGGCGGCGCGGATCGGTCTCGGCATCGAGCACGGCGCGGAAGGTCAGCATCTCGCCGAACACGGACGCCGTCTCGGCCAGCGTCAGCGGCGTCGAGGACATCAGGTAGCCCTGCGCCCCGGCCAGGATCTGGTGCACGCCATGCCCCAGCTCATGCGCCAGCGTCATCACGTCGCGCGGCTTGCCGTGGTAGTTCAGCAGCAGGTACGGGTGCGCCGAGGGCACGGTCGGGTGCGCGAAGGCGCCTGACGCCTTGCCCGGCCGCAGCGCGGCGTCGATCCATGGCTTGTCGAAGAAGCGCCGGCCCACCTGCGCCAGTTCCGGGCTGAAGGCGGCGTAGGAATTCAGCACGCGCTCCACCGCCTCGGGCCAGGGCACCAGGCGGTCATCCTCTTCGGGCAGCGGCGCGTTGCGGTCCCAATGCTGCAGCTTCGGGAGCCCCAGCCACTTCGCCTTCATGCCGTAGTAGCGATGCGACAGCCGCGGGAAGGACTGGCGCACGGCGGAGACCAGCGCGTCCACCACCTCGTCCTCGACCATGTTCGACCGGTTCCGGTAGGACCCCGGGCGCGGGTATTGGCGCCAGGTATCCTCGATCTCCTTGTCCTTCAGCAGCGTGTTGGTGATCAGCGTGAACAGCCGCGCCCGGTCGCCGAAGGCCGCCGAGACACCCTGCGCGGCCTGCGCGCGCACCGCGCGGTCACGGTCCGACAGCCGGTTCAGCGCGGCGGAAACGGTCAGGTCCTCGCTGCCCACCCGCACCGTCATGGTGGCGATGGTCTCGTCGAACAGCCGCACCCAGGCGGACCGGCCGGCCACTTCCTTCTCGTGCAGCAGCTTTTCGGATTCGTCGGACAATTGGTGCGGGCGGAACACCCGCAGGTCGCGCAGCCAGGGCCGCCAATGCGCCAGCGCGGCCGACCCGCCGACCTTGGTCTCCAGCGCGTGGTCCTCCAGCCGGTTCAGCTCCAGCGTGAAGAACAGCAGGTGGGAGGAGATGGTCGTCACCCGCTCCTGCATGGTCTGGTAGAAGCGGCCATTCGCCGGGTCCTGCGCATCGCCGCTGAACACCAGCCCGGCATAGGAGGATACGCGGCCCAGCCCCTCCCACATCGCCTCGTAGTCCGAGATCGCCCGCGCCAGCGCATCGCCCGGCAGCGCGGCGAGCTTGCCTGCCAGCCGCGCCTCGTAGGCGCGCGCCTCGCGCTCGATCCGGTCGAGGTCGGCGGCCAGGCGCGGGTCATCCGGCGCGCCATAGAGGTCGGACAGGTCCCACACCGGCAGCGCGCCAGGCGCGGCTGCGGCATCGAGGGGGGCGCGGAGCGGGGTCGGCAGATGGGTGCTGGTCACGTTGCCCATATAGGCCAATCGAGGGCTTGGCCAAGCGCCGCCGCCACAGCACCATGCGACCGGGACGCCGAACTGGGGAGAAACCATGCCGTACGCGCCGGGCCGCTGGCCGACCTTGCCGGCCATGATGCTGTCGCGCGCGGCGGAATGGGCCGACCGGCCGCTGTTCCGCCACTGGCAGGACGGCGCCTGGCGGTCGCTGAAATGGGGCGACTTCGCCGTGCAGGTGGCGTCGGTCGCCGCCTTCCTGCGCGCCCGCGGCGTCGCGCCGGGCGACCGCGTGCTGCTGGTCAGCGAGAACCGCCCCGAATTCCCCATCGCCGACACCGCCATCATGGCGATCGGCGCGGTGACGGTGCCGACCTACACCACCAACCTCGCCGGCGACCACGCCCATATCCTGCGCGATTCCGGGGCGCGCGCGGCGGTGGTCTCGACCCGCAAGCTGGCCGAGAAGGTGCTGGAAGGCGCCGCCCTGGCGAACGGCCTCGATCTGCTGGTGTGCTGCGAGGACCCGCCCAGCGCCGCCGGCCTGGCCGGCCACGCCTGGGCCGAGGCCATCGCCACCCCCGCCGACCCCGCCGCGCTGGCCGCCGAGGCCGAACGCGCATCCTCCGAAAGCCTCGCCTGCCTGATCTACACCTCGGGCACCGGCGGGCTGCCCAAGGGCGTGATGCTGCCGCACCGCGCGCTGCTGGCGAACCGCGACGGCGTGGTGCCGCTGGCCGAACGGCTGGGCCTGTCGGGCAAGTGCTATTTGTCCTTCCTGCCGCTGTCGCATTCCTACGAGCACACGGTGGGCGGCTTCCTGCTGCCATCGCTCGGGCTGGAGGTGGTCTATTCGCGCGGCGCCGACCGACTGTCCCACGAACTCGCCGAGATCCAGCCCGCCGTGATCACCGCCGTGCCCCGGCTGTTCGAGGTGCTGCGCGGGCGCATCCTGGCGGGGCTCGAGAAGGAGAAGCCGTTCAAGCGCGCGCTGTTCGACCGCGCGGTGGCGCTCGGCCTGCGCCGGATGGACGGCCCGCCGCTCGGCCTGCTGGACCGGCTGCAGGACGCGGTGCTGGACAGGCTGGTGCGCGAGAAGACCCGCGCGCGCTTCGGCGGCCGCCTGCAGGCCATGGTCTCGGGCGGCGCGCGGCTCGACCCCGATCTGTCGGGCTTCTTCATCGCGCTGGGCCTGCCGGTCATCCAGGGCTACGGCCAGACCGAGGCCGGCCCGGTGGTCAGCGTCAACCTGCCCTGGGACAACCACCGCCACACCGTCGGCCCGCCGCTCAAGGGCGTGGCCTGCCGCATCGCCGAGGATGGCGAGGTGCTGATCCAAGGCGACCTGGTCATGACCGGCTACTGGGGCAACCCGGACGCCACCGCCGCCGCGCTGAAGCCCATCGAGGGCGCGGCCGGGGACTGGCTGCACACCGGCGATGTCGGCGTGCTGGAGGATGGCCGCCTGCGCATCACCGACCGCAAGCGGGACTTCATCAAGACGCTGGGCGGCGACATGGTCAGCCCGGCCAAGATCGAATCCCTGCTGATGGCGGAGCCCGAGATCCACCAGGCGCTGGTCGCCGGCGAGGGCAAGGCCGCGCTGGTCGCCCTGATCGTCCCGACCGAGGGCATGGAGGCAAAGATCGGCGACGCGGTGCGCCGCGTGAACGGCAAGCTGCCCACCATCGAGCGCGTCCGCCACTTCGCCGCGACGGACCCCTTCACCATCGAGAACGGGCTGCTGACGCCGACGATGAAGGTGAAGCGGCGGGTGGTGATCGAGACGCGCAAGGAGGCGATCGACGCGCTGTCGGGCTGAGGCGCGGCGATCGGGAAGACCGCAGGCACCGGGCGCGAAAGGCGCGACACAAGGCGGGGGCGGGTGCGCGGCGCTGGACGCGGCAAGCCCACGGCGCGACGCTCCCGCCATGAGCACGACACCCGACGCGGCGCTGGCCGACCTCTGGACCCTCGCCGGCCTGCGCGCCATGCCGCAGGTCGCGCTCCACGGCACTGACCCGTGCCAGCCCTCGACCTTCGCCATCGGCACCGCCGCGCTGGCCTCCATCGGCGCGACCGGCGCGGCAGCCGCGGCCATCCACGCCGCGCGCGGCGGTGCGGCGCAATCCGTGGCGTTGGACATCGCGCACGCGCTCACCGAATTCCACTCCGAACACCATTTGCGCATCGACGGTGCCAGCGTCCACGAAGGTTGGGACCGCATCGCCGGGCTGCACCGCTGCGGCGATGGGCGCTGGCTGCGCCTGCACACCAACCTGCCGCATCACCGCGAGGCCGTGCTGCGCACGCTGGCCTGCGACTACGACCGCGCCGCCGTCACCGCCGCGCTGCAAGCCTGGACCGCGCAGGACGCCGAGACCGCCATCTACGCCGCCGGCGGTGTCGCGACCATGACGCGCAGCCTGGCGGAATGGGAAGCGCACCCGGCCGGCGCCGCGGCCGCCGCGCTGCCCGCGCTGGTGCTGGAACGCATCGGCGATGCGCCGCCCACGCCCCTGCCGCCGCTCGGCGCGCGGCCGCTGGAGGGGCTGCGCGTGCTGGACCTCACGCGCGTCATCGCCGGGCCGGTGGCGGGGCGCACCATGGCCGCACACGGGGCCGAGGTGCTGCACATCACCGCGCCGCATCTGCCCTCGATCCCGGCGCTGGTGATGGATACCGGGCGGGGCAAGCGCTGCGCCTCGCTCGACCTGCGCGACCAGGCCGACCGCGCCGCGCTGCGCGGCTTGGTGGCGGGCGCGGATGTGTTCCTGCAGGGCTACCGGCCAGGTGCGATCGCCGGCCACGGCTTCGCACCGGAGGAATTGGCGGCGCTGAAGCCCGGGATCGTCTGCGTCTCGCTCTCTGCCTGGGGGCACCACGGGCCGTGGGCCGGGCGGCGCGGCTTCGATTCCCTGGTGCAGAACGCGAACGGCATCAACGACGCCGAACGCGACGCGGCCGGCGAGGACAAGCCGAAGCCCCTGCCCTGCCAGGCGCTGGATCATGCGTCGGGCTACCTGCTGGCGTTTGGCGCGATGGCCGCACTTCTGCGGCGGGCGGAGGAAGGCGGGTCGTGGCTCGTGCGCGTCTCGCTGGCGGGCACGGGGGAATGGATCAAGCGGCTGGGGCGGGTCGAGGGCGGGCTGGCGGCGGCGGGGATCGCGGACGCCGCGCGGTTCCTGGAAGACAGCGACAGCGGCTTCGGGCGCATGACGGCGGTGCGGCACAGTGCGGAGCTGTCCGGGACGCCGGCGCATTGGACGCTGCCCGCGGTGCCGCTCGGGACGCACCCGGCGGCGTGGGGCCGCTAAGGCGCGACAAGACTAGCGGCGAGGCGCATCATTCGATTACGGTTTCGCCATGCCGCCGGACTTGACCCTGCTGTTCAAGAACCCGGTTCTGCCGATCGCCATCTGGATCATCGGGATCGGTGTGGGGATCGGGATCGAACGGTTCCGGTCCAGGCTCCGCCGGGAAGCCTGGCGGAAGCGCAACGCCTGGCGCCTCGGCGAGCGAAACGGGGTGCGCCGCACGAACAAGCCATCGCAGGCCTTGCCCGGAACTCCGCCGGCCCCGCGGCCACTGGATGCGGCCGACCAGTTGCGCATCGTGATGGGCGCCACCTTCACCCTGCAACCGCTGCTGAACAAAAGCGAGGCGCGCGTGCTGCGTGAACTCGAACGCTGCGTGGAAGGCTGCAATCCGACCTGGCAGGTGATGGCGCAGGTTTCCCTGGGCGAGGTTCTCCGCAGCAACGACGCGGCGGCCTTCGCCAGCATCAACTCCAAGCGCGTTGACCTCCTCCTGATTGATGAGGAGTGCCTACCCCGCCACGCGATCGAATATCAGGGATCGGGACACCACCAGGGCACCGCGGCCGCACGCGACGCCGTCAAGAAGGAGGCCCTGAGACGCGCGGGCATCGGCTACCACGAGGTCGTGGCCGGTCACACCACGCCCGCGGACCTTCGGCGTTTGGTCGAGAAGCTGGTGCCGAAGCCAACGCCGGCGATGCAGCCGGAGCCGCAGACGTTGTCCGGCCAGGATTCGCCGTGGCGGCCCGCTACGCCGCCGGCGCAATCCGCCCCGACACAGCCCTACCCCTGAGCGCCGTAGCACCAGCGCCATCAGCGCATCGCGCGGCATGGGCACGGTGCCTTCGAAGGTCAGGCTTTCGCTCGCGGTGTCGGCGCTCACGGTGACCGCCCGCCCACCCGCACCGTCACCGGCGCGTCGATCAGCCGCTCCAGCCATTCGACCAGGAAGCGGCGATGTTCGGGCGCGCGGCGGCGGACGGCCGAGGCGTAGAATTGGCGGTAAAGCTGGACCGTCGGAAAAATGACGAACAGCAGGGCGGCCAGGATCGAGATCGGATGGAGCAAGCCCTGCAAGCCCACATGGGACAGAAGGAACACGCACCATCCGACAGAAATGAGCGTGATGATCCACGCGTCCCGCCGCACACTCGCCACGCCTGAATCCCAGGCGACGCGCCCATGCACGCGACACGCCGCCGCGCCGACCTCGTCAACGCGCGCGTCCAGCGTGATCCAGACCGGCATGCTGAACAGCCCGGAACGGCGCAACTGGAACCCGTTCTCGGTCCGCCAGGCAGCAATCGGACCGATCTCGCCCATTCGCGGCATGAACTGGTCGGCCGGGTGCTTGGCCCCCACGCGCCGCATGATGCTCCCGACCAACGCCTCGCGCCCCATCAGCACGACCGCCTCGAAGATCAGCTCCTCATCCGCCGCCGCGCCGCTCAAGCCGCCACCGCACTCCTGCCCAGCACCGCGCCCCCGCGCAACGCCCCCTTCTCCACCGCCCCCCACTGCACCCTATGCCCCTCCGGCAGCGCCCGGCTCCCCGGCACCGCCAGCCACACCCGCAACAACACCCGCCGCGCCCCCGCCGCCGCATCATCCGCGTAGGCCGTGCGCCCGTGATACGTCACGTGCTGGTTCAGCAGCTGGATATCCCCCGGCGTGAAGGGCGCCTCCGCGCACAGCTCCTCCGCCAGCGCCGCCAGCACATCCATCGCCTCCACCTGCTCGGCGCGCAAAGGCGGCACCCCCGGCTCCGCATGCGCCATCTCCACATAGGTGCGCGAATACTGGCTGGTGAAGGCCCCGCCCGGACCGCGCGCAAACACCGGCATCCGGAACACGCGATCCGCGTGACCCGCCCCTTCCTCATCCGCCGGCCGCATCCGCCAGAAATCCTCGTACAGCACCGCCAGCAGATCCGGCCGCCGCCGCGCCATCTCGTCATGGATCGCGACGGTGGACACCACCCGCGACACACCCCCCGCGATCCCGTTCGACGCACACAACAGCGCCAGCACATCGCACTTGTCGGTATGGAACCGCAGCGGCCCGGTCGACCGCGACCGCGCCCGCGCCGATGGCACCGGCCCTGCGCCGCCGCCCGTCACCGCGATCCCCGCGCCGGTCTCGTCCTTCACCTCGCCGATGAACTCGCCCGTGGTGTTCTGCAACAGCGGCGTGCCGAGATTCACGCACAGCCCCCAGAACAGGATGCGCAAATCCTCGCGCGACAGCCGCTCCACCGGCAGCCCGGACAGCCGCAGCACGCCCGCGCCGTTCTCCAGTTCCTCCGTCACCTCTGCCAGCAGCGGCGCCAGCGACGGCACCGAAAAATGCTCGCGCGCCAGCGCCGGCGGCGCGCGCCCCGCGGCCTTCACCACCGCGACCGCCTCCTCCAGCGCGGCGACCTCGGCCGCGCCCAGCCGCCGCGGCCAGAAGCCCCGCGCCGCGATTTGCGCCCCGCCACGCCAGGCAGCGGCACCAGCGATCGGGGTCATGGCCTCGCGCATGATCGCCTACCTCAATACACGCTGATGCCGCGCTCGCGGATCACGTCCCCCGCGGGCCAATCCGCCGCCATGCGCGCGGCCAGGCCGGCGCGCGCACTGCCCCGCCAGACCAGCCCCCGGTCTCCGACCAGGGGCCGGCCGGCGACAGGCGCGCGCAACGCAGGACCGGCTGGTGCCTCAACGGCCCCACTTGTGGACCAGGGTGCCGTGCTGCTGGTCATGGGTGCTCCACTGCCACAGCTTCCGGACCGCGCCGTTGTTGAAGGTGTGCTCGACACCCGGCAGGCTCTGCGGCCGGGTCAGGTTCGCCGGGCCGAACTTGAAATTGTAGGTCGTGTTGACGGTCGGATAGGCCGTGACGACATGCAGCTGCGCATAGCCGCCTTCGATGACCATGACGATGCGGCCGATGCCGCTCTGCACCACGCGGTTGCCGCTCGGCACGCGCATGGTCATCTCCGGCATGCCCATGCCCATCTTCATCGACCAGGCGTGGATGACGATCCGGCTGCGCGCGTAGCGGTCCAGCAGGCCGAGCGCCGCCTGCCCGAAGGCCGAGTTCAGCACCTGCGCCACCATGAAGGGCTGGTCCGACTTCGTCGCCGTGTACAGGCCGACATCGCGCGACCGCCAGATCGGCCGGCGACGGGACCCGACATTCTCCCGGACGGAGGTGACGGCATTCGTGTCGGCGAAGTTCACGAACGCCGACTTGTGCAGGCGGACCGAATCCCGGTCGCTGATGTCGTGGTGCAGGCTCTTGCCATGGCCGCCCCACCTCTCGGATTCGGTCAGAAGCGCCTTCACCTGGATGACCGAATAGTCCCTCGCGTAGGGCATGACTGCTCCATGACGATGATGTTGCACAGCGGCGCAGGGCCGGACCCGCGTGAACCAACGGTAGAACAGGACCGAGCCGATTGCCCAGTGTCGCAGTGGGGGCCGCCGCACGCGGCGCCCCTGCCCGGCGCGACGGCCGCTTCTCGCCTAGGTTGTGCGCGCCGCCCCGCACCGCATCGCGCGCCCTCGCTCCGGCAGGCGCATCGTGTCCAGCGGCAGCACCGCCGCCACGTGATCCGTCCGCTGCCGCGCGGTGTCGGGATGCGCCACACCGCCGGGCCGTCCCGGCTCAGCCACGATGCGCAGGCGGCGGCTGGCCCGACGTGATGTAGAGTGCCGGCGCGCTCGCCCGCCCCTGGGCGCCGCCCGGGGCCTTGCGATGGGTGTCACGACCGAGATCCTGCTGCCGATGGCCCTGTTTGCCATCATGTTCACCCTCGGCCTCGGGCTGGGGCTGGCGGATTTCCGGCGCATCGCGACGCAGCCGCGCGACGTGCTGGTCGGCCTCGCCTCGCAGATCATCCTGCTGCCCGCGGTCGCCTTCGCCATCGCCGTGGCCTGGGCGCCGGCGCCGGCGCTGGCCGTCGGGCTGATGATCATCGCGGCCGCGCCCGGCGGCGTGACCTCGAACCTGCTGACGCGCTATGCCGGCGGCGATGTCGCGCTGTCGGTGACGCTCACGGCGATCACGAGCCTGGCCGCGATGGTGACGGTCCCGCTCGTGGTCTTCCTCGCCCTCGGCCACTTCGTGGGCGCCGGCGCGACGGCCGAGATGTCGATGTCCGGCATCGCGCTGCGCATGTTCGGCATCGTGGTCGTCCCGGTCGTGCTCGGCATGGCGCTGCGCGGGGCGCGGCCGGCGCTGGCGGCACGCTGGCTGCCGGCGGCGGAGGCGGTCTCGGGCGTGCTGTTCGCCCTGGTGCTCGCCGCCGCGATCTGGGCGGAGCGGCAGAACATCGCGACCTATTTCGCCGCGGCCGGCCTTGCCGCCCTGGCGCTCAACCTCGCGATGATGGCGATCGCCTTCTGGGGCACGGCGCTGATGGGCTGCGCGCGGCCGCAGCGCATCGCGCTGTGCCTCGAATGCGGGCTGCAGAACGGCACGCTGGCCATCGCGGTGGTGGCGGCGCTCGGGCTGGATGCCGCCTATGCCGTGCCGGCGGCGATCTACAGCCTGATGATGTTCGCCACCGCGCTGGTCTTCGTGGCGCTGGTCCGGCGCGGCTGACGCGACGTCAGGCGGGCAGCACGCTGGCATCCAATGCCAGCACCGCCCCCATCCACATCGCGTGATGCAGATGGTCCGCCTTCTGCCGCCCGGTCTCGGGATGCACCAGCACCGCCAGCCCCTCCCGGTTCAGCGCGAGGAACGGCACCAGCACGGGGAACAGCGCGGGCGCGAAGGCCACCTGGTACATCGCCTGCGGGTGCGGGCCGACCGGCACGTCGTGCCAGCGCCCCAGCACCGCATCGGGGAAGGACTGCGCGATGCCCTCGCGCAGTCGCGCGGCTGCGTCACGCGTCGCCGCGTCGTAGTACACATGCGCGTGCCAGCCCGTGACGGCGTCGGGCGGCGCGAACACGCTCACATGCCCAGCGCGCGGCGATACAGGTCCAGCAGCGTCTCCTGCTCCTCGACATCCGCCGGTTCCTGCTTGCGGATGCGCAGGATGGCGCGGATCACCTTCACGTCGAAGCCGGCCGACTTCGCCTCGGCCATGATGTCCTTGATGTCGGAGGACAGCGCCTTCTTCTCCTCCTCGAGGCGTTCCACGCGCTCGATGATGGACCGCAGCCGATCGGCCGCGATGCCGCCGACCTCGGTATTGTCGCTGGTCTTCGCTGCCTGTGACATCGCCCTGCCCGCCGTTTGAAGGGAGGCGGGCTTAGCCTTCGGGGTGCGCGCCATCAATCCCCCCTCAATGCCCGGGGTTGGCGGCGGCGAAGGCGGCCTTCTGCTCGGCCGAGGCTTCCTTCTGGTGCTGCGCCTGCCAATCCTTGTAGGGCATGCCGTACAGCGCCTCGCGCGCCGCCGGCGTCTCCAGCGCCACGCCGCGGTCGCCGGCGGCTTCCTGGAACCAGCGCGACAGGCAGTTCCGGCAGAACCCCGTCAGGTTCATCATGTCGATGTTCTGCACGTCGGTGCGCTCGCGCAGGTGCTGCACCAACTTGCGGAAGGCGGCGGCCTCGATCCGGTCGCGCAGCGCGGGATCGATCGCGGCGGCGGCACCGAGCGCGAGGTCGGCTTCCTTCATCGGGTCGGGCATGGTCGGGCTCCTGGATCTGTCCCCGCCAAGATGCGCCCACGCGCGGCGCGATCAAGCGGCATCGCGCGGAGCGTGCCTGGCGGTCGTCGGGATGACATCGAAGGCAGGCCATCGTCGACGCAGCATGGACGCCTGCCCGCGGCGTGCGATGCCACGCACCCGCCACGCGGAGGCCCGGGGCCCGCCCCGCCTGCGCTGCTCCGGACCGCCTCCACGGCGCGCAACCCCCGCGACGGCTGCGCTTGCTGGCGCCGCGCCGATCCCCCACCCTGACGCGGGGGATACCGCCGCATGACCATGACCGACCCGGCCGCCCGCGCCGCGCTGCGCCGCCTGTTCGACGCCGCGGTGGCCTCCGCCGACCCGCGCACCGTGCTGGCCCGCCATTTGCCCGACCCGCCGGCCGGGCGCGTCCTGGTGCTGGGGGCCGGCAAATCCGCCGCCGTCATGGCCGCCGCCGTCGAGGCCGCCTGGCCCGAGGTGCCGCTGCACGGCCTGGTCGTCACCCGCTACGGCCACGGCCACCCGACAACGCGCATCGAGGTCGCCGAAGCCGCCCACCCCGTCCCCGACGAAGCAGGCGCGGCCGCCGCGCGCCGCATGCTGGCGCTGGCGCAAGCCGCCGGCCCCGGCGACCTGGTGCTGTTCCTGGTCTCCGGCGGCGGATCATCGCTGACCACCCTGCCCGCGCCCGGCCTGACACTGGCGGACCTGATCGCGGTCAACCGCGCGCTGCTGGCCTCGGGTGCGACCATCCACGAAATGAACTGCATCCGCCGCCACCTCTCGGCGTTTTCCGGCGGGCGGCTGGCGGCGGCCGCGCATCCGGCGCGGGTGATCACCCTCGCCATCTCCGACGTGCCTGGCGACGACCCAACGGTGATCGCCTCCGGCCCGACCGTGCCCGACCCGTCCACCTTCGACCAGGCGCGCGCGCTGGTCGCCCACTACCGCATGGCCCTGCCGCCGGCCGTGGTGGCGCACCTGAAAGCCGGCGCCGATGAAAGCCCCAAGCCCGGCGACCCGCGCCTGCCCACGCCCGACTACCGCTTCATCGCCACACCGCGCCTTGCTTTGGAAGCCGCCGCCACCGAAGCCCGCGCGCTGGGCCTCACGCCCCTCATCCTCGGCGACGCGCTGGAGGGCGAGGCGCGCGAACTCGGCACCGCGCTGGCCGGCATCGCGCTCTCCGCCGGTGCCCATGGCCACCCCCTGCCCGCCCCCTGCGTGCTGCTCTCCGGCGGCGAGACCACCGTCACCATCCGTGCCAGCCCCCCCGGCCGTGGCGGACGCAACGGCGAATGCCTGCTCGGCTGCACGCTCGCCCTGGCCGGCAACCCAGGCATCTGGGCGCTGATGGCCGATACCGACGGCATCGACGGCTCCGACGACAATGCCGGCGCCATCACTACCCCCGACAGCCTCGCCCGCGCCCGCGCCGCCGGCCTCGACCCCCGCGCCCTGCTCGCCGCCCACGACAGCCACCGCCTGTTTGCCACCCTCGGCGACCTGGTCACCACCGGCCCGACGCTGACCAACGTCAACGACTTCCGCGCCATCCTGATAGCCTGACGCCCCGCGCCCGCGCCCTTGCTTACGAATACTAAGGCGCACTTTGCACAAGCCGCGGCCGGCTTAGTCATGATAAGCCACGCCCATGCGCGACCCCACCCTCGAAGACATCTTCGCCCGCCGCGGCGCCATCACCCGCATCGCGACCGAGCTCGGCATCTCCACCGCCGCCGTCTCCCAATGGAAGCGCGTGCCCGATGAACGCGTCATCGACGTCGCCCGCATCCTCGGCCTGGCCCCCACGGCGCTGCGCCCGGACCTCACGGCCCCGCCACCGCCCAAGCCCGAAGGACAGCCCCGCATGGCCGCCCGCCCGCCGCTCCGCCGCCGCCGCCGCACGAAAATCATCGCCACCCTCGGCCCGGCCTCCGCCACCACCGAGATCATCGAACGCCTCTACCGCGCCGGCGCCGACGTGTTCCGCCTCAACTTCTCCCACGGCTCCCACGAAGACCACGCCGCCCGCATCACCATGATCCGCGAGGTCGAACGCAAGGTCGGCCGCCCCATCGGCATCCTGGCCGACGTGCAGGGCCCGAAACTCCGCGTCGGGAAATTCCAGGCCGGGCGCGTCTCGCTGCAGACCGGCCAGCCCTTCCGCCTCGACCTCAACCCCTCGCCCGGCGACGTGCGGCGGGTGAACCTGCCGCACCCCGAGATCATCGCCGCCGCGCAGATCGGCACCTCCCTGCTGCTGGACGACGGCAAGCTGCGCCTGCGCGTCACGCATGTCCGCCCCGACCACCTGGAAACCACCATCGTCGTCGGCGGCACGCTGTCGGACCGCAAGGGCGTCAACGTGCCCGACGTGGCGCTGCCCATCCCGGCGCTGACCGCCAAGGACCGCGCCGACCTCGACTTCGTCCTCCCCCTCGGCATCGAATACATCGGCCTGTCCTTCGTCCAGCGCCCCGAGGACGTGGCCGAGACCCAGGCCATCGCCGCCGGCCGCGCCTGGGTGATGGTGAAGATGGAAAAGCCCCAGGCGGTCGAGAACCTCGACGGCATCCTGGCGTTGGCCGACTGCGTCATGGTCGCCCGCGGCGACCTGGGCGTGGAACTGCCGCCCGAGGACGTGCCGCTGGTGCAGAAGCGCATCATCCGCGCCGCCCGCGCCCTGGGCAAGCCGGTGGTGGTGGCCACGCAGATGCTGGAATCCATGATCACCGCGCCATCGCCGACGCGCGCCGAGGTCAGCGACGTCGGCACCGCGGTGTTCGACGGGGCGGATTGCGTGATGCTCTCGGCCGAGACCGCCGCCGGCCAATACCCCTACGAGGCGGTGAACATGATGGACCGCATCGTGGCGCGGGTGGAACAGGACCCCGACTGGCGGCGCATCACCGACGCATCCCGCCCCGCGCCGGAACGCACCAGCGCCGGCGCCATCTCCACCGCCGCGCGCCAGGTGGCCGAGACGATCGACGCCGAGGTGATCGCGACCTTCTCCTCGACCGGGACGACCACGCTGCGGGTGGCGCGGGAGCGGCCGGGCTGCCCGATCCTGGGGCTGACATCATCCGGGGTGACGGCGCGGCGGATGGCGGTGATCTGGGGGGTGCATCCTTTGGAAGTGTCAGAGATCCACTCGATGACCGAGATGGTGGCGCGCGCGGTGCGCGCGGCGCAGCACGAGGGGTTCGCGAAG